>NZ_JBIAZN010000035.1:0-32906 GCF_042899225.1 Streptomyces sp. NPDC000134
GAGCACGATTTCCGGGACATCAAGATCTCGGTGAAGCACAACGACCCGGTGGTGATGATCGAGGCGTACCGGCAGCTCGCGGCCCGGTGCGACTATCCGCTGCACCTGGGGGTGACGGAGGCCGGTCCGGCGTTCCAGGGCACGGTCAAGTCGGCCGTCGCTTTCGGGGCGCTGCTGTCGCAGGGGATCGGGGACACCATCCGGGTCTCGCTGTCGGCTCCGCCGGTGGAGGAGGTCAAGGTCGGCAACCAGATCCTGGAGTCGCTCAACCTCAAGCAGCGCGGTCTGGAGATCGTCTCCTGTCCGTCCTGCGGCCGGGCCCAGGTCGATGTCTACAAGCTCGCCGAGGAGGTCACCGCGGGTCTCACCGGCATGGAGGTCCCCCTGCGGGTGGCCGTCATGGGCTGTGTCGTCAACGGTCCCGGCGAGGCCCGCGAGGCCGATCTGGGCGTGGCCTCCGGCAACGGCAAGGGGCAGATCTTCGTCAAGGGCGAGGTCATCAAGACCGTCCCCGAGTCCAAGATCGTGGAGACGCTGATCGAGGAGGCCATGAAGCTGGCCGAGCAGATGGAGGCCGACGGCGTCCCCTCCGGCGAGCCCTCCGTCGCGGTCGCCGGCTGACCCTCCCCCCTACCATCGCGCCGTCCCCCGGGGGCGGCGCGACACATGGCAGGCGGGTACAGTGCGGAGATCAGCAGACCTTAGGGTGAGGCCCCGCACGTGTTGACGCAGACCACCTCCCGGGTCCTCGAACCGGGTGACCTGGACGCCGCGCTCGCCGTCCTCGACCGCGAGCCGGTCACGAACGCCTTCGTGACCTCCCGGGTGCGGATCGCCGGCCTCGACCCTTGGCGGCTCGGCGGCGAGATGTGGGGCTGGTACGAGGACGGCATGCTGACCTCCCTGTGCTACGCCGGCGCCAACCTCGTCCCCATCTGCGCCACCCCGCGCGCCGTGCGCGCCTTCGCCGACCGCGCCCGCCGGGCCGGCCGCCGCTGCTCCTCCATCGTCGGCCCCGCCGACGCCACCGCCCTGCTCTGGCGGCTCCTCGAACCCACCTGGGGCCCCGCCCGCGAGGTCCGCCGCCGCCAGCCCCTCATGGTCACCGACCGGACCTCCGCCGAGGTCGCCCCCGACCCCTACGTCCGCCGCGTCCGCAAGGACGAGATGGACCAGATCCTGCCGGCCTGTGTGGCGATGTTCACCGAGGAGGTCGGCGTCTCCCCGCTGGCCGGCGACGGCGGCCTGCTCTACCAGGCCCGGGTCGCCGAACTCGTCGGCTCCGGCCGCTCCTTCGCCCGCTTCGACCACACCGGCAAGGTCGTCTTCAAGGCCGAGATCGGCGCCGCGACCGACCGCGCCTGCCAGATCCAGGGCGTCTGGGTCGCCCCCGAGCACCGCGGCCGGGGCCTCGCCGCCCCCGGCATGGCCGCGGTCCTGCGCTACGCCCTCAGCGACATCGCCCCCGTCGCCAGCCTCTACGTCAACGACTTCAACACGGCGGCCAGAAGGACGTACCGCAGGGTCGGCTTCGAAGAGGTGGGCGCCTTCATGAGCGTCCTGTTCTGAAGTCGCCCCGGGGGCGCGGAGAACCGGGCGATCAGCCACGAGGCACCCGCACCCGGAAGTCACCACGAACCCCCCTGTAGGCTCCCCGCATGGACGCAGTGATCGGCCCCCTGGACCTCACCACCCACGTAGACCAGGCCCTGGCCGTCCAAGCCGCGGCGTTCGGCCTCGGCCCCGACGAGGTGGCCGTCCGCCGGCAGATCGTCCTGCGCCACATGACCTACCCGGGCGCCCGCGCCCTCGGCGCCACCGCCCCCGACGGCCGCCTGGCCGGCTTCGTGTACGGCATGCCCAACGACCGCGTCCACTGGTGGTCCACGGTCGTCGAGCCCTACCTCCGCGCCCAGGGCAACGACGCCTGGCTGGACGACTCCTTCGTCATCACGGAACTGCACGTCCACCCGGATCACCAGAACCTCGGCGTGGGCCGCGCCCTGATCACCACGATCACCGACGGCGCCGCCCAGCCCCGCTCGATCCTCTCCGCGATCGACACCGACAGCCCCGCCCGCGGCCTCTACCGCTCCCTGGGCTACACCGACCTCGCCCGCCAGGTCCTCTTCCCCAGCGCCCCGAAGCCGTACGCCGTGATGGGCGCCCCGCTCCCGCTGCTGCGGCGATGACGCGTTAACCGATTTCCGCGACCTGGGACCGCCCGGCTAACCTCGTTCGTCATCACCCTCACGCAGCAGGAGATACGAGAGCCATGGCGAACGCACCGGTCCAGCGCATGTCCAAGTTGTTGGCGAAGACGTTGCGCGACGACCCGGCGGACGCCGAGGTCCTCAGCCACAAGCTGCTGGTCCGCGCCGGCTACGTCCGCCGTACCGCCGCCGGCCTGTGGAGCTGGCTGCCCCTGGGCAAGAAGGTCCTCGCCAATGTCGAGCGCATCGTCCGCGAGGAGATGGACGCGATCGGCGCCCAGGAGGTGACGCTCCCGGCCCTGCTGCCCCGCGAGCCCTACGAGGCCACCGGCCGCTGGGACGAGTACGGCCCCGAGCTGTTCCGCCTGAAGGACCGCAAGGGCGGCGACTACCTGCTCGGCCCCACCCACGAGGAGATCTTCACCCTGCTGGTGAAGGACCAGGCGTCCTCCTACAAGGACCTGCCGGTCATCCTCTACCAGATCGCCAACAAGTACCGCGACGAGGCCCGCCCCCGGGCCGGCATCCTGCGCGGCCGCGAGTTCCTGATGAAGGACTCCTACTCCTTCGACACCGCCGACGAGGGCCTCGCCGAGTCCTACGCCCTGCACCGCGCCGCCTACCAGCGCATCTTCGAGCGCCTCGGCCTGGACTACCGGATCTGCGCCGCGACCGCCGGCGCCATGGGCGGCTCCAAGTCCGAGGAGTTCCTCGCCCCGGCCGAGGCCGGCGAGGACACCTTCGCCGACTGCCCCAACTGCGACTACGCCGCCAACACCGAGGCGATCACCTACGAGCTGAAGCCCGTGGACGCCTCCGGCGCGCCCGCCGCCGAGGAGATCCCCACCCCGGACACCCCCACCATCGAGACCCTCGCCGCCTCCCTCGGCGTCCCCGCCTCCGCCACCCTGAAGAACCTCCTCGTCAAGGTCGACGGCGAGATCGTCGCCGTCGGCGTCCCCGGCGACCGCGAGGTCGACATGGACAAGGTCGAGGCCCACTTCGCGCCCGCCGCCGTCGAACTGGTCACCGCCGAGGACTTCACCGGCCGCCCCGACCTGGTCCGCGGCTACGTCGGCCCGCAGGGCCTGGACAAGGTGCGGTACCTCGCCGACCCGCGCGTCGCCCCCGGCACCGCCTGGATCACCGGCGCCAACAAGCCCGACACCCACGCCAGGAACGTCGTCGCCGGCCGTGACTTCGAGGTCGACGAGTACGTCGACGTCGTCGTCGTGCAGGACGGCGACCCCTGCCCCAAGTGCGGCACCGGCCTCAAGCTGGACCGCGCCATCGAGATCGGGCACATCTTCCAGTTGGGCCGCAAGTACGCCGACGCCCTCAAGCTCGACGTCCTCGGCCAGAACGGCAAGCCGGTCCGCGTCACCATGGGCTCCTACGGCATCGGCGTCTCCCGCGCGGTGGCCGCCCTCGCCGAGCAGCACGCCGACGACAAGGGCCTGATCTGGTCCAAGGAGGTCGCCCCGGCCGACGTGCACGTGGTCGCCGCCGGCAAGGCCCTCCAGACCGAGCTGGCCCTCGACGTCTCCGGGAAGCTCTCCGCCGCCGGCGTCCGCGTCCTGGTCGACGACCGGACCGGGGTCTCCCCGGGCGTGAAGTTCACCGACGCGGAACTGATCGGCGTCCCCCAGATCCTGGTCGCCGGCCGCCGCGCCGCCGAGGGCGTGGTCGAACTGAAGGACCGCCGCACCGGCGAGCGCGAGGAACTGACGGTCGAGGAGGCCGTCGCCCGCCTCACCGCCTGAGGTCCGCGGGGCCCGTCCGGCCGCCGGACGGGCCCTACAGCCAGCCCGCGAACTCCAGCAGCAGCTCCGCGTCCCCGGCCCGGCCGACCCGGCCCGCCCGGACGCCCGACTCCACGGCCCGGAACAGCGTCCAGCCGCGCAGCCGCTCCCGGTCCACCTCCAGCGACTCCGCGAGCCGCTTGATCCGGCGGCGGGTCGTCGCGGCGCCGGACAACTGGGCGATCAGGTCCTCCACCCGGTCGCGGACCAGCCGGGCCAGATCGAACGCGGGCTCGCCCACCACCGGGTCGGGGCCCACCGCCAGCCACGGCACCCGGTCCCCGGCGAGCACCTTGCTCTGCCGGAACGTGCCGTGCAGCAGCTTCTCCTCCGGCGGCGCGGCCAGCAGCTCCTCGCGGGCCGCCAGCGCCGCGTCCACCAGCGGCGCCAGCGCCGGATCGGCCTCCGCGTCCGCCCGCATCGCCGCCGCCTGCCGCCCGGTCCGCTCCGCGACCGTCTCGAAGGGGTGCCCGGCGGGCGGCTCCACCCACAGCCTCCGCAGCGTCCCCGCGGCCTCCAGCAGCGCCCGCGCCTCCGGCAGCGACCGCACCGAGACGTCCGGACGCAGCTTCTCCAGCAGCAGCTCGCCCTCGACGGGGCCCTCCTCCAGCAGGCGTACGGCGCCCCGGCCGGCCCAGTGGGCCAGCGCGGCCCGTTCGCTCTCCGGCCGGGCCCGGGGCGGCGCCAGCTTCAGCACCGCCGGCGTCCCGTCGGCCGTGCGGACCAGCAGGACCAGGCTGCTGCGCCCGCCGGGCACCTGCACCCGCTCCACGGTCAACCCGCGTAGCTCCACGGCACGCCGGGCCGCCCCGGGCAGCCCGGCCAGCCAGTCGTCGCCTGCCGGTGCCGTCTCACCGAGCGCCCTGACCAGGCGCCCCGGCGGTTCGAAAGCCATGCGGAAGCCGTTCCCTTCCCGTACGGGACCTCGAGTACGTGTCACGCCGTCGGGGTCGCCGGAGCCGACGCGGTGCCGGCCCGCTCGGCGAGCCCAGGGAAGGCTACGCTCTCCCCGCGCCAGCGCACCGCCCGCACCGCGGCCTCCCGCAGCGCCTCGGCCGCCGCCGCCCGGCGGTCCCCGGAGGACGCCCGCACCAGGTCGGAGTAGACCCCGGCCACCCGGTCCTCCAGTTCCGCCGCCAGCCTCACCGCCGCCGCCGGGTCCTCCACCGCGAACGGCAGCGCGTACCCGGCCGCCGACGCCACCGGCTCGCCGCCGAGGGCGCGCACCGTGCGCCCCAGCGCGTCCCGGCGGGCGCGGTGCGCGTCGTACGCCGCCAGCGCCTGCGTACGCCGCTCCTCGCCGATCCGGCCGCCGACGACCCCGTAGCCGTAGACCGCCGCGTGCTCGGCGGCCAGCGCCGCCTGGACGGCCGTCAGTTCGCCCTTGCCGCCGCTCATGCGTCCCCCTCCGTCAGCAGATACACGTGCGCCGCCCCGGCCGCCGCCACCGAGGCCAGCAGCCGGGCCGTCTCGCCCGGCAGGTCGAGCAGCGCGGCGGTGCGCCGGCCGGCCAGCTTCCGCTCGGCGGCGGCGAGCCCGGCGAGCGCCTCCCGCTCGGTCGCAGGCACCGCCGCCCGCTGCTCGCCCGGCCCGGCGGCGCGGGCGGAGACGGACGGTGACGCCCCGGTGGAGGCGGCGAACGCCTTCGCGTGCCGGAGCACCTCGTCGCGCAGCGGGCGCAGACGCGCGGCCAGCCCCGGGTGCGCCGCGATCACCGCGTCGTACCGCTCGGCGAGCCGCTCGCTGTCCCGGGCCGCACGCACGCGTGCCCGCTCGGCAGTCGCCGCGGCGGCCGGCGAGGAACCGGAACCGGGGCCGCCGGAACAGCCGGCGAGCAGCGCGCCCCCGGCGGCGGAGGCGAGCAGAATCCTTCTGCGCGGTCCCGAGGGCGGGCGCGACGAGGGAGAAGAGGGCACGGCGGACGTCCTCGGCAGACTCGTACGAAAAGCGGCGGAGAGCGGGGCGGGCCAAGGCCCGTGATCACGGTACCCGGGCCGCCGCCGGGCAGCACTCAGCGGCACCGCCGGGCCGGGTGGACGGCAACACCCTCCGCGACCGGATACCCTTTGACCTGACACGCGCACCGTCCCACAACAGCACACGCGGCCGAGGAGTCACCCGGATGAGCACCACCCAGAGCGAGAGGCTGCGAGCACTGCTGGAGCCGCTGGTCGCCTCGCAGGGACTCGACCTGGAAGAGATCGCGGTGGACTCGGTCGGACGCAAGCGCGTGCTGCGGGTGGTCGTCGACTCCGACACCGGGGCCGACCTGGACCGGATCGCCGATGTGAGCCGCGCGCTCTCGGCGAAGCTGGACGAGACCGACGCCATGGGCGAGGGCGAGTACACCCTCGAAGTGGGCACCCCCGGTGCGGAGCGCGAGCTGACCGAGCACCGTCACTACGTACGCGCCGTCGGCCGCCTGGTGCGGTTCCGGCTCACCGCGGGCGAGGACCTGGTCGCCCGCGTCCTGACCGTGGACGACGACGGCGTGGATCTCGAAGTACCCGGCGTGAAGGGCCGCAAGGCCACCGCCCGCAGGCTCGCCTTCGCCGACATCGCCAAGGCCCGGGTCCAGGTCGAGTTCAACCGCAAGGACACGCAGGACCAGAAGGACTTGCAGGAAGAGGAGGAGGCGTAGCCGTGGATATCGACATGAGTGCCCTGAGGGGCTTGGTACGGGAGAAGGAGATCTCCTTCGACCTGCTGGTCGAGGCGATCGAGTCGGCCCTCCTCATCGCCTACCACCGCACCGAGGGAAGCCGCCGGCACGCCCGCGTGGAGCTCGACCGCACCAGCGGACACGTGACCGTGTGGGCGAAGGAGGACCCCGACGACCTCGAAGAGGGCCAGGCGGCCCGCGAGTTCGACGACACCCCGTCCGGTTTCGGCCGGATCGCCGCGACCACCGCCAAGCAGGTCATCCTGCAGCGGCTGCGGGACGCCGAGGACGACGCGACGCTCGGCGAGTACGCGGGCCGCGAGGGCGACATCGTCACCGGCGTGGTCCAGCAGGGCCGCGACCCGAAGAACGTGCTGGTGGACATCGGCAGGCTGGAGGCCATCCTGCCGGTGCAGGAGCAGGTCCCGGGCGAGACCTACCCGCACGGGATGCGGCTGAGGTCGTACGTGGTCCGGGTGGCCAAGGGCGTGCGCGGTCCGTCCGTGACGCTGTCGCGCACCCACCCCAACCTGGTGAAGAAGCTGTTCGCCCTGGAGGTGCCGGAGATCGCCGACGGGTCCGTCGAGATCGCCGCCATCGCCCGTGAGGCCGGTCACCGCACCAAGATCGCCGTCAGGTCGACCCGCTCGGGACTGAACGCCAAGGGCGCCTGCATCGGCCCCATGGGCGGCCGCGTCCGCAACGTGATGGGCGAGCTGAACGGTGAGAAGATCGACATCGTCGACTGGTCCGACGACCCGGCCCAGATGGTGGCGAACGCCCTGTCGCCGGCCCGGGTGACCAAGGTCGAGGTCGTGGACATGGCGGCCCGCTCCGCGCGGGTGACCGTCCCCGACTACCAACTGTCGCTCGCGATCGGCAAGGAGGGCCAGAACGCCCGCCTCGCCGCCCGGCTGACCGGCTGGCGGATCGACATCCGCCCGGACACCGAGCAGCAGCAGCCGTCGGGGGAATAGATCCAAGCCGTCCGGCGCTGAGATCACGACAGGTTTCGGGCGACGAGTGTTCGATTCTTGCCCCACAGGGGTGAGGTCGTCGCGGGGAGGTAGACTTAGGAGTGTCTGGCCGGACGCATGCTCGTGCCTGCCCTGAACGCACCTGCGTGGGGTGCCGGGAGCGAGCGGCCAAGACCGGTCTGCTGCGCATCGTGGCGATCGGAGGTGAATGCGCCCCCGATCCTCGCGGTACGCTGCCCGGCCGGGGTGCGTACATGCACCCCACCCAGGTCTGTCTCGACCAGGCGGTACGCCGCCGGGCGTTCCCGAGGGCACTGCGCGTCCCGGGACCGCTCGACGTAAAGGCGTTGCGCCACCACGTCGAGCAGACACAGTAAGACGTGCCGCACGGAACCCCGTGCGGCTTGGTACCTCGCGAGTCGAAAGCAGGTCGAGATTGCGATGAGCACTCGATGAGTACGCGATGAGTACGCCCATGAACTAGCGACGGTCCGGACGCAACCCGGACCTCAAAGGAGCGAAGTGGCTAAGGTCCGGGTCTACGAACTCGCCAAGGAGTTCGGTGTCGAGAGCAAGGTCGTCATGGCCAAGCTCCAGGAACTCGGTGAATTCGTCCGTTCGGCGTCTTCGACGATCGAAGCGCCCGTCGTACGCAAACTGACTGACGCCTTCCAGCAGGGCGGTGGCAACGGCAGGTCCGCCGCCAAGCCCGGTGCCCCCCGGAAGGCCGCCCCCCGTCCCGCCGCGCCGTCCCCGGCGCAGGCAGGCACCCCCCGTCCGGCCCAGTCCGCGGGGGACCGTCCGGCCGCCCCCCGGCCGCCGGCCGCACCCAAGCCCGCGGCTGCGCAGCAGCAGCCCGCGGCCCCCTCGGCTCCCGCGCCGGCCGCCGGCCCGCGCCCGACGCCGGGTCCCCGGCCCGCGCCGCGTCCGGCCCCGGCCGCGCCCGAGTTCACCGCGCCGCCGTCGGCTCCGGCTCCGCAGGCCCCGGCCGCTCAGGCCCCGGCCCAGACCGGTCCCAAGCCCGGCGGTGCCCGTCCCGGCGCTCCCAAGCCCGGCGGCCGCCCCTCCGGCGGTCCCGGTCAGGGTCAGCAGGGCGGCGGCGGCCAGGGCCGTTCCGGCGGTGCCCGTCCCGGCGCCCAGGCGCCGCGTCCGGGTGCCCGTCCGTCCGGTCCGCGCCCCGGCAACAACCCCTTCACCTCCGGCGGCAACGCCGGCATGGCCCGTCCGCAGGCCCCGCGCCCGCAGGGCGGCGCGCGTCCCGGCCCCGGCGGTCCCGCCGCCGGCGGCGGTCCCCGTCCGCAGGCCCCCGGCGGCCAGGGCGGTCCCCGTCCCCAGGCTCCGGGCGGCAACCGTCCGAACCCGGGCTCGATGCCCCGTCCGCAGGGCGGCGGCGCGGGTCCCCGTCCCGGCGGCGGTCCGCGTCCGAACCCCGGCATGATGCCGCAGCGTCCGGCTGCCGGTCCCCGCCCCGGCGGCGGCCCCGGCGGCGGTCGTGGTCCGGCCGGTGCCGGTCGTCCCGGTGGCGGCGGCGGTCGTCCGGGCGGCGGCGGCTTCGCCGGTCGTCCCGGCGGCGGTGGCGGTGCCGGTCGTCCCGGCGGCGGCGGCGGTTTCGCCGGTCGTCCCGGTGGTGGCGGCGGCTTCGGCGGTGGCGGCGGTGGCCGTCCCGGCTTCGGCGGCCGTCCCGGCGGTCCCGGTGGCCGCGGTGGCACGCAGGGCGCCTTCGGCCGTCCCGGCGGTCCCGCGCGGCGCGGTCGCAAGTCGAAGCGGCAGCGGCGCCAGGAGTACGAGGCCATGCAGGCCCCGTCGGTCGGCGGCGTGATGCTGCCTCGCGGCAACGGCGAGACCATTCGCCTGTCGCGCGGTGCCTCGCTCACCGACTTCGCGGAGAAGATCAACGCCAACCCGGCGTCGCTCGTCGCGGTCATGATGAACCTCGGCGAGATGGTCACCGCGACCCAGTCCGTCTCCGACGAGACCCTCCAGCTCCTCGCGGGCGAGATGAACTACGAGGTTCAGATCGTCAGCCCGGAGGAGGAGGACCGCGAGCTGCTCGAGTCCTTCGACATCGAGTTCGGCGAGGACGAGGGCTCCGAGGAGGACCTGGTCGTCCGTCCGCCGGTGGTCACCGTCATGGGTCACGTCGACCACGGCAAGACCCGGCTGCTGGACGCCATCCGCAAGACCAACGTCATCGCGGGCGAGGCCGGCGGCATCACCCAGCACATCGGTGCCTACCAGGTCGCGACCGAGGTCAACGACGAAGAGCGCCGGATCACCTTCATCGACACCCCGGGTCACGAGGCGTTCACCGCCATGCGTGCCCGTGGTGCCCGGTCGACGGACATCGCGATCCTGGTCGTCGCGGCCAACGACGGCGTCATGCCGCAGACGGTCGAGGCGCTGAACCACGCCAAGGCGGCCGACGTGCCGATCGTGGTCGCGGTCAACAAGATCGACGTCGAGGGCGCCGACCCGACCAAGGTGCGCGGCCAGCTCACCGAGTACGGGCTGGTGGCCGAGGAGTACGGCGGCGACACCATGTTCGTCGACATCTCCGCCAAGCAGGGTCTGCACATCGACTCCCTGCTGGAGGCCGTGGTCCTGACCGCGGACGCCTCGCTCGACCTGCGGGCCAACCCGAACCAGGACGCGCAGGGCATCGCGATCGAGTCCCGTCTCGACCGCGGCCGCGGTGCCGTGGCGACGGTCCTCGTCCAGCGCGGCACCCTGCGGGTCGGCGACACGATGGTGGTGGGCGACGCCTACGGCCGCGTCCGCGCCATGCTCGACGACAACGGCAACAACGTGCCCGAGGCGGGCCCGTCGACGCCGGTCCAGGTCCTCGGCCTGACCAACGTCCCGGGCGCCGGCGACAACTTCATCGTGGTCGACGAGGACCGTACGGCCCGTCAGATCGCGGAGAAGCGCGCCGCCCGCGAGCGCAACGCGGCCTTCGCCAAGCGCACCCGCCGCGTCTCCCTGGAGGACCTGGACAAGGTGCTCAAGGCCGGCGAGGTCCAGCAGCTCAACCTGATCATCAAGGGTGACGCTTCTGGTTCCGTCGAGGCCCTGGAGTCCTCCCTGCTCCAGTTGGACGTCGGCGAAGAGGTCGACATCCGCGTCCTGCACCGCGGCGTCGGTGCGGTCACGGAGTCCGACATCGACCTGGCGATGGGCTCCGACGCCATCGTGATCGGCTTCAACGTGCGCGCCGCCGGGCGTGCCGCGCAGATGGCCGAGCGCGAAGGCGTGGACGTCCGGTACTACTCGGTCATCTACCAGGCGATCGAGGAGATCGAGGCGGCCCTCAAGGGCATGCTCAAGCCGGAGTACGAAGAGGTCGAGCTGGGCACGGCGGAGATCCGCGAGGTCTTCCGCTCCTCCAAGCTCGGCAACATCGCGGGTGTCCTCATCCGCTCCGGCGAGGTCAAGCGCAACACCAAGGCGCGCCTCATCCGCGACGGCAAGGTCATCGCGGAGAACCTCAACATCGAGGGTCTGCGTCGCTTCAAGGACGACGTCACCGAGATCCGCGAAGGCTTCGAGGGCGGTATCAACCTCGGAAACTTCAACGACATCAAGGTCGACGACGTCATCGCGACGTACGAGATGCGCGAGAAGCCGCGGGCGTGACCTGACACGCGACCGGGGCCGGTCGGCGGAGATTACTTCCGTCGATCGGCCCCGGCCGTTGCGTGTACGGTTCCCGTATCGGCGCAACCGCGCCCGTTACCCCGAACCGGCGGGACATCCGGAACACTCATGTACGTGGGGACGCTGTCCTTCGACCTGCTCCTCGGCGATGTCCACTCGCTGAAGGAGAAACGCTCTCTGGTCCGTCCGATCGTGGCCGAACTCCAGCGCAAGTACGGAGTGAGCGCGGCGGAGACGGATCATCAGGACCTTCACCGCAGGGCCGAGATCGGTCTCGCGCTCGTCTCGGGGGACACCGGGCACCTCAGCGACGTACTGGACCGCTGCGAGCGGCTGGTCGCCGGGCGGCCAGAGGTGGAACTGCTCTCGGTTCGACGCAGACTCCACGGCGACGAAGACTGAAGCAAGAAGCAAGAAACGTTTAAGGAGACGGACCAGTGGCCGACAACGCGCGGGCCAAGAGGCTGGCGGACCTCATCCGGGAAGTGGTGGCCCAGAAGCTGCAGCGCGGGATCAAGGACCCGCGGCTCGGCTCCCACGTCACCATCACGGACACCCGGGTCACGGGTGACCTCCGGGAGGCGACCGTCTTCTACACGGTGTACGGCGACGAGGAGGAGCGGAACGCCGCGGCGGCGGGCCTGGAGAGCGCCAAGGGCATCCTGCGCTCCGAGGTCGGCCGGGCGGCGGGCGTGAAGTTCACGCCCACCCTGACCTTCGTCATGGACGCCCTGCCGGACACCGCCCGCGCCATCGAGGACCTCCTCGACAAGGCGCGGCAGTCCGACGCCAAGGTGCGCGAGGCGTCCGCGGGCGCCCGCTACGCCGGTGACGCGGACCCCTACCGCAAGCCGGAAGAGGACGACGAGACGGACGACACCGCCGAATGACCCAGCAGCCCACCACGCCCGACGGCCTTGTCATCGTCGACAAGCCGTCGGGCTTCACTTCGCACGACGTCGTCGCCAAGATGCGGGGCATCGCCCGCACCCGGCGCGTCGGGCACGCCGGCACCCTCGACCCGATGGCCACGGGCGTCCTCGTCCTCGGCGTCGAGCGGGCGACCAAACTCCTCGGGCACCTCGCCCTCACCGAGAAGGAGTACCTGGGCACCGTCCGGCTCGGCCAGACGACCCTGACCGACGACGCCGAGGGCGACGTCACCGCCTCGGCCGACGCCTCCGGGATCACCCGGGAGGCCATCGACGCCCGGATCGCCGAGCTGACCGGCGAGATCATGCAGGTGCCGTCCAAGGTCAGCGCCATCAAGATCAACGGCGTGCGCTCCTACAAGCGGGCGCGCGAGGGCGAGGAGTTCGACATCCCCGCCCGCCCGGTCACCGTCTCCTCGTTCGCGGTGTACGACGTCCGGGACGCCGTCGCCGAGGACGGCACGCCGGTGCTCGACCTGGTGGTGTCGGTGGTCTGCTCCTCCGGTACGTACATCCGGGCGCTCGCCCGTGACCTCGGCGCCGGCCTCGGCGTGGGCGGCCATCTGACCGCGCTGCGCCGCACCCGCGTCGGGCCGTACAAGCTGGACGCGGCCAGGACGCTGGACCAGCTCCAGCAGGAGCTGACCGTCATGCCGATCGCCGGCGCCGCCGACGCGGCGTTCCCCCGCTGGGACGTCGACGACCGGCGCGCACGGCTGCTGACCAACGGCGTACGGCTGGAGATGCCCGAGGAGTACGCGGGGGCCGGCGCGGTCGCCGTCTTCGGGCCCGACGGCCGCTTCCTGGCGCTGGTGGAGGAGCAGCGGGGGAAGGCGAAGAGCTTGGCGATCTTCGGCTGAGGCGGGGGGTCTCCGGGGCGGGGGGCTGCCAGGGCTTACGGGGGTCCGGGAGTCGGCCCCGGGCCTTGTCCGTGGAGCGGCGGCCACGGGGCCTCCGCCGCTCCACGGCCCCCCTCGGTTCCCCCACCCCTAGAGTTATCCACAAGGCACCTTCTGTTCACCCGTCCGGGCAGGCGCTCGGAGTGAACCGGGGGAGCGCAGGGGGCGCGTTCGCCAAGCGATCTGTCCCGCCGATCACCACCCGCCTACCGTCGATCACAGGGCGCGGTGTACGGCGGGGAGGTTCGACGATGACGTCGCGGAACCGGTCCCGGGGGAGGGACGGCAGGAGACTGAACGGGTCGGGCGCGGCGGGTGAGCCGGACGCGCCGGGGAGTGCCTCGGCGGATGAGTCCGGTGACTCCGGCGGGCCCGGTGAGGCGGGCGGGTCCGCCTGGCCGGGTGGCACCGGCGCGGCCGGCGAGCCCGGTGTCCCCCTGGTCCGGGTCCACGATCTGGCCGGCCGCCCCCGCGGCACCGGTTTCCTCGCCGACCACCACGGCACGGTCGTCACCAGCCACGAAGCCGTCGACGGCCTGCCCCGCCTGGTGCTGCACGGCGCCGGCGACCGCCGCTGCGCCGTGACCGCCGACGCCGTCACCCCGCTCCCCGGCCTCGACCTCGCCCTCGTCCGCACCGAGGGCCTCTGCCTCGCCCCGTTGCCCGTCACCGCGCGGGAGCGGCCCGAACCAGGCACCTACGTCCGGATCGCCGCCGACGGCTGGCGCGAGGCCCGGGTGCTCGGCACCACCGACGTGACGTACACCTCCACGGACGGCTTCCACTTCCTCGGCGACGTCCTGGAACTCGCGGTCGGCACCGCCGGGCGGGACGCGCTCCGGCTGGGCGGCGGCGCGGCCGGCGGCCCGGTGCTCGACGCCGCCACCGGCGCCGTGCTCGGCGTCCTGGGCACCGCCCTCCGGTCCGGCCACGGCGACGTCGGCTTCGCCGTACCGCTGCGCCCCGCCGCCGGCCCGCTCGCCGAGCTGATCGCCGAGAACGCGGCGACGGTCCCCGCGTACGGCGACGACCTCAACCTCGCCGGAGTACGGCGGCTCACCACCGTCTCCGTCGGCCGGTGCGGGCCGCCCGGCGCCTCGCCCGGCCCCCGGATCACCGGCACCGGGACACCCGAGCCGGTCGAACGGGCGGCAGTGACGGGGGAGTTCGCCGCCTTCACCGACAGCGCGGCCCGCGTCCTCGGACTGGTCGGCGCCCCCGGCAGCGGCCGGACCACCGAACTGGCGGGGCTCGCGCGCCGCCGGGCCCGGGGGCCGCGCCCGGCGCCCACGCTGTGGCTGCGCGGCACCGACCTGGCCGAGGACGACGGGTCCGTGGCGGACGCGGTCGGCCGGGCCCTGGAGCGGGCCGCCGGGACCGTCGCCGCGGCGGGCGGCGGGGCGGCCGTGGGCGAGGTCACCCCGCGGCGCCTGGCCCATGTCGCCCGGGACGCCGGCCGGCCCCTGCTGCTCCTCCTGGACGGCCCGGAGGAGATGCCGCCCGGCCTCGACCGCCGCCTCGCCGAGTGGACCGAGGCGACGGTCACCTGGCTGCGGGAGACCGGGACCCGGCTGGTCGTCGCGTGCCGCGCGGAGTACTGGGAGCGGGCGGCGGCACAGTTCCCGCCCGAGCTGCTGCACGGGACCGGTCCTGCGGCCGGGGACCTGCCGCCCTGCCTGCGCCTGGGCGACCTCACCGAGGACGAGGCCCGGCGGGCACGGGCGCGACTGGGCGTCCCCGACGGGGCGCTCACCGGCGCCGACGCCCGGCACCCCCTCACCCTCCGCCTGTACGCCGAGGTCCACGCCGCGCTCGGCGACGCCCCGCAGGGGCGCGCGGACCGCGACGAGGTGCTCTCGGCCCACCTCGACCTGGTGTGCCTGCGCGTCGCCGGACGGCTCGCCGAGCGGACCGGGGCGCGCGGCACCGCCGTACGCCGGCTCGCGGCGAAGGTGTCCGGGCGGGTCCACGCGGCCGCCCGGCGCAGCCTCGGCTCCGGACCGGCGCGCCTGGACCCGGCGTCGTTCGAGGAACTCTTCCCCCGGGGCACGGACCCCGACCGGCCCGGCGACGGCACCGACTGGGCCTCGGCCGTCCTCGCCGAGGGACTCCTCGTGCCCGCCGGCAACGGCTACCGCTTCGCCCACGAGGAACTCGCCGACTGGCTCCAGGGCGCCCACCTCGACCTGGACGAGGCCCTGCGCACCCTCGTCCACGACCGCCTCGGCCCGGTGCCGCCCGTACCGCACCACCGCATCGGCACCGTCGTCGAGGCCCTCCTCCACCTCGCCCGCCAGCACGGCGCCCCCCGGCTCGCCTACCGCCTGGAGGAGCTGGTCCGCGCCCTGGACCGCGACCCGTACTCCTGGTGGGCCGCCCGGCTGCTGGCCGGCACCCTCGCCCGGGTGCCGGACCCGGCGCCGTACACCGGCGTGCTGCGGCTGCTCGCCGACGCCGTGGCCGCCCGGCGCGAGGAAGGACGGCCGGTGCCCGGGGAGTTCGCCCCCGGCTTCTGGACCGCCCTGCCGCTCCCGACGGACCTCCGCCTCGACCTGCTCCGCCGGCTGATCCGCGCCGACGGACCGCCGCGCGAAACCGGGCCGGGCCGCCCCGTCACCGGAGAGGAACGCGCCCCCCGCCACCTCGACGCGCCACACCGGCCCCGCCCCGGCACGCCGCCCGCCCCCGGCCTCCGCCACCTCGACGCCGTCGCCGCCCTGCTCGACGCCGAGCCCGGTACCGTACGGCCGCTGCTGGTCCGGTGGTTCGACGACGAGCGCCCGCTACCCGGCGCCCCGCGGGCGACCGTGGCGACCGCCGCGCAGGCGCTGCTGCACACCCACCGCCGGCGCGACCTCGACGGCCTCGTGGAACTCCTCGCCGACAGCGCGCACCGGCGGGCCCTCGAACTGCTCGTCGTCCTCGCCGAGGAGGAGCCCGCCGCCCTGTGCCGCGCGGCCGACCGCTGGTCCCGCGACGAACGGCCCGAACGGCGCGTCGCCGCCGTCGTCTACGGACTGCGCGCCGCCCCGCACGCCACCACCGACGAGGACCGCACGCTGCTGCGCTACGCCGCCCTCGCCCTGCTCCTGCGCTCCGCCGACAGCTCCCTGCACGGCGCCGCGCTCGCCCTCCTGGTCCGCGACCCCAGCAGCCGCGACCGGCATCTGCGGCGGGCGCTGAGCCACTTCGCGGCGGGCGACCCCTGTCTGCCGCCGAGCGCGGTCGCCACCGCCCTGCCGACCCACCCCGAGCCGGTCCTCGACGCCTTCCGCGCCCGGCTGCTCGGCCCGGACGCGGGGGAGGCCCTGCGCCGGCTCGTCGACGCCACCACGCCCGCGCTGGCCACCCGGGTCGCCGCCGCCGTCGGTGACGCCGTGGCGGGCAGCCCGGAACTGGCCGGGCACCTCGCCGCCTACGCCGACCGGCGGCTCGGCCGGGACCCGGCCGCCCGCGACGTACTGTTCCCGCTGCTCACGAGCCTGCTGACCGACGGAACCGAGCCGGTGCGGGCCGCACTCGCCACGGTCCTCGCCGGCCCCGGCACCGACACCTGCCGCCCCCTGCGGCACGAGCTGCGGGAGTTCCTGCTGGCACGCGAGCGGGAGCCCGCCGTCCTGGACGCGCTGCTGCGCGCCGCCGCCCCCGGCCACGGCGACGACCCGCGCGACCTGGTGCACCGCACGGGTCAGGTCATGGTCCGCACCCCGCAGGGCGCCGCCCGTTTCGACCGCGTCCTGATCGACCTGGCCCGGCACGTCCCCGGCTTCGCCGCCCGGGTCGCCGGATGGCTGGCCGGCGCGCCCGAGGAGTGGGCGGCCCTGGTCGGCCCCAGCGCCCGCCGCACGCTGGAGAGCCTGGCCGGCGTGGGCGTACCGGTATGAGCCACCATGCCGATGCGGGCGGCGGCGGCGCGGCATGGCACCCTTAGACCTGCGTGAGAAGCAGCCGTGGGAACGAGTTTGCGACAAGGAGCGGACACAGTGCAGCGCTGGCGTGGCTTGGAGGACATCCCCGAGGACTGGGGGCGCAGCGTCGTCACCATCGGTTCCTACGACGGGGTGCACCGCGGGCACCAGCTCATCATCAGGCATGCCGTGCAGCGCGCCCGCGAGCTGGGCGTGCCCGCCGTCCTCGTCACCTTCGACCCGCACCCCAGCGAGGTCGTCCGCCCCGGCAGCCACCCGCCGCTGCTCGCCCCGCACCACCGCCGCGCCGAACTCTGCGCCGAACTGGGCCTGGACGCCGTCCTCGTCCTGCCCTTCACCAAGGAGTTCTCGAAGCTGTCCCCGGCCGACTTCGTGGTCAAGGTCCTGGTGGACAAGTTGCACGCCAAGGCGGTCGTCGAGGGCCCCAACTTCCGCTTCGGCCACAAGGCCGCCGGGAACGTGGAGTTCCTCACCGAGCAGGGCCGGGTGTACGACTTCGAGGTCGAGGTCGTCGACCTGTACGTGTCCGGCGAGGCGGGCGGCGGCGAGCCGTTCTCCTCGACCCTGACCCGGCGCCTGGTCGGCGAGGGCGACGTCCGCGGCGCCGCCGAGATCCTCGGTCGCCCGCACCGCGTCGAGGGCATCGTCGTCCGCGGCGCCCAGCGCGGCCGCGAGCTGGGCTTCCCCACGGCCAACGTCGAGACGCTCCCGCACACCGCGATCCCCGCCGACGGGGTCTACGCGGGCTGGCTGCACGCGGCCGGCGAGGCGATGCCGGCGGCGATCTCGGTCGGCACCAACCCGCAGTTCGACGGCACCGAGCGCACGGTGGAGGCGTACGCCATCGACCGCGTCGGCCTCGACCTGTACGGGCTGCACGTCGCGGTGGACTTCCTGGCCTTCGTCCGCGGCCAGGCGAAGTTCGACAGGCTGGACGCGCTGCTGGACCAGATGGCGCAGGACGTCAAGCGCTGCCGCGAGCTGATCGCGGCGGCGGTTCCCCCGGCGTAGGCCCGGCGGGACGACAGGACACGCGAAGGGCGGCCGGTGCCCCGAGGCACCGGCCGCCCTTCGCGTGTCGTGCGGCGGGTGCTTACTGCTGCGGCGGCTGCGGCTGCTGCGGCTGCTGCGGCTGCTGCGGCTGCTGGTGGGGTGCCTGGGGTGCCTGGGGGGCTTGGGGTGCCTGGGGGTAGCCATAGCCGGGGCCCGGGGGGTACGGCTGACCCGGCTGGGGGTAGGGCTGGCCGGGCTGCGGTGCCTGCGGTGGCTGGCCGTACGGCGCGGACCGGCCCGGCTGGCCGTACGGGCCGGGCTGGGCGGGGAACGGCTGGCCCGGCAGGGGCGGCGCGGCGACCGGCGGCGGGTTGCCGTCGGACGTCCACAGGCCGTGCATCTGCTGGTGCCGTACGAAGTCCTCGGCGACCAGCGCGGCCAGGTTGAAGTACGCCTCCCGCACCTTCGGCCGCATCATGTCGAGGTCGACCTCCGCACCGGCCGCCAGATGCTCGTCGAAGGGCACGACCACCACGCCCCGGCAACGGGTCTGGAAGTGGGCGACGATGTCCTCCACCTTGATCATCTTGCCGGTCTCGCGGACCCCGGAGATCACGGTGAGGGACCGCGACACGAGGTCGGCGTACCCGTGCGCGGACAGCCAGTCCAGCGTCGTACTCGCGCTGCTCGCACCGTCCACGGACGGCGTGGAGATGATGATGAGCTGGTCGGCGAGGTCGAGCACCCCGCGCATGGCGCTGTAGAGCAGACCGGTGCCGGAGTCGGTCAGGATGATCGGGTACTGCTTGCCGAGCACGTCGATCGCGCGCCGGTAGTCCTCGTCGTTGAAGGTCGTGGACACGGCCGGGTCGACGTCGTTGGCGATGATCTCCAGCCCGGACGACGCCTGCGAGGTGAACCGCCGGATGTCCATGTACGAGTTGAGGTACGGGATCGCCTGCACGAGGTCGCGGATGGTGGCCCCGGTCTCCCGGCGCACCCGGCGGCCGAGCGTACCGGCGTCCGGGTTGGCGTCGATCGCGAGGATCTTGTCCTGCCGCTCGGTGGCGAGCGTGGAACCCAGCGCGGTGGTCGTGGTCGTCTTGCCGACACCGCCCTTGAGGCTGATGACGGCGATGCGGTAGCAGGACAGCACGGGCGTGCGGATCAGCTCCAACTTCCGCTGCCGCTCGGCCTCTTCCTTCTTCCCGCCGAACTTGAACCGGCCGCCGCCGACCGCGGGGCGGCTGCTCTTCGCCTTCTGCCTCTTGTTGTTGAGCAGCCGGTCGGACGACAGCTCCACGGCCGCGGTGTAACCGAGCGGCGCGGCCCCCGGGTTGGTCGGCTGCCGCTGGTCGTGCTGCATCGGCTGCGGCCACGCGGCCCCGACCCGGGGGTCCACGGGCGGCGCCTGCGGGGGGAGCGGGGCGTGGGGCTGCTGGGCCTGCTGCGGGTACTGCGGCTGCTGCGGAGGCTGACCCGGGTGTCCCGGCTGGACCGGGGGAGGGGCGGGCTGCTCCGCCTGCGGGGCCTGCGGCGGCTGGGCGGGGTGCGGGGCGTAACCCTGCGGGGGCGCGGGCTGCTGCGGGTAGCCGTACCCACCCGGCTGCGCGGGGGCGTCGGGCTCGGGCCTTTCCTGCGGGGGCAGGGCAGGGGGAGTGGCGGGAGAGCCGTGGGCCTCGGGCCGCGCCGGTGCGCCGGGCTGGGGCTGCGCGGGCGGGAAGCCGTAACCCGGCGCGGCGTGCGGGGCAGCGGGCATCTCGCCCGGCTGCGGGAAGCCGTGACCGGCCGGCGGCGCGGGCGGCTGGTCCGGCGGCGCCGGCGCGGCCGCGGGGTTCCACGCGGCGGGCGCGGGCTGCGGCGCCTGCGGTTGGAACGGCGGCTGGGCGGGCGTCTCCGGAGCGTCGGTCCGCGGCTGCGGCTGTGCCTGCGGCTGCACGGGCCACTGCCCGCCCGGCGCGGGCGCGGCCGGCTGGTAGGACGGCGGCAACGGCGGCATCCCGCTCCCGGGCACCGGCGGCGGAGTCCAGGCGGCCGGCGCGGCGGACTTACCGGACCCACCGGGCACGGCGGGCTCACCGGGCACGTCGGGCACGCCGGACTCACCGGCCCCACCGGGCACGGCAGACTCACCGGGCACGGCGTCGGCGGGCTCGGACGCGTCGGATACGCCGGTCGCATCGGAGGCGTCCGATACGACATCGATGGGCTCGTCGTCCGTGGCGCGGGCGTCGGCGGGCGCCTCGTCGACGGGCTCGGCGCCGTCCGGCTCGGCACCCTCGGATGCGGCGTCCTCGCGCTGGGTGTCCGCCGGAACGGCGTCCTCGCGCTCGGCCCCCTCCGCCAGGGCGTCCCGGCGCTGATCCTCCGCGACGACCCGCACCTGGTCAGCGTCCTCGGCCTCGTCCGGGACCTGGCCGGAGACGGCGTCGCCGACCGGCCCCGGCTCCTCGGCGGTCGCCGTCACTGCCGCCGCTTCCTCTTCCTTCTTCTCCTCGGCCTTCTCCTCGGCGGCGCGCTCCGCGATCTCCCGCTTCAGCGCGGCGACGGAGAACCGCATGGTCGCGTCGCTCTCCAGGTCCCCGCCCCCGGACCCACCGGCCGAGAAGCTCGGCAGGGCGGTCGGAGAGGCGGGTCCGGGCTCGGCCGCAGGCGTCTCCTCGTGCGGCTCGTTCCGCTGAGGCTCGAACCCGCTCCCGGCCGGCAACCTGGGCACCCCGGTGGGCCCCCCGACCGGCGGCGCGGGCGGCGTGAACGGCGCCCCGGGCGCAGGCACGGGCGCCGGCGGAGTGAACGGCGCCCCCGGCGCCGGAGCCGGCACGGCGGAGGGCCCGGTAAGACCGGCGGCATGGGGCGGCGGCGTCAACCCGGGCAACGGCGGAATCGGCCCACTGGGTGAAGAAAAAGGACGCGGCCCACCCGCCGGCGCCTCGGCACCACCATTCCCGGCCCCTGCGGAATCACCGGAATCACCGGAATCACCGGCATCAGGGGAGCCAGCGGGCTCGTCTCCGCCGGACGCGCCCCCAGCCGCCTCAGCAGCGCCCGCCGACCCACCGGAAGCACTCGCCCCGCTCGCCTGACTGGACGCCGCATTCTGCGTGTACCAGGCAGGCGGCGCATAGTCGATGGTGAACTCGCCGGTCGTCTCGACCGCGGACTCCGCGTCGGGCTGGTCATCGCCGGGTGTCGCCCAGCCCCCGCGGAGCCCGCCCCGATCGCTGCTCACAGTTCCTCCTGAAGTGGTCGAGCACTCTCATGCCGTGCCGGGGCGACCCTTGCCCACCGTCCGAAGCACGGAAACGATCACAACCGCCGCAACGAGTGCCACCGATGCGGCCGATGCAACCGATGCGACGGAAGCAACGGATGCGACCGATACGAGAGTTGTCGTACATCGTCGAGACAGTCCGGCCCACCGGCTCTCCCCCTGCGAGACGCCGACGCCCGGTCCACGGGTTCTGACGTCGCGCCCCTACCCAGCCTAATCACCCGCCCCCCGGCCACGTCAGTCCCGTCGTACCCCGATGCTCCCGGCCTACCGCCACAACTCAGGCCAAACCAGGCCGCGTCGGCGAGATGGACGCCCGCGGACCCGTACAGCCCGACGGGGGCACCGCCCCGGGCGGTACCCCCGTCACCTCAGGCCGCTCGGCATGCCGTCCGGCGGATCACTCGGCGGCGGGCACGCCCCCGCCGCCCGGCGCCGTCTCCAGGTCGAACTCCCCGTCCCGCGCGCCGAGCACGAACGCCCGCCACTCCGCCTCCGTATAACGCAGCACGGTGTCGGGGTCGAGCGAGGACCGCATGGCCACGGCGCCCTCGGGGAGGTAGGCGATCTCCACCCGCTCCTCGTGCTCCTCGGTCCCCGGCGCGCAGTGCCACTCCACGCCCGAGATGTCGAGCGCGTACAGCTCGTCCCGCTCGCGTTCCTTGCGCGCCTTCACATCCTGGTCCGGCAGATCAGCCATGGTGGGGCGGTCCTTTCGACGACCTGTCTGCGATCCCCGTCACCCTACTGGCCGTACCCTGCCCCCAGCGGCCGAAGCCGGAACTCCCCGTTCGGGCGCTGCCCGCCGACTGGTACTCTGGGTGACGGCCGTTTGTGTACGCACCCCCGGAGCCCGTCGTCGGCGCCCTGGAGGCCGCGCTCAGCGGACCCCGCCTTCCGAGTCACGGAAGATCCCCCGAGGAGAAGACCGGGGGCACTCGGTGGCCAGTCACAGACTATTTGAGGAGTACGCGTGTCGCTCGACGCCGCAGTGAAGAAGCAGATCATCTCCGAGTTCGGTACCAAGGAGGGCGACACCGGCTCCCCCGAGGTCCAGGTCGCTCTGCTGTCCCGTCGGATCTCCGACCTGACCGAGCACCTCAAGACCCACAAGCACGACCACCACTCCCGTCGTGGTCTGCTGATCCTGGTCGGTCAGCGCCGCCGGCTGCTGCAGTACCTCGCCAAGAAGGACATCCAGCGCTTCCGCGCGCTGGTCGACCGCCTCGGCATCCGTCGCGGTGCGGCGGGCGCCAAGTAAGACGCCGTGAAGGGAGCGGTTCCCATCGTTCGGGGGCCGCTCCCTTTGCTGTACGTGCGCGCTGTCACTGTCACTTTGTAGTGTGGTAGCTCAGCGTGGGAACACGTAACGCAGTACGACACGTAACGCAGTACGCGTGAGAACGAGGAGAAGCGCACCTCGCCGCCGCCGGTCCTCGGTAGTGGCCCCCGGGGGGAAGCGAGCCCCGGGTGCTTCGATCGAAGACCGGCCCGCATCGGACGGAGCGCTTCTCCATCACAGTCCCCCTGCCACACGGGCAGCCAGGGACAAAAGACGACATACACGTAATGGAGAAAACACTGGTGGAGAACGAGACCCACTACGCCGAGGCCGTCATCGACAACGGAGCCTTCGGCACCCGCACCATCCGCTTCGAGACGGGCCGGCTGGCCAAGCAGGCCGCCGGTTCCGCCGTGGCGTACCTGGACGACGACACCATGGTGCTGTCGGCCACCACCGCGTCCAAGAACCCCAAGGACCAGCTCGACTTCTTCCCGCTCACGGTGGACGTCGAGGAGCGGATGTATGCGGCCGGCAAGATCCCCGGCAGCTTCTTCCGCCGCGAGGGCCGGCCCTCCGAGGACGCCATCCTCACCTGCCGCCTGATCGACCGCCCGCTGCGCCCGTCCTTCAAGAAGGGCCTGCGCAACGAGATCCAGGTCGTCTGCACGATCATGGCGCTCAACCCCGACCACCTGTACGACGTCGTCGCGATCAACGCCGCGTCCGCGTCCACGCAGCTCGCCGGCCTGCCCTTCTCCGGCCCGATCGGCGGCGTCCGCGTCGCGCTGATCCGCGGCCAGTGGGTGGCGTTCCCGACCCACACCGAGCTGGAGGACGCCGTCTTCGACATGGTCGTCGCCGGCCGGGTGCTGGAGGACGGCGACGTCGCGATCATGATGGTCGAGGCCGAGGCCACCGAGAAGACCATCAAGCTGGTCGAGGGCGGCGCCGAGGCGCCCACCGAGGAGGTCGTCGCCGCCGGTCTGGAGGCCGCGAAGCCCTTCATCAAGGTGCTCTGCCGCGCCCAGTCGGACCTCGCCGCCAAGGCCGCCAAGCCCACCGGCGAGTTCCCGATCTTCCTCGACCACCAGGACGACGTCCTGGAGGCGCTCACCTCCGCCGTCAAGCCCGAGCTGGCCCAGGCGCTCACCATCGCCGGCAAGCAGGAGCGCGAGGCCGAGCTGGACCGCGTCAAGGCGCTCGCCGCCGAGAAGCTGCTGCCGGAGTTCGAGGGCCGCGAGAAGGAGATCTCCGCCGCGTACCGCGCGCTGACCAAGCAGCTTGTCCGCGAGCGCGTCATCAAGGAGAAGAAGCGCATCGACGGCCGCGGTGTCACCGACATCCGCACCCTGGCCGCCGAGGTCGAGGCCATCCCGCGGGTGCACGGCTCCGCGGTGTTCGAGCGCGGCGAGACCCAGATCCTGGGCGTCACCACGCTGAACATGCTCCGCATGGAGCAGCAGCTCGACACCCTGTCGCCGGTGACGCGCAAGCGCTACATGCACAACTACAACTTCCCGCCGTACTCCACCGGTGAGACCGGCCGCGTCGGCTCCCCCAAGCGCCGCGAGATCGGCCACGGCGCCCTCGCCGAGCGCGCGCTGGTGCCGGTGCTGCCGACGCGCGAGGAGTTCCCGTACGCGATCCGTCAGGTGTCCGAGGCGCTCAGCTCCAACGGCTCCACCTCGATGGGCTCGGTCTGCGCCTCCACCATGTCGCTGCTGAACGCCGGTGTGCCGCTGAAGGCCCCCGTCGCCGGTATCGCCATGGGCCTGATCTCCCAGGAGATCGAGGGCGAGACGCACTACGTCACCCTCACCGACATCCTCGGTGCGGAGGACGCCTTCGGCGACATGGACTTCAAGGTCGCCGGCACCAAGGACTTCGTGACCGCCCTCCAGCTCGACACCAAGCTGGACGGCATCCCGGCCTCCGTCCTGGCCGCCGCCCTCAAGCAGGCCCGTGACGCCCGCCTCCACATCCTCGACGTGATGATGGAAGCGATCGACACGCCGGACGAGATGTCCCCCAACGCGCCGCGGATCATCACCGTGAAGATCCCGGTCGACAAGATCGGTGAGGTCATCGGCCCCAAGGGCAAGATGATCAACCAGATCCAGGAGGACACCGGCGCCGAGATCACCATCGAGGACGACGGCACGATCTACATCGGTGCCGCCGACGGCCCCGCCGCCGAGGCCGCCCGCACCACGATCAACGGCATCGCCAACCCGACGATGCCCGAGGTCGGCGAGCGCTACCTGGGTACGGTCGTGAAGACGACGACGTTCGGCGCCTTCGTCTCCCTGCTGCCCGGCAAGGACGGTCTGCTGCACATCTCGCAGATCCGCAAGCTGGCCGGCGGCAAGCGCGTGGAGAACGTCGAGGACGTGCTCGGCGTGGGCCAGAAGGTCCAGGTCGAGATCGCCGAGATCGACTCGCGCGGCAAGCTCTCCCTGATCCCCGTGGTCGAGGGCGAAGAGGCCGCCGAGGACAAGAAGACCGCATCCGACACCGGCTCCGCCGGGGGCGCCGACCAGTGACGTCCCGTAGCTCGAAGGCGACGGCCCGCACCTCCTCGGAGGTGCGGGCCGTCGCCCGTACCCAAACGCTCGTCAAGGGCGCGAACGGCATCGGCACGGTCCGCAGGACCACCCTCCCCGGGGGCCTGCGCGTCGTCACCGAGACCCTGCCCTCGGTCCGCTCGGCCACCTTCGGCATCTGGGCGCACGTCGGCTCCCGCGACGAGACCCCCTCGCTGAACGGCGCCACCCACTACCTGGAGCACCTGCTCTTCAAGGGCACCGGCCGCAGGTCCGCCCTCGACATCTCCTCCGCCCTCGACGCCGTCGGCGGCGAGATGAACGCGTTCACGGCGAAGGAGTACACGTGCTACTACGCACGGGTGCTCGACACCGACCTGCCGCTCGCCATCGACGTGGTCTGCGACATGCTGACCGGCTCCCTGATCCGCGAGGAGGACGTCGACGTCGAGCGCGGCGCCATCCTCGAAGAGATCGCGATGACCGAGGACGACCCGGGCGACTGCGTGCACGACCTGTTCGCGCACACCATGTTCGGGGACAACGCCCTCGGCCGCCCGGTCCTGGGCACCGTCGACACGGTCAACGCCCTCACCGCCGACCGCATCCGCCGCTTCTACAAGAAGCACTACGACCCCACCCACCTGGTGGTCGCCTGCGCGGGCAACGTCGACCACCACAAGGTGGTCCGCCAGGTCCGCGCCGCCTTCGAGAAGGCCGGCGCCCTCAAGGACCCGCTGGCCGAGCCCATCGCCCCGCGCGGCGGGCGGCGCGCCCTGCGCACCGCGGGCCGCGTCGAGCTGATCGGCCGCAAGACCGAGCAGGCCCACGTCGTCCTCGGCATGCCCGGCCTCGCCCGCACCGACGAGCGCCGCTGGGCGCTGGGCGTCCTCAACACCGCCCTCGGCGGCGGCATGTCCTCCCGCCTCTTCCAGGAGATCCGCGAGAAGCGCGGCCTGGCCTACAGCGTGTACTCGTACACCTCCGGGTTCGCCGACTGCGGCCTGTTCGGCGTGTACGCGGGCTGCCGGCCCTCCCAGGTGCACGACGTGCTGAAGATCTGCCGCGACGAACTCGACCAGGTCGCCGAGCACGGCCTCGCCGACGAGGAGATCGACCGCGCCATCGGCCAGCTCCGGGGCTCCACGGTCCTGGGCCTGGAGGACACGGGCGCGCTGATGAACCGTATCGGCAAGAGCGAACTGTGCTGGGGCGAGCAGATGTCGGTCGACGACATGCTGGCCCGGATGGCGTCGGTCACCCCGGACGAGGTCCGCGAGGTCGCCCGCGACATCCTGGGACGGCGGCCCTCGCTGTCGGTCATCGGCCCGCTCAAGGACAAGCAGGCGTCCCGGCTGCACGACGCCGTCGCCTAATCCCCTTCGGTTAAGGAACAGAAGATGAGCAAGCTGCGCGTGGCCGTCCTCGGCGCCAAGGGCCGGATCGGCTCCGAGGCGGTACGGGCGGTCCAGGCCGCCGAGGACATGGAACTGGTCGCCGCCCTCGGCCGGGGCGACGGGCTGGAGGCGCTGACCGACTCCGGCGCCCAGGTCGCCGTCGAGCTGACCACCCCCGCGTCGGTCATGGACAACCTCGACTTCTGCGTACGGCACGGCATCCACGCCGTCGTCGGCACCACGGGCTGGACCGGCGAGCGGCTCGCCACCCTCCGGGGCCTGCTCGACGCCGCCCCGGAGACGGGCGTCCTCATCGCGCCCAACTTCTCCATCGGCGCGGTCCTGACCATGAAGTTCGCGCAGATCGCGGCCCCGTACTTCGAGTCCGTCGAGGTCGTCGAACTGCACCACCCGAACAAGGTCGACGCCCCCAGCGGCACGGCCACGCGCACCGCACAGCTCATCGCCGAGGCCCGGCGGAAGGCAGGCGCCGCTCCGGCGCCCGACGCCACCGCCACCGCCCTGGACGGCGCCCGGGGCGCGGACGTGGACGGCGTCCCGGTGCACGCGGTCCGGCTGCGCGGGCTCCTCGCCCACCAGGAGGTCCTGCTCGGCGGAGAGGGCGAGACCCTCACCGTCCGGCACGACTCGCTGCACCACAGCAGCTTCATGCCGGGCATCCTGCTGGGCGTCCGCCGCGTGGTGGCCACCCCGGGGCTGACCTTCGGCCTGGAACACTTCCTGGACCTGGGCTGACACCCGCCATGCGAGCCAAACTCTCCTACGCCCTGACGGCCGCCGTCCTGGTCTTCTACTTCGTCCTGGTCGGCAGCCGTGGCGTCCTGCTCATCCAGACCGGCACGGTCATCACCGTCACCTTCGGCGTGGCGGTGCTGATCCTGCCGGTCATCGGCCTGTGGTTCCTGTGGAAGAACACCCAGTTCGTCCGCCGGGCCAACCAGCTCGCCGCCGAACTGGACGCCGAGGGCGCGCTGCCGGTCGACGAGCTGAAGCGGACCCCGAGCGGCCGCGTCGACCGCGACTCCGCCGACGAGGTCTTCGCCCGCCGCAAGGCCGAGACGGAGGCGGCCCCCGGCGACTGGCGCACCTGGTTCCGCCTCGCCGTCGCCTACCACGACGCCCGCGACACCCCGCGCGCCCGCAAGGCGATGCAGCGAGCCATCTCCCTCCACGACGGCAAGGACCCCCGCCCGGTCGAGACCACCTGACCCCGTCCCGTCCGAGTCCCCGTACCGAACACCGTGGCCCGGCCCGCACCCCGCGGACCGGGTCACCGGTGACTCGCCCGGGTGTCACATCCGGTCGGTCAGCCGAGCCGGTACTCCGCCGCCCAGGTCTCCACCGCGTCGGCGGCCCGGTCGAAGGCGGCCGCTCGGGCGAGGAAGTCCGCGCCGTGCGTGGTCAGCAGCGGCGGCAGGGCGTCCGCCGGGCGCCCCCGGCGCTGCAGCACCAGCGCTTGGCCCTGCACCGTGCGCGGCAGCCCCAGCCAGCGCACCGGCTGCTGCACCGTCCGCACCCCCACGACCTGCTCCCACGGCACCGTCCGCGTCACGAGGAAGCCCACCTGGCGCAGCCCCCGGGCGCTCACCCACACGCCCACGCGCAGCAGCCGCAGCGCGCCGGCGATCATGGCCAGGGCGACGACGAAGAACACCCCGGCGGAGCCGAACGTGCCCGTGGCCGCGATGATCACCGCCGCGAACAGCACGAACGACGCCAGCAGCAGCATCAGCGCGGACGCCCCCACCCGGTACGGCCCGGGGCGGTACGGCCGCCTCCAGGTGTCCCGGTCGTCGTACGGCAGCGCGACATCGTCGGCCGCCTCGAAGGCGCGGTCGGCCGTCAGGAAGGGCAGGGGCACGGCTGGTCCTCACTCGCTCCATGCGCGGGCAGTGCCCGGTGAGGTTATCCACCTGTGTCCCCGGTCACCACCCTCGGGGGTCCGGATGGAGGCAGGCCGCCGGCTCAGCGGTCGTCGGACGCCTGGGACTGCTGCGTCTGCCGCGCGGAGTGGTCCAGCGACATCGCGGGCATCCCGATCACCAGGGCACCCACGAGTCCGGCCACGATGGTCAGCCCCAGCAGCCAGCGCCCGGCTATCTGGCCGAAGGACGCCCGCTCCCGCGGCGGGGGCGTGACATTGCTGCGGAACCTGTCGGCCTCGGCGACGAAGGCGAACGGCACGGGTTCACGCCGGTGGAACATCGACGTACGTCTCCCTTCGGGGATTCGGAGGATCACTCGTCATCGGTACAGACGAACGAACCCTCCCGAAGGTGCCCACTTTCGGTGACTTCATCGCGGCACGGCCCGATCGCCCCGATTGGCGCCCGGGAATCCGGAGCTACGCCGAGCCGTAGAGTGGCTC
Organism: Streptomyces sp. NPDC000134; assembly: GCF_042899225.1. Classification (NCBI taxonomy): domain Bacteria; kingdom Bacillati; phylum Actinomycetota; class Actinomycetes; order Kitasatosporales; family Streptomycetaceae; genus Streptomyces; species Streptomyces sp. NPDC000134. Next base: position 28,947 of record NZ_JBIAZN010000035.1, read on the forward strand.
TGCAAGCGACGAGATGGGAAGGCCCACCACACCGTGTCCGACACGCCCGAAGCCGATTTCAAGATCGAACTGCGCAGCGACGTCACCGTCGAACTGGTCAAGCACACCGCGTCCGACGCCGACGTCCTGTTCGCCGCCCGCGTCTCGACCGTCGGCGAGCAGTCCCTGGACGAGCTGAAGAAGGACCCGGAGCGCTCCAAGGGCCTGATCAACTACCTCATGCGGGACCGCCACGGCAGCCCGTTCGAGCACAACTCGATGACCTTCCTCATCAGCGCCCCGATCTTCGTCTTCCGCGAGTTCATGCGGCACCGCGTCGGCTGGTCGTACAACGAGGAGAGCGGCCGCTACCGCGAGCTGCAGCCCGTCTTCTACGTCCCCGACGCCTCCCGCAAGCTGGTCCAGGAGGGCCGTCCGGGCAAGTACCGCTTCGTCGAGGGCACCCAGGCCCAGCGGGAGCTGACCGCCCGCGCGATGGAGGACTCCTACCTGCGCGCGTACGGCACCTACCGCGAGATGCTCGCCGCCGGCGTCGCCCGCGAGGTCGCCCGCGCGGTGCTCCCGGTCGGCCTGTACTCCTCGATGTACGCCACCTGCAACGCCCGCTCGCTGATGCACTTCCTCGGCCTGCGCACCCAGCACGAGCTGGCCAAGGTGCCCTCCTTCCCGCAGCGGGAGATCGAGATGGTCGGCGAGAAGCTGGAGGCCGCGTGGGCCGGGCTGATGCCCCTCACCCACGCCGCCTTCAACGCCAACGGGCGCGTGGCGCCGTAACTGCGCGCGAGGCCGCTGAGGGACACATGTGCGCATCAGCCGCACGAGGTGTCCGGATTGCGGCATTTCGCGAAGTTCATCTAGCCTGATCGAACGGACCCGGCACTGCCTGAACCCCCGAGCAGGCAGTGCCGGGCTCCGTACCCCCGGTCCAGCACCGCCTCCCCCGAGGGAAGACCCCGCTTCGAGCAACGAGTAGCGTGTAACCCATGGCTCCGACCTCCACTCCGCAGACCCCCTTCGGGCGGGTCCTCACCGCCATGGTCACGCCCTTCACGGCGGACGGCGTACTCGACCTCGACGGCGCGCAGCGGCTCGCCGCCCACCTGGTGGACGCAGGCAACGACGGCCTGATCGTCAACGGCACCACCGGCGAGTCCCCCACCACCAGCGATGCGGAGAAAGCGGAGCTCGTACGGGCCGTCGTGGAGGCGGTCGGCGACCGGGCCCACGTCGTCGCCGGTGTCGGCACCAACGACACCCAGCACAGCGTGGAACTGGCCCGCGCCGCCGAGAAGACCGGCGCGCACGGCCTGCTCGTCGTCACCCCGTACTACAACAAGCCCCCGCAGGAGGGCCTGTACCGGCACTTCACGACGGTCGCCGACGCGACCGGCCTGCCGGTCATGCTGTACGACATCCCCGGCCGAAGCGGCGTCCCGATCAACACGGAGACCATCGTCCGCCTCGCCGAGCACCCGAGGATCGTCGCCAACAAGGACGCCAAGGGCGACCTGGGCCGCGCGAGCTGGGCCATCGCGCACTCCGGGCTCGCCTGGTACTCCGGCGACGACATGCTCAACCTGCCGCTGCTCGCCGTCGGCGCGGTCGGCTTCGTCTCGGTCGTCGGCCACGTCGTCACCCCGGAGCTGCGCTCCATGGTCGACGCCTACGTGGCGGGCGACGTGCACAAGGCCCTGGAGATCCACCAGAAGCTGCTGCCCGTCTTCACCGGCATGTTCCGTACCCAGGGCGTCATGACCACCAAGGCCGCGCTCGCCCTCCAGGGCCTGCCGGCCGGGCCGCTGCGCGCGCCCATGGTCGAGCTGACGCCCGAGGAAACCGACCAACTCAAGATCGATCTTGCTGCCGGCGGGGTACAGCTCTGACATCGGACTTCGCAAGACCCCACAACTGAATAAGCAGGCCACCGGTGCCTGCACCACACCCAAACAATTGCTTCTGCACGAACGTCATGCGCGCCACGTGCCCCACCGGTACGTGGCGCGTGTGGTGAGGAGAGTCTTTTGAGTCATCCGCATCCCGAACTGGGCTCGCCCCCGCCGCTTCCCGAAGGCGGCCTGCGGGTCACACCACTCGGCGGTCTCGGCGAGATCGGCCGCAACATGACGGTCTTCGAGTACGGCGGCCGCCTGCTGATCGTCGACTGCGGAGTGCTCTTCCCCGAGGAGGAGCAGCCCGGAATCGACCTGATCCTGCCGGACTTCTCGTCGATCCGGGACCGTCTCGACGACATCGAGGGCATCGTCCTCACCCACGGTCACGAGGACCACATCGGCGGTGTCCCCTACCTCCTGCGGGAGAAGGCGGACATCCCGCTGATCGGCTCCAAGCTGACCCTGGCGCTCATCGAGGCCAAGCTCCAGGAGCACCGCATCCGCCCGTACACCCTGGAGGTGGCGGAGGGGCACCGCGAGCGCATCGGCCCGTTCGACTGCGAGTTCGTCGCGGTCAACCACTCCATCCCGGACGCCCTGGCCGTCGCCATCCGCACCCCCGCGGGCATGGTGGTGCACACCGGCGACTTCAAGATGGACCAGCTCCCGCTGGACAACCGCCTCACCGACCTGCACGCGTTCGCACGGCTGAGCGAAGAGGGCATCGACCTCCTCCTCGCCGACTCGACGAACGCCGAGGTCCCGGGGTTCGTCCCGCCGGAGCGCGAGATCTCGGGCGTCCTGCGCCAGGTGTTCGCCGGCGCCCGCAAGCGGATCATCGTGGCCAGCTTCGCCAGCCACGTCCACCGCATCCAGCAGATCCTGGACGCGGCGTACGAGTACGGCCGCCGGGTCGCCTTCGTCGGCCGCTCCATGGTCCGCAACATGGGCATCGCCAGAGACCTCGGCTACCTGAAGGTCCCGCCGGGCCTGGTCGTGGACGTCAAGACCCTCGACGACCTCCCGGACAGCGAGGTGGTCCTGGTCTGCACGGGCTCCCAGGGCGAGCCGATGGCCGCCCTGTCCCGCATGGCCAACCGCGACCACCAGATCCGCATCGTCGAGGGCGACACGGTCATCCTGGCCTCGTCCCTCATCCCGGGCAACGAGAACGCGGTGTACCGCGTGATCAACGGCCTGACCCGGTGGGGCGCCAACGTCATCCACAAGGGCAACGCCAAGGTCCACGTCTCGGGCCACGCCTCGGCCGGCGAGCTGCTGTACTTCTACAACATCTGCCGCCCGAAGAACCTGATGCCGGTCCACGGCGAATGGCGCCACCTGCGCGCCAACGCCGAACTGGGCGCCCTCACCGGCGTCCCGCACGACCGCATCGTCATCGCCGAGGACGGCGTCGCCGTCGACCTCGTCGGCGGCAAGGCCAAGATCTCCGGCAAGGTCCAGGCGGGATATGTGTACGTCGACGGCCTGTCGGTCGGCGGCGTGGGCGAGCCCGCGCTCAAGGACCGCAAGATCCTCGGGGACGAGGGCATCATCTCGGTCTTCGTCGTCATGGACGCCTCCACCGGCAAGATCACCGGAGGACCGCACATCCAGGCCCGTGGCTCGGGCATCGAGGACTCCGCCTTCGGCGAGGTGCTGCCCAAGGTCGTGGAGGCACTGGAGCGCTCGGCCCAGGACGGCGTCGTGGAGCCGCACCAGCTCCAGCAACTGATCCGCAGGACCCTGGGCAAGTGGGTCTCGGACACCTACCGGCGCCGGCCGATGATCCTCCCCGTCGTGGTGGAGGTCTGACGGACCGTCGGGCCCCGGCCCGTGCCGACCAGGAGCGGGGCGCCTCGATTTGCATCGAGGCGCCCCGCTCCAGTAGGTTTACAACCCCGCTCGGAGGGGCACCCGATCACATCACGGTCGGGAGCGTCCCGGAGGGGCGGGAATTCCGACTCAGAACTTCTGATAAAGTCGGAACCGCCGGAAAGGGAAACGCGGAAGCGGGAACCTGGAAAGCACCGAGGAAATCGGATCGGAAAAGGATCTGATAGAGTCG
>NZ_JBIAZN010000036.1:0-31787 GCF_042899225.1 Streptomyces sp. NPDC000134
ACCAGGCGGCCGGGGAACACCCGTGCCAGCGTGGCCAGTTCCATCGCCAGCAGGGCCGGGCTGCGCAACGGCGCCGGGGCAATCCCGATGCCCACCCGCAGCCGCTCGGTCGCGCCCAGCGCCACGGCCGCCGCCGACACCCCGCCGTTCCAGCGCAGGTCCTCCACCACCCACAGGTCGTCCGCGCCGAGCGCCTCGGCCCGCCGCGCGAAGGCGGGCAACTCCTCGGGCACCCAGTCGCGGTCGTACATCACACCGATCCGGAGATTCGTCATGCGACGGAACCTACGGTCCGGCCGAAGAGGTGATCAACAGCTTTGCCGGTACGGGGTCGGCTGCCGCCGAAGCCCTGGAAGTGGTGCTGCGGTGCTGGACACTCTGGTCCGGCGCGTCCTGGACGGCGACGCCGTCCGCGTTGGTTCCGTGTGGCCCTCGGACGCCCTCCGGGCCGTGACCTCACGCCCACGCAACAGACCGTCGACCGCGCGCTGTCCGCGGCACGGGCACCGGTCGAGCGTGGCCTCGCCCGCCTGAAGACCTGGCGGATCTTCCGCAGGGCCCGGTGCAGCCCGAAGCGAATGTCGTCGGTCGCCGCCGCCGTCCTCACACTGGGGCGGCAACGCTGAAAGACCTCAGTGGGTGAAAGCGACAGATGCCGCAAGATCCTTCTGGGTTTCGAGTGCGGTGAGACGGCTGGTGAGTGCGGTGTGGATGGCGTCGTAGGTGTCGGAACCGAGAGGTAGGCGCAGGGGCGGGTTCGGGTGGTTGGTGGTGTCGTAGATGGCGGCGGCGAGCTTGGCCGGGTCGCCGGTGAAGACGCTGTCGTCAGCGGCCTCCAGGTAACGCCGCGTCCGGCCGACGGCGCTGTCACGGTAGGCGGCCGTTTCGGTGGTGTAGTGCAGGGCCGAGGCGAAGCCGGTGCGGGTGGCGCCGGGCTCGACCAGGGTGAGGTGGATGTTGAAGTCGGCCACTTCGCGGCTGACGCTCTCGGTGAAGCCTTCCAGCCCCCACTTGCCCGCGTGATAGGAGCTGTGCGTGGGGGTGGCGATCTGGCCGCCCATGCTGGAGATCTGGATGATTCGGCCTCCGCCCTGCTCGCGCATCGGCTTCAGGAAGGCCCGGGTGATCAGCATGGGAGCGAGCAGGAGGACCTCGATCTGGTCGCGGATCTGCTCGATGGTCATCTCCTCGGCGGCGCCCACGACTGCGTATCCGGCGTTGTTGACCACGATGTCCACCGGTCCGGACCGGAGGGTCCTGCCGACCACTCGGTCGACGTCGGTCGGCCGGGTGAGATCGAGGATCTCGACGGTCAGCCGGTCGCCGTACGTCTTACGCAGGTCCTCCAGTACTGCGGGGCGGCGGACCGTGGCCGTGACGCGGTCGCCGTGCTGGAGGGCGTGTTCGGTGAGATGGCGGCCCAGGCCGCCGGAGGCTCCGGTGATGAACCATTGGCGTACGGCCTTGCCGGACGGAGTCGGCATGGAAGTCTCCTGGAGTAGAGTGTTACCGGAATGCGTTCCGGTTAGGAGTTAAGCGGAATACATTCCGGAAAGCAACCGAAGGCAGGCACCGGAGGAACCCGCATGCCCCCAAACCCCCGCCGGACCAGGAGCGATGCGCTGCAGAACCGGGAGCGCCTGCTGGAGGTCGCCGCGCAGGTCTTCGCCGAGCAGGGGCTGGACACCGCACCGGCCGCCATCGCCAAGCAGGCCGGCGTCGGTGTCGGCACGCTCTACCGGCACTTCCCGACACGAGAAGCCCTCATCGACGCCGCCTACCGACACCGACTCAGCCGCGTGTGCGAGAAGGCGTCGGACCTCCTCACCCAGCGTCCGGCCGCCGAGGCCACTCGCATCTGGATGGAACACTTCCTCGAGTACGCCACGGCCAAGAGCGGCATGTCCGCAGCACTCAACGCGGTCATCGCCTCCGGAGTCGACCCGTACGCCGACAGCCGCGCACTCCTTACCGACGCCGTCGCCGCCCTCCTTGATGCCGGCGCCCACGACGGCAGCCTGCGAACCGATGTCACCTCCGACGATGTTCTCCTCCTCATGGGCGGCATCGCCTATTCCGTGCAGCACGGCAGCAAAGAGCAGGCTCGTCGGCTCATCGACCTCCTCATGGACGCGTTGACCAAGGGCTCGACCAAGAGCTGAACCCGAGCTCCCCGGACCCGGCGCGTCCGACGTGGGCGCGCCGGCACGGCCACGATGCCCTTGCGCGCGAGGCGGTGTCGGATGCCGCGGGAAGCGAGCCATCGCCGCAGGTGACGGTAGTCGTAGCCCTTGTCACCGTGCAGCTTCCCAGGGCGTCGGTGCCGTGGGCCGCGTCGGGAATGGATGGGCGGGATGCCTCGCACCAGCGGGGTGAGGGCCCGGCTGTCGTGGAGGTTGGCGGCGGAGATGCCGATCGACAGGGGCAGGCCGGCAGGCCGACGCGGAGGACACCTGGGTGATCGCCGACCGGGCCCGTGCGCGTGGTTCAGGGGGCAGGCGTCAGGCGTCAGGCGTCGGCGGGTGCGCTTCGAGCGGTGTGGCGGGGCGCCGGTTGCGGCCGAGTGAGGGCAGCCACCAGTTCGCCGCGCCGGCCAGTCGCATCACTGCTGGGACAAGCAGTGGCCGGAGGAGTACCGCGTCGAGAACTACGGAGACGCAGATGGTGACGGCCAGCAGTTTGAGGGTCGTGACGGTGGAGGTCGCCATGGCCAGGAGGACGACGGCCATCACCGCGGCCGATGCGGTGAACAGAGGCGCGGCTGCCTGTAGTCCCCGCGCAGTGGCTTCCTCGGTGTCACAGGTCTGCCGGTGCATTTCCGTGATGCGGGAGAGCAGCAGGATCTCGTAGTCCATGGAGAGACCGAAGGCGAGACAGAACGCGATGGCCGGCATCACGATGTCGGTGGTGCCGGTGACCGTGAAGTGCCCCACGAGCCAACGCATATGGCCCTGCTGGAAGACGTACACCATGGCGCCGAAGCTGCCGGTGAGGCTGAGCAGATTGATCAGCAGAGCCTTGCACGGAAGGAAGAGACTGCGCGTGCAGAACAGCAACAGGATGAGCATGGCCGTAGCGACCACAAGCGCGGCGAGGGGGAGCCTGTGTGCGAGGGCCTGCCGGGCGTCCAGGAGCTCGACGGTCGGTCCGGCGAACAGAGCGGGAGCGGGAGCGGGTACCGAACGGAGGCGATCGGGCAGGGCCAAGCCCTGCGGGGTGAACGAGTCACAGGCACACATCACGGTGAGCCGGGTCGTGGTCGCGGCGTGGTGGGCCGTGTCCGGGGGGCTGCCTGCCGCGGGTTCTGTTCGGCACTGGGCGGAAGTGACGTGCTCGGTCCCGGAGGCTGGGCGGCAGGACGGGGCGGTGAGGGCGCCGCGTGCGTAGACGCCGGTAGAGGTGCGGACACCGCTGACGTCCTTCAGGGTGGACAAGCGCCGGGCATACGAGCGCAGTTGTCGCTGACGGGTGCTGTCGGTGCCGGTCGGCCAGTCGGGGAGCAGGACCTCCACCTCGTTGCGGACTTGGGGGAAGTCCGTCCGCAGGACTTGGGCGGCTTCTGCCTCGGCGGAGGTGGCGGGCAGGGTCCGGACGTCGCTGAAGCTGAAACGTACGTCGCGGAAGGGCAGGGCCAGAATCAGTAGGATGCCCGTCACAGCGACCGTGACCGTGACTGGTCGGCGCATCACCCGGTGGGCCAGGCGGTACCAGCCGGTGGGCGGGTGATCGGTGCCGCGGCGCCATCGCGCGAAGAGGTCGCCGCGGAAGAAGTTGTCACCGAAGCATGCGAGCGCGGCGGGAACCACCAGCAGGACGGCCGCTGCGGTCAGAACGACGACGCTGATACCGGCGTAGGCCAGCGAGCGGGTGAGGAACATGGGGAAGATGAGCAAACCCAGCAGCCCCGTGATGACGGCGGCAGCGGCCACGAGAACGGTGCGGCCGGCGGTGCGGGTGGCTTCGACGACCGCTTCGTGCACGGTCCTGCCCGCGGCGCTCTCCTCGCGGAAGCGGGCGACGACGAACAGGCTGTAGTCGATCGACAGAGCCAGCCCGACGGCCGTGGTGACGTTGAGGGCGAAGGTCGACGTGTCGGTGAGGGCGCTGAGCCCGCGCAGCACCGCCAGCGTACCGGTCACGGAGATGGCGGCGACCGCGAGCGGCAGACTGGCAGCCGGAAGACTGCCGAAGATGAGCAGCAGGAGGAGCAAGGCTGCCGGAGCGGCCAGTACCTCGGTGCGGGTGAGATCGGCGGCGCTGTGCTGTTGCAGCCCCCGTGCGGTGACGGCGGTACCGGCCGCGGTGACCCGCAGGGGTCCGTGGCCTCCGGTGACCCGCGGCAGGAGCTGGTCCAGGGCGGAGCGGAAGTTCTGCGGACGCCCGGCCAGGCGGACCGGGATCAGTACGGAGCGACCGTCGGCGGAGAGCAGGGGATGTGCGGCAGGAGGGCCTTGTTCTCCGCCGTCGGGGCCCGGCGGCGGGGCCTCCTTCTTTGCGCGGTCCTTGTCCCTCGTCGACGGTGGCGCGGTCCAGTAGGCGCTTACGGAGCGGACTTGCGGACTGTTGCGCAGTTGCGCCAGGAGCCGCAGACCGGCGTCGCGGGCATCGGGGGCGTCGGGCCCTTTGGGGGTGGCGGCGAGCAGCAGCAGATCGGGGGCGCCGGCGGGGTCCTCCCGCAGGAGGGCTGCGGCTCGCTGCGAGGGTGAGCCGGCCACTTGCCACCCGCCGCTGAGCAGGCGTGAGGAGACGTCGTGTCCGACGACGGCGCTGATCACGATGAACGCTGCGGCGCAGAGCAGGACATACCGTCGATGGCGTATCGACCACTCCGCCAGGGCGGTCAGTGTGCGACCCGGTTCTTCCTTGGCTGAGCGTGGCGGAGTCGGTGAACTCGCCGAGTCCGGCTCGCGGCTGGAGGAAGGGTGTGCGTTCGGCATGCTGCTCCTTGCGAAACCTGCTTGACGGCGACTCCAGGCAGGACGCCTTGATCGGATGCTGTGAGCCGGAATGTCTCCGACGTGGCGTCAGGAATCCGGCTTTTTTCCTGGCGGGTGTAGAGATCAGTTGAGGGGCTCGGCGCTGGGTAATCGCTCGGAGTGGCGATGGGCTAAGGCTGCCACCGCAGTCGAGTGTCAAACCACAATAATGCGGTCTCCTTCTCCCTGGATATCCTGACAGGTGGGGTTTCCTGAAGGATTAATTGATCGTATTACTTTTAATCCTCCAGGGTGACGCGACGCATTCGAGTGGACCCTGGGGGAATCCTTTGGATATGAAGGGGGAACGCATATGCGTATAACGATGAGCGGAAGTACCGGCTTTTTGGGTATTCGCCTGGTACGTGAGTTCGTCACGCGAGGTGATGTCGTCACACTTCTCTACCGCCAGGGTGGCGAAAGTGCGATCGGCCGGGTATCCCGGGGTCTGCGCCGTCTTTCCGTTTCGGGCGACCTGATCGAGCGCTTTCGGCGGACGGCTCATGAGGTCGAGGTAACGCTCATCCGGCCGAAGCTGGGCTTGTCGGAGGCGCGGGCGCGGGCGCTCGCCGAGGGGACGGATGTCTTCTGGCACGCGGCGGGTGATATCGATCTGAATGGTGATGCGAGGGTAGTCAGACCCGTGAACGTCGACGGTACCCGTCACTTCCTCGATGTGGCCGCGCTGAATAGCCGCAAGGCGCCGTTCGTACACGTGAGTACCGCTTTCGTGGCGGGCGCGCGCCGGACCGGGCATGTCTGGGAGAGTGATCTCAGTGACGCGTACGGTTTCGAGAACGCCTATGAGCACTCGAAATACGACGCCGAAGTACTGGTACGCGCTTGGTCGCGCGCCCGTGACCGGGCAGCACTCATCCTGCGGCCCAGTGTGCTGCTGACCGATCAACCGCCGGTCCTCGGGATGCCCCGTCATCCGTTCCAGGTCACCGCTTCACTGCTGTGGAACGGTTCCGTCCAGCGCGGTTTCGACCGCATACGTATCCCTTACGGGCTGCGTCCTCAGGTCCGGCTGGTCGGGCGCGACGACGCCCACCTCAACTGCCTCCCCGTCGATGACGCGGCGAAAATCATGATCGGCATCGCTGCCCTCCCCGTGCCGGACGGGGTGTCCACGTATCACGTCGTCCACCCTGGCGACACTCCGGTGCACACGCTGATCGAATTCATGGAGAGATTCGCCCCGGTCCGGTTCCGTCTTGTTCCGGAACCGCCCGAGCGGCCCACGCCTCTGGAAACGCAGTTCCGGCACTTTCCCGGCCTCACCCCGTATGTGAATCAGACGCGGACCTTCGACGACAGCAACACGCGGAAAGTCGCCGGGGTGACAACGCCCACGACCGTCATGAACGTGGAATATCTGCTGGCCGGAGTCGGCGATGGCGGACCGGCTTGACCGGCGGCGGCGCCCCTTCGCAAGGTGTTTCCTCCCGCTCCTCGCCGCAGGAAGGGGCTCACGATGCCCGAGACCATGGAGAAAAACGCCGGCGTCAACGATCCTTTCAGCGCCCCGGAACTGCTCCGCGTGGTCCGCTGTCCCCGGAGCACGGCGTACGTGGTACGCCGAGCTGAGGACGCGGCCTTGGGGGCCGCTCTCGCCCCCTGCGCGCCGACGGCAGGTGAACACACGGGCACTCTCCCGCCGCTGTATCCCGAATGGCTGGGAGACAGAAGCTTCACCGCGGCACACGGCACACGCTTTCCCTATGTGGCAGGGGAGATGGCCCACGGCATCTCCGGAGTCGACTTCGTCCAGACCCTGGCTCGTGCGGACATCCTGGCCTTCTTCGGAGCCGCAGGTCTGTCCCCGGACACGGTCACGGCCGCTGTCGCGCGATTGCGCCGCAGCCTGCCGCCTCCTGCTCCCTGGGGTGTCAATCTCATCCATTCACCCCACTCACCGGCGTGGGAGAACGAACTCGCCCGGCTACTGATCACCCAGAACGTCCCGTGCGTCTCGCTGTCGGCCTTCATCCAGGTGACGCGCGCTGCGGTCCACTGCTCGGCGGCGGGCCTGCGCCTGCGCCCCGACGGCACCGTTCACCGGCCCCGCCGTGTGATGGCCAAGATCTCCCGGCCCGAGATCGCCGCCCACTTCCTCGCCCCGGCCCCGGCCGCCCTGCTGCGCGACTTGGTCAGCACCGGTGACCTGAGCGAAAGCGAAGCGAGGCTGGCTGCCCGTGTGCCGCTGGCCGACGATGTGACGGTCGAATCCGACAGCGGCGGCCACACGGACGGCCGTCCGCTGGGCACCTCTCTGCCCCAGATCATGGCTCTGCGCGACACCCTGACTCGCCGGCACGGCATCACGGCACCGGCCCGCGTCGGTGCGGCCGGCGGCATGGGCACGCCCCACAGCGTGGCGGCTGCCTTCGCACTGGGCGCGGCCTACGTCCTCACGGGCTCCGTCAACCAACTGAGCACCGAGGCGGGCACTTCCGACCGCGCACGGGGTCTTCTCCTCGCTGCGGACACCACGGACACCGCCATGACCGCGTCGGCAGACATGTTCGAACTAGGGGCACAGGTACAGGTCCTCACACGAGGCACCATGTTCGCCGGCCGGGCGGCCCGGCTGCGACAGCTCTACCGTGATCACGCTTCCCTCGACGACCTTCCCGTCGACGAACGGCAACGCCTGGAGAGCAACGTCTTCCTGATGCCGATCGATCAGGTCTGGCTCCTGACGGAACATTTCTGGAGTCAACGTGATCCTGAACAGTTGCACCGTGCGCGACGGGACCCGAAACACCGTATGGCTCTCGTGTTCCGCTGGTACCTCGGCATGTCCAGCCTGTGGGCTCTGCGGGGCGCACCTGACCGAGTGTCGGACTACCAGATCTGGTGCGGTCCAGCCGTAGGCGCCTTCAACATCTGGCGCACGGACGGATACCTGGCCTCTGACCACCTGTCCGCCGTGCAGATCGCGCGGAACCTCATGGAGGGCGCGACGGTGCTGACCCGGGCCCATCAACTGCGCAGCCATGGTGTGACCCTGCCCGCCTCGGCCTTCACCTTCCAGGCACGAGAACTTTTGTGATCCGCACGCCTTCGTCGAGGAGCTTGCTCATGCCCCCGCGCTCTCCTGCCCCCTCCGTGCCCATCGCCGTGGTCGGCTTGTCCACTCTGGTTCCCGGTTCCTCGGAGGCGGCCGGCTTCTGGCGTGACGTGGCAGCGGGCCGCGACCTGATCACCGAGGTGCCTGCGAGCCACTGGCTGCCTGAAGACCACTACGACGCCGACCCGGCGGCCAGGGACAAGACCTACGCCACCCGCGGCTCCTTCCTCTCCCCAGTCGACTTCGATCCGCTGGCGTTCGCCACGCCACCGTCCAGCATCCCGGCCACGGACTCGGCCCAGCTCCTGGCCCTGGTCGCCGCACAGCTCTTGCTGAGGGACGTCTTCGGTGACCGGTCGCCGACCGCCGAGATCCGCGAACGGACCGGGATCATCCTGGGCGCCTGTTCCACCGAGTTGATGCACGCCATGTCTTCCCGCTCGCAGCGACCCACCTGGCGCAGGGTCCTGCGAGCCCAAGGACTGCGAGAGGAGCAGACGGAGCGTCTGTGCGACGCGCTGGTGAGTGCCTTCCCCGAGTGGCAGGAGAGCAGTTTCCCCGGACTGCTCACCAATGTGGTGGCCGGCAGGGTAGCGCGCCACTTCGATCTCCATGGCAGCAACTACACCACTGACGCCGCGTGCGCCAGCTCGCTGTCGGCCCTGAGCGCCTGCATCGACGAGCTGGTTCTCGGTCGCGCCGACATGATGCTCACCGGGGGTGTGGACCCCCTGAGCGACGCCTTCAGTTACACCTGCTTCAGCAAGACGCCCGCGCTGTCGCCTTCGGGGGACTGCCGCCCTTTTTCCGCCGACGCCGACGGCACCCTCCTGGGGGAGGCCGTGATCATGCTCGCCCTCAAGCGGCTGGGGGATGCCGAACGGGCCGGTGACCGTATTTACGCGGTGATCCGAGGAATCGGCTCCTCATCGGACGGCCGCGGTTCATCCATCTACGCCCCCACCGCCGCCGGCCAGGTCCGCGCGCTGCGGCGGGCATACGAGGCGGCCGGATACGGACCGGGCACAGTCGAGCTCGTCGAAGCCCACGGCACCGGCACCCGGGCCGGGGACGAAACCGAAGCGGCCGCCCTTCAGGAGGCGTTCGGCGCGGACCCGCCATCCGCAGGAACTCCCTGGTGCGCGCTCGGGTCGGTCAAATCGCAGATCGGGCACACCAAGGCCGCCGCAGGAGCCGCGGGCCTGGCGAAAGCGGTCCTCGCCCTGCACCACCGCACCCTGCCCCCCACCCTCAAGGCGGAATCCCCGACCCCGGCCCTGGACACCGACAGCGGGCCGTTCTATCTCAGTCACCGTACGCGGCCGTGGGTCCGCGGCAGCGAACACCCGCGCAGGGCATCAGTGTCCAGTTTCGGCTTCGGCGGCACCAACTTCCACATCGCCCTCGAGGAGTACACCCCGCAAGACGGCAGTCCCCACCGGCAGGGGCTCTTCCGCACCGCACCCGACGAGCTGGTCCTGATCAGCGCGTCCTCCGCCTCCGCCCTCACCCGCGACCTCGGGCGCCTGAGCGAGACGGTTGCCCCCCTCACCGAGACGGCACGTACGTCCCAGGAGGCTTTCGACGCCACCGCGTCCCACCGCTGGTGCACCGTCGTGCGTGACTTGGCGGCACTGCGCGCGGCGGCGGCCGACTCCCGCGCCAGAATCCTGCAGCAGCCGGACACGGCCTTCGTGACTCCCGGCGGCACCCGCTACCAGAGCGGTACCGGCCGAGAAGGCCGCGTCGCACTGCTCTTCCCCGGTCAGGGCAGCCAGTATCCCGGCATGGGCGCCGAGGTCGCGCTGCACGTTCCCCAGGCCCTGTCCGCGTGGGACCGGCTGGCGGACGTCGACATCGACGGACGACCACTGCACCGGTCCGTGTTCCCGCCGCCCGCGTCGAACGACGCGCAGCGCGAGGCCCAGGACCGGGAGCTGGAGGCAACCGAACGGGCGCAACCGGCCCTCGCCGCCCACGCGCTGGTCATGCGGGACGTGCTGCTGGCCGTCGGGTTCCGTCCCGACTGCGTGGCAGGGCACAGCTTCGGTGAACTGACCGCCCTGCACGCGGCCGGAGCATGCAGTGACGACACGCTGATGGCGCTGGCGAGCACCCGTGGACGTCTGCTGCGCGACGCCGGCACCGTCCCCGGCGCGATGCTCGCACTCCAGGCCACCGCCGAGCAGACCGCCCACCTGGTGAACGGCATCGAAGACCTGTGGGTGGCGAACGACAACGCACCGGGCCAGCACGTCCTGTCGGGATCGACGGCCGCCATCGACCGGGCGCGGACCCGGGCGGCCGAGCGCCGCATTCCAGCACAGCGCCTCGCCGTGTCCAGCGCCTTCCACAGCCCCCTGCTGGCCTCCGCCACCGAAGACTGGCGAAGCGCCGTGGCGAAGGCGGCGTTCACCCCTGCGCGGCTCCCGGTCTACAGCAACGTCACCGCCCAGCCGTACCCGGCGTCCGCGTCGGAGGCACTCGCGCTGCTGACCGACCATCTCACCTCGACCGTACGGTTCACCGACACCGTGCGGGCCCTGTACGAGGACGGAGTACGGCTGTTCGTCGAAGCCGGCCCCGGCACCGTGCTCACAGGGCTGGTGAGCCAGATCCTCGCCGGTGAACCCCACACCGCGGTCAGCGCGGACCATCGGACGGGTTCCGGTCTCTCCGCGCTGCACAAGACGCTGGGCACTCTCTCCGTCGCGGGCCACCCCCTGGACTGCACACCCCTGTGGTCGGCATACGCCACAGCACCGTCCCCGCCCCCAAGGAGATCCATGAGCATTCCCATCGCCGGTCCCAACTCCCACACGGGCTACCGCGTAACAGGGGGTCCCACCGAGGACCCGCCGCGCGACACCCCGCGGGCTCCTGACGCAGCCCGGCCCCACGCGCCCGAGGCACCGGGAGACACCCGTCCGGCAACGCCTGCGGCATGGTCCGTGCCGACCGGTCACCCGCACGACCCGGCGGTGCGGGACCTGGCAGCGGTGCCACCGGGTGCGCCCTCCTCCGCTGCGCCCGATCAAGAACATGCGACCGCCTCCGACCTGTGGCTCCGGGCTTTTCTGGAGGTGCAGCAGCACGCGGCGACGGCACACAGCCAGTACCAGGAACTGACATCTTCGAGTCATGCCGCCTTCCTGGACCTGGCCAGGAGCACCCTGGGAGGGCTCAGCGGCCTGCTGGCGGGAAACACACCGGGGACCAGTGAGGAGTTGCCGGTACTCCCGCCCGCCGAGCCGCCCCTCCTTCCGGTGACGCCGTCCCCCGCGGAGCATCAGCGGTCCACCCGCCCGCGCGCTGTACCGGCTACGGCAGATGCCTCGGCCGGGACAGCCACGCAGGCGGAAGTCATGCAGCGGCCTCCGCACCTCACGTCACCGGCTCTTGTGGACGATCGCCGGTCGCCGGTCGCCAAGGAAGAGCGCGGCGCGGGCGGCAAGGAGGAGGAGCGCGGCGCGGGCGGCAACGCCACCGGCCAGGCGCCCGGCGGCATCGTGCTGGCCGTCGTGGCCGAACTCACCGGATATCCCGTGGAGATGCTCACGCCGTCCCTCGACCTCGAGGTCGACCTCGGTGTGGACTCTCTCAAGCGGGTGCAGATCCTCAGCCGGCTCAGTGAGCACTTCCCGAACGAGACGGACATCGACCCGGCCGAACTGATCAATCTGCGCACCATCGCCGAGATCGCCGACAAGCTGGCCGGTCTGCACCCCACCGGCGAGTCCGCACCGCGGGCCGACCGCTCTTCGCCCGCCTCCGCACCATCGGCTCCGCGCCCCCCGACGACGCCTTCCCTCCCTGCCCAGAGCCCCAGCCGGGCCGAGGTGGTACGGACGGTCCTGACACTCGAAGAGGCCGAGGTGGCGGGGCCCCCCGTCACGGCACACCTGGACGGGCTTCCCCTGTACCTCACCCGGGACGCCCTCGGCGTCGCCACCCCTCTGGCCGCCCTTCTCCAACGGGCGGGCGTCGAGGCGACGGTTGTGGACCAGGCTCCCGCCGGTGCCAGGGCACTGGTGATCCTGGACGGTCTCCAGCCCGCCCCGGACCCGCACCCGCCGGGGGCGGACGCCGTGGAACTGCCGCGGCGGGTGCTGCAACGGCTGCGCGCCCTCGGACCCGAACTGACGCGCAACGCCGGCGTTCTGGTGACCGTTCAGGACACCGGCGGCGACTTCGGCGTCCGTGGCGCATCCGCGCAGGCCGACAGCGCAGCCCTCGCCGCGCTGGCTCGCACCGCTGCCAGCGAATGGCGGACAGCACGCGTGAAGGCGATCGACATCGACTGCGCCTCTCGCACGCCGCAGCAGATCGCTCAGGCCCTTGCCGATGAACTCCTCGACGGCGACCTGGCCGGAAATGTCGCGCTGGCAGCCGACGGCACCCGGCGCGTGCTCCAGGACACCCCGCAGCACCGCGCCGAGCCGCAGCCACTCGACCTGGGCGAAGACCCGGTCGTGGTGGTCAGCGGCGGGGCTCGCGGCATCACCAGCCTGTGCGTCAGGGCCCTGGCCTGCGCGCACCGGCCCAAGATGCTGCTGCTGGGCCGTACCGAGCTCATCGACGAGGGCGACGAACTGCGGGCGGCCGACAGCGAGGCCGCCGTCCGTTCTGTCCTCGCCCGCCACACCACCCCGGGCGCCGACACCTCCCTGCGCGGTCTGGCCCAGGGCTCCCGCGCGGTACTCGCCTCCCGGGAAGTACGCACCACCCTGGACCTGCTGACCGAGGCCGGCGCGGACGTGCGATACGTCCGCACCGATGTCCGGGACCGGGAAGCGGTGCAGGACGCTCTTGCCGCTGCACGCCGCGACTGGGGTCCGATCACCGCCCTGCTGCACGGCGCGGGCGTCCTCGCCGACCAGCACATCACGGACAAGAGCGATGCCGAGTTCACCGAGGTGTTCACCACCAAGGTCGAGGGCCTCGCGAATCTGCTGGATGCGACCCGGGACGACCCGCTGCGCCTCCTGTGTGTCTTCTCGTCGGTGAGCGCCCGCGTCGGCACCGCCGGACAGTGCGACTACGCCGCCGCCAACGAAACCGTGGAGCACCTGGCCGCGAGTCGGGCGACGCTGCGCCCGGACTGCCGTACCAAAGCGATCAGTTGGGGGCCCTGGTCGACGGGCATGGTCACCTCCGCCCATGCCGAGCACTTCCGGCGCCTGGGCGTGGCCCTCCTCACCCCGGAGGCAGGGGCGGAGGCGTTCCTCGCGGAACTGGACCAGCCCGCACCGGTCCGTGTCGGCCTCGCCGCAGGACCCACCGGCACCGCAGCCTCTGCTTCGCACCCCGCGCAACAGGACGCCTTCACCGAGATCACACTCGCACCTGACACCCAACCGTGGTTGCGGGACCATCGGATCGCGGGACGTCCGGTCGTACCCGTGGCCCTGGTTCTCGAATGGTTCATCCGCGCGGCCAGCACAGCCGCGCCCTCGGGCAGGTCGCCTGTGCTGCGGGATCTGACGGTGCTCAAGGCCATCGCCCTGAAGGCGTCCGACGAAGGCAGCCACCGGCTTCATCTGCGGACAAGCCCCGAGGAGAGCGGAGTACGTCTGAATCTGGACGCCCCGGACGGCACTCGCCACTACATGGCCACGGCCACCTGGGAGAACAGCGAGGTCCTGGAAGGACCTCCCGCACCGGCTGCGGAAAGCACGGGTGACAGGAGCGCGGACAAACACCCGGGGCTCGACGTCTACAACGGTGGCATGCTCTTCCACGGGCCTGCGCTGCAGGCCATCGAGACCGTCGGCTCCCTCGATGCCGAGGGTGCCACCGGCACTCTCCTCGGCACCGCGGATCTGAACTGGCCGCAGGCGAGCTGGCACAGCGATCCCGCGCTGCTGGACGGCGCCTTCCAGCTCGCCGCCCTGTGGGTGCTGTCGTCGGCCGGCATCCAAGCGCTGCCCATGGGGGTGCGGGAAGCACGACTGCGCCTGAGCCCTCCTGCTGGTACGCCCGTGCGGTGCGTCGTCCGAGCCGTGCGCCACGGCAGCACCAACGCGGTCTGCGACATCTGGATCACCTCACGCGGGCGCGAGCCGGCGGAAGTCCTCGGGGTGCTGAAGGGTGTGGAGCTCGTCCACCGCATGGACGTCGCGCGGCCGGCGCCTGCCCTGACAGCGGACCAGGGATGAGCCCGGCCGTGGATGGGCCTCTCATCGCGATCGTGGGCCGTGGATGCGTGCTCGCAGGGGCCAACGACCCCGCCGAACTCTGGCAGACCGTGGTATCCGGCACCATGCATCTGACCCGTGCCGGCAACGGTCTGCCGGAGGCGGCCGAGTACCGCCGCCGCGCAGAAACGGGGGAGGCCCCCCGCACCGCCTACGGTCACGTCACCCGCTTCACCGAACACTTCGACCCGGGCGGTCTGGCCCTCACCCCTGCCGCCGTCAGCGACTTCGACCCCGCCGTCCAGTGGATCGTGCACGCCGCCCGCCAGGCCCTGGACGAAGCGGGCCGCACCGGCCATCAGCAACGTGCCGGTCTGGTACTGGGCAACATCACCTGCGCCAGCACCCCTATGGCGGCCTTCGCCGAGAGCGTCTGGCTGCGGTCCCGGCCAAACTCCCCTCGACCGGCCCGCTCAGCGAACCTCCCTCCGGACGCCTCCGCACTGAGCCGCTTCTCGTTCGCCATGCCCGCCCGTCTCACAGCACAGGCCCTCGGCCTGCGGGCCGGCGGATTCGCCATCGACGCCGCCTGCGCCTCGGGCCTGTACGCCATCGAACTGGCCTGCCGTCGGCTTCGGCACGGTCAGGCAGACCTGATGCTGGCCGGCGGCCTCAACGGCGCCGATCCGCGCACCATCAGCCACGGCATGGCCACCCTCGAAGCACTCAGCCCCCACGGGACCTCCCGCCCGTTCCACCGCGACGCCGACGGCCTGGTCCTGTCCGAGGGAGCCGCCGTGGTCGCCCTCATGCGGCTGGAGGACGCACTGGCCACGGACACACCGGTCCTCGCCGTCATCCGCGGCATCGGACTGACCAATGACGGCGGCGGCAAGGGGCTGTTACTACCCGACACCCGCCAACAGCAACAAGCGATGCACAACGCTTACCGCGCAGCGGACGTCGCCCCCGCCAGCGTGTCCTATCTCGAATGCCACGCTACGGGTACGCCGCTGGGCGACGCTGTGGAACTGCACAGCACCGCCCGCGTCTTCGCCGACCACCCGCTGTTGCCGATCGGATCGGTGAAGGGGAACATCGGGCACCCCCTCACCGCCTCCGCCACCGCCGGGCTGCTCAAAGTGCTCGGCGCCATGGAACACGGCATCCTCCCGCCCTCCATCGGCGCCGACGTGACCACCGACGCATTGCACGGCACGCCCTTGCGGGTCAACAAACAGGCCCAGGAGTGGACCGGACGCAAGCGGGCTTCCGTCAGCGCCTTCGGCTTCGGGGGCGCCAACGCGCACCTGGTGCTGGACGCCTGGGACACGAGCACCGGCACTCGCACCGCACGCCCCTCGCCCACGCGTCCGCGCAGTTCCGCCGCCCGTCACGCCGTCGCCCTTGTCGCCGTGGGGGCCCGGGTGGGGGACGGCACGAGCACCGCCGACTTCATCGACGCTCTCCTCAGCGGGCAGTCCCGCCTGAGGCCACCGCGCACCGCGGAACTAGCCGTCGACGGCCTGAAGATGCCCCCCACCGACCTGCTGCACACCTCCGCCGAACACGTCCTGGTGCTGGAAGCGGCCCGCGACGCCACGGCACATCTGACCCTGCGGGCCGACGACACCGTGGTACTGGTGGGCAGCGGCAGCCAGCCGGTACACGCTGAGTACGCTCTCTGGCGAGACCTCACCACGCCGGAGGAACGAACCGGACTCGCCGCCGAGGTCCTGCCCGAACACCAGGTCTGTGACCTGCTGCAATCCCCGGACTGGACCCTCGGCTGCCTCGCCAACATCGCCGCGAGCCGCATCAGCGCGCAGCTCCGCCTGACCGGCCCCAGCCTCGCGGTCGGTGCCGAGGAAGCATCCGGGTTGCAGGCCCTGGACCTCGCCGCGCACGCCATCGCCGGCGGCGACTGCGCGGCCGCGGTCATCGGCGCGGTCGACTTGGCCAGTACTCCAGTGCACCGCGCCGCCGTCGAAGAGCTCGGCCGCCCCGGACCCGTGGGAAACGCCGCCGTCGTGGTGGTGCTCAAGCGCCTCGACCACGCCCGTCGAGACGGGGAACCCGTCCTGGCCGTCTGGGGCGCAACCAGCGACGAAGCCGGTTCCGACACAGCATCACCATCTGCACGCACGGACGCCACCCTGCGGGTGGGTGATGTGGAACCGCGGCCCGCAGGCGACTGCCTAGAGCTGAATATCGCGCCTCTGTTCGGCCGCCCGCACGCTGCCACCGGTCTGCTCAGCGCGGCATGTGCGGCCCTCGCCCTCCACCATCGCGCAGTGCCGCGCACCGGCCGGGCCGCCACCTCGTGCCCCGGCCTGGCGACAGCCACGGTGGTGTCCTCCTCTCTGGGAGCACTCCCGGTGGCAGTCACCCTGCATGCGGCCGACGCCGCTCCCGCGCTACCGCTGGACCCGGAGCCCGACCCGGGACGGAAGCTGTCGACCGTCGCCTTCTACGATCTCGGCCGCATCCTCGACGAGCGGCACGCATCGCCCCACCGTCGCCCGGTCACGCTCCCCCCGCCCCCGCCCCCGCAACAGCGCACACCCCTGCGCGACCAGTGGTGTTCGGTGCCGGCGAACACCCTGCGTGCTGCGGCCCTGGGCGCACACCACCGCACTGTCTGCCAGAGCCATCAACAGCATTTGATCGTCCAAGAGGCGGCCCACCGACTGTTCCTCGACCATCAGGGCCGGGCGAGCCGGCTGCTGCTGGAAGCTGCCCGTGCTCAGGGCATCCGGCGTCAGGGACGCTCCTCGCCGGACGAACAGCAGGTCACGCGGCGAGAAGAGGTCGCCGACCCGGCAGCGTCCCCGCAGACCCGTTCCACGTATTTTTCCCTCAGTCCGCAAACCCACTCCTGGGTGCTGGATCACTGCCCCACCTGGACGCTGCCGGTACTGCCCATGATGTCCACAGTGGAGTACTTGTTGCGGGCCGCCAGCGACCACGCCGGCACGCCTGCCACCGGATTGCGCAGCCTCACACTCAAACGCTGGATTCCCGTGACCGGCTCCGTCCGCCTGGCCACTCATACGCGCCGCCTGCCCGGCCACGGGGCGACCATCCATGCGCAGCTTCTGACATGGCGCGAGGCCGGCCGGGCTGCCCTTTCCCGCTTCGAGACCGCCGCCGAAGCCTTCATCGTCTTCACCACCCCACCGCTGCCTCCCCCACTGCCCCCGCTGGCGGGCGCCGTACCCGCACCCCTCCCTTACGCCCTCGACCGGTTGCCCCACGGCCCGGCATTCCAGTACCTCACGGACCTTCACTACGGGAGTGCGGGGGCGCGCGGTGTGCTGGACCCGCAGCGCGGATCAGTACCCGCGGGACTCACCCACCCAGGACTGCTCGACGCGGCCACACACGTCGTACCCGGGCACGACCTGAGCATCTGGGGCGATCAGTTCGACCGGGACCACGTCCCCTACCCGCACGGTCTGGAGTACCTCGATCTGTACGGGCCGTTCCCCGGGTCCGGAAGCATCGAGGTGGAAGCTCGACTGGCGGGAACCGCAGACCAACTGATGTACGTGGACTGCCGGATGTCGTACGAGGGCCGGGTGTGCGCCGCCTTCCGAGGAGTCAGCATGCCCGCCCCGCCCTCGGCGCTGGTACACGGAACGGCGGGGGGCCGACGGGCATTCCTCCTGGAACGTCGCTCCGTGCCGGGCATGGGCCTCACTCGGACCACCGACGGCACCACCAGGCTGGAAAAGAGGAAACTCGGACTGGCCGACTGGCCGACGGGGGCGGTGGCCCACGTCTACGGCTTACCGGGAAGCAGGCCGGCCCGGCACTACGCAGTCGAGATCACCATGAAGGAACACGTCGCACACCTCCACCAGGCGCATCCCGCGCAGGTAGCCGTAGACACCACCCGCAGGACAGCATGGCTGAGTGACCGTCCCGGCCTGGAACACCGGC
The DNA here is from genome assembly GCF_042899225.1 of Streptomyces sp. NPDC000134. Classification (NCBI taxonomy): domain Bacteria; kingdom Bacillati; phylum Actinomycetota; class Actinomycetes; order Kitasatosporales; family Streptomycetaceae; genus Streptomyces; species Streptomyces sp. NPDC000134. The sequence continues at coordinate 18,135 of NZ_JBIAZN010000036.1, forward strand.
TGTCGGTTCTGGTCACGGAGGCCGAGGTGATCGTGGCGGAAAGGTCCTGACGACTGGTTCCCGCACCGCCTGAGGAAGGTAGACACCCGAAGGCCCTCCGTCGCCCGGGTGACTCTCGTGGACCGTGTCCTGCGGGGTGAGGCAGACGATGCCGAGCTGCGGTCCGGGTGCCCGGCCCCCACTCTGGATGAGCGTGGCCCGACGAGCGGCGAGAGACCGAGGAGTGACGCCATATGCGGGACGACGAGCGGAAAGACACCTGGGACGCGTTCCGTGACGCGGTGAACATGGCGCCGGGCGAGCTGGAGAAGTGGCTGGGTTCGCAGGAGTCGCGGGCCGCCGGGCAGCACAAGGACGGGGGCGAGTCCACGGGGCATGCCTCCGGTCGCCGCATCCTGGACATCCTGCGGATGAAGAAGGGCGACCTCTCGGACGACGACTACCAGCACATGCGGAAGGTGGTCGGCTACGTCCAACGGCATCTCGCCCAGCGGCCCTCCGGTGACGTACGGGACACGCGGTGGAGGCATTCGCTGATGAACTGGGGACACGATCCGCTGAAGTGATCCCTGCCGCCGCGTCGCCGCTGCCCCGCCTGCCCGGGGCGGATCTTTTGTGGGCATGACATGTGCGGCCTTATGGGCAGCCGCTATTTGTCCTCCACCCGACTGGAGAAACGAGATCGTCTCCGCGCGCACCGATTCGACCACCACCTGGGCCGACGCCAGCACCCCCTTGGCCTCGACTGGCCGACGACGTCGGTGCGGTGGCCCGCCCGGAAGGAGACGGGCGTCCGCCGTTCCGGGCGGCCGGTACGGGGCCTCGCCGGCGCACGGCACACAGCTCCCTCGTCGCACGGTCACCTCCAGGTTCCCCAGTCACCCAAAAGTGCGTTCTTCCATGTCAGCGCTCACTCTCTTACGGTTCCCGAGTAACCGAAGGAGCCCACGGGCTCCCTGACGAGGAGGCAGACAGCATGACCGTCACCCTGATGAACCCCCGCGGACTGCCCGAGGTCGACGCCTACCGGCAGGTGTCGGTGGCGACGGGGACGAAGCTCGTCCTGGTCGCCGGGCAGGTCGCCTGGGACGCCGAGGGCACCCTGGTCGGGGAGGGCGATCTCACCGCCCAGGTCGAGCAGTGCTATCTCAACGTCGCCACCGCCCTGGCCGAGGCCGGCGGCTCGTTCGCCGACGTGGCGCGGCTGACCGTCTACCTCGTCGACTGGACCCCCGACAAGATGCCCCAGGTCCTGGCGGGGATCGGCCGGGCGGCGAAGCGGCTGGGCGCCACCCCGGTCCCGCCGCTCACCGGGATCGGCGTCGCCGCCCTGGCCGAGCCCGGCATCCTGGTCGAGGTCGAGGCCACCGCGGTCCTCGACTGACCGCGCTCACTCGCGACGGCTCAGGCCCCCGGCGGCGGCGAGGGTGCGGGCGGCCTCCACCACGGACCGGCGGCGCCGGGCGAGGGCGGCCCGCTCGGTCTCCTCGTCCAGCACCGCGCGGCACATCCTGGGCACCGCGAAGTTCCAGGCGATCAGCCCCATGACGGTGAACAGCAGATCCTGGGCGGCGCGCAGACGCGCCTCCTCGGGAAGGCGGCGGGCCGCGCTCCCGCCCATGAGCCGCTCCACCTTGCGGCGGAAGGCGGCACGGCTCTCCCGCTCGCTCTCGGCGTCCTCGTCGCCGCCCGCCTCCAGCGCGTCCCACAGCAGCAGCCTGATCAGTTCCGGGTGCTCCTGGTACCAGTCGAAGAGCTGCCCGACCGACTCGGCCACCGCGTCGGGATCGACCGCGATGGAGGCGCTGACCTCCTCCAGCTTCGCCCGCAGCACGGCGGCGAACAGCTTCTCCTTGCTCCCGTAGTAGAGGTAGATGGCCTGCTTGTTCGCTCTGGCGGCCGTCGCGATCCGCTCGACCCTGGCCCCGGCGAGGCCGTGCTCGGCGAACTCGGCGGCCGCGGCGGTGAAGATCCGCCGCCGGGTGTCCTCCGCGTCATAAGCCATGGCCGAATTAAACCATCCGGTTGACTGCGGTCCGGCCGGGCGGCAGCATCGTGCCCGCAGAAAAAACCAGTTGGTTTATTCGGTTCCTTCAGCGAGAGGCTGCCGCCCATGAGCACTCCGACTCCCGCCCCTGCCCCGGTCCCCGTCCGGTCCCCGCTGCCCGGCGGCCTGGCCGGTACGACCGCCGTCCTCGTCGGCGGCACCTCCGGCATCGGGCTGGCGACCGGTGTCCTGCTGCGTTCGGTCGGCGCCCGCGTCGTGCTGGTCGGCCGCGACGCCGACCGGCTGAAGGCCGCCGTCTCCCGGGTGCGCGACGCGGGCCCGGCCGAGGACGCCGACGACGCCGTACTGGGGGTCGCGGGCGACGGCACCGACGACCGGACCCTCGCCGAGGCGTTCGACCGGGCCGGCCATGTCGACCACGTACTCGTCACCGCGGGCGGCATCGGAGGCGCCGGCCCGGTGACCGAGTTGTCGGCCGGCGACATCGGCGCGGCCTTCGACTCCCGTCTGCGCGGTGCCTTCACCGCCGCCCGCACGGCGGCGACCCGGCTTCCGGCGGGCGGCTCCCTCACCTTCAGCTCCGGCATCCTCGTGGTCCGCCCCCGGGCCGGTATGAGCGCTCCGCTGTCGGCCGCCGGTGCCGTGGAGACCCTGACCCGGACCCTCGCCGTGGAACTCGCCCCCGCCCGGCTGCGGGTGAACACCATCCGGTTCGGCCGGATCGACACCCCGCTGCTGCGCGCGCAGCCGGGGCTGGACTCCGACGCCGCCGTAGCCGCCGCCGGTGCGAACGCCCTCCTGGGCCGCTTCGGCACCGCTGAGGAAGCCGCCGCCTCGGCCCTCTTCCTCATGGCCAACAACTACGTCACCGGCCAGGTCATCACCGTCGACGGCGGCGAGACCCTCGCCTGACCGGTGACCGGTGACCGGTGACCGGAGCCGGGGGAGCGTGGCACCGCCGGGAGCGGATCGGGCGGGCCCGTACGTGCCGTCATGCCTCGGCCCGCTCCCCGGCCAGGAACGGCCGCAGCAGGGCGAGCAGAGCGCGCGGCCGGTGCAGCGGGACGATGTGGCCGCAGTCCTCGATGACATGGCCGGTGAGGTCGTCGGCGACCGGCCGGAGCTGGCGTTCCAGCGCGGCGCCCACGGGGCGGGCGCCCAGCGCCAGCGTCGGTACGGTCAGCCGGGCCGAGGCGACCGCCCGCTCGATCTGGGCCGCGCTCTCGGGCAGGGCCCGGTAGTACGCGAAGGCCCGGCTCAGCGCCGGGCGGCCGGTGTACGCGCGGACGAAGGCGTCCCGCAGGGCGGGGCGCACGCCCTCGCCGAGCGTGCCGGTGCTCAGGAACCAGTCGACGTACGCCGCCTCATGACCCTCCAGGACGGTCTCGGCGAGGCCGGGTGCGGCGGCGTGGAAACCGAACCACCACGGCGGCCCGTCGGTGAGGAACTCCTCGGCGCCGGGCAGCCCGCCCAGCAGGGACTCCATGACGACCAGGCGCCGGACGAGCCGGGGGCGGCGCAGGGCGAGCAGGAAGGCCGGGGCGGCCCCGGCGTCGATGCCCACCACGGCGGCCGAGTCCTCGCCGAGCGCGGTGAGCAGCGCGGCGGCGTCCTCGGCCAGGGTTCCCGCGTCGTACCCGGTGGCGGCCGGGCCGCTCTCGCCGAACCCGCGCAGGTCCGGGGCGATCACGCGGTGCCGGCCGGACAGGCCGGCCATGACGTCGGTCCACACCTCCCAGGTGTGCGGGAAACCGTGCAGCAGCAGGACGGCGGGGCCCGATCCGGCGAGGGCGACGTTCAGCTCGACACCGTCGACGGGGACGCGGCGCAGCTCGGGCATGGAGATGCTCCAGATGAGAGGGGGTGAGGAATGGTGACAAGGGCACGCTAGGGAACTAACCTGGCCCGTCCAAGACGGCACTTTCCCCTCAGGTGGTGAGCCCCGGGTGACCACGTCCGAGCGCGGTGACCTGCTCGACCCGCGCTGCCCGACCCGCCGACTGCTCGACCGCATCGGCACCAAGTGGACGTCGATGACGGTCAAGGTGCTGGCCGAAGCGGCCCCGGACGAGCTGCGCTTCGCGGAGCTGCGCCGCCGTGTCCCCGGCATCTCGCAGAAGATGCTGTCCGTCACCCTGCGGGGCCTGACCCGCGACGGCCTGGTCGCCCGCCGGGTGGAGCCCACCGTGCCGCCCGCCGTCCACTACCGGCTCACCGACCTCGGCCGGTCCCTCGAACACCCGCTCGCCGCGCTGCGGGACTGGGCCGAGACCCACATGCGGGAGATCGACCGCAACAACCAGGCCGCCGACAACCTGGCCGCCGACCTGGCCACCGACGGGACGGCTCCCTGACCGGCGCGTCCGCTGCGCGCGACGATGAGTCCCCAGGACGTACGGAGTCCCCAGGACGTACGGTGTCCCCGCGCACGCTCGGCGTCACATGCGGGAGCCCGTCTGCCGCCCCTTCCCGCGCCCGCCGACCGGTACGAAGGGCCGGGAGAGGACGGTCACGGCGACGGAGACGGCCGCCAGGACGGTGATGGCCGTCGCGGGACCGGCGTACTGGGCGACCGCGCCGGCGATCGCCGCGCCGAGGCCCTGCCAGGTCATCCGGCCCGCCGACTCCACGCCCTGGACCTGCCCGCGGACCGCGTCCGGGGTCAGCTCCAGCAGCCGTTCCTGGAGCGGCAGCGTGGCGGCGAAACCGGCGCCCGCCACGAACACCGCGCCCGCCGCGACCAGCGCCGGCGGTCCGGCCGCGAACACCAGATACGGCACGGCGAGCAGCAGCCGCAGCGCGAACGCGCACCGGCGGCGCCGCTCCGCGCCGAACAGCCGCCCGACCGTCAGGTCACCGAGGAGCATCCCGGCCGCCCCGGCGGCCAGCAGCACCCCCGCGCAGCCCGGGGCGTAGGAGATGAACAGCGCCTCGCAGCCGACGATCAGACCGTTGGGCACCCACAGGTTGAGCAGCAGCGCCCGCCGGCCGGGGTGGGAGAACAGGTCGACGTTGGCCGCCCAGGTCCGGCGCGGTCCCGGGCGCCGGACGAGCCGGATCGACCGTTCCCGGACGGTCGCCGCCACGACGACCAGCGCCAGGGCGGTGAGGGCGGCGGCGACCAGGAAGACCTCGTGCGGGCTCAGCCACCGGAGCAGCACCGCACCGAAGGCGTAACCGAGGATCGCCGTGCCGCCCGAGGTGATGTTCATCAGCGACCGGGCGAGCGCGTACGCGGAATCCGGCACCACCTCGGCGAGCAGCCCCATCCGGGTCCCGGTGCCGAGGGACTGGAAGAACCCCAGCACCAGGAGCAGACCGAACCGGGCGGCCGGCGGCAGTCCGGGCACCGCCTGCCCGGCGACACCCGCCAGCGAGACGCACTGCAACGCCACCAGGGTCCGGCGCGGATGCTTCCCGTCCGCCACCGACATCAGCGTCAGCGCCCCGAGCACGGTCGCGAACGTGGCGCCGTACATGCTCACCGCCGTCAGGAACGGCGAGCCGGTCCGGCGCTCGACCAGCGTGCCGAGCGCGAAACCGGACAGGGTGCTCGCGGCGGTGGTCAGGGTGAAGCTCGCGTACAGTCCGGCGAATTCACGGTTGCGGAGCAGGGTGCGATAGCCCGTGGTGGGCGCGGAGGTGTGGGAAGGCATGAAAAAAGCCTCCGGACGCACCCGCCGGGGCGCCGAAGGCCGACTTGATCATTCTAGCACCGGCCCGGTCCGCCAACTGGCGCGCCCTTCCTCGGAATTCGCCGGACCGTCACGGCACCGGCGGGATACTGTGCGTACACAGTGCGTTGCCCTCGGTTAGTTGGAGGAATCCTGTGTCATCGCCCTGCGACGCCCGGTACGCGCCCGTCGGCGAGGTCGGCGCCGCGCTCATGATGATCGACTCCCGGCTGAAGGCCATCTACGACGGCAGGACCCGGACCGACGCCGAACAGGAGGCGCTCACCGAGCAGTTCGCCGTCTCCCTGGGCCCCGACGGGATGGACGACCTGCTGGACGGCGCCTGCACGGTCATCTACATGTTCATGCAGTGGCTGCGGATGGCCTTCGAGGACCACGGCGAGAACGTCATCGAGTGTGTGGTGCCCAACCATGTGGCCGCGCTGCGCATGATGCCCAAGAGCGTCCGCCCCGAGGCGATCCCCACCATGGCCGGCCTCCTCGTCGCGGCGGCCACCGGCCTGAGCCCCAGCCTGTGGCGCCAGCAGTACGGGGACTGGACCAAGGAGGAGATGAACGCCCTGGAGGCCACCGCCTTCCTGCTCGCGGAGCAGATCAACCGCATCACCGACGACCAGGACTTCGCCACCCGCATGGTCAGTGAGGCCCTCACCAGGGCCGACGAAGCCTGACCCGCGGCCCCGAGTCCGCTCACGGCCACGACGCCGATGAAGGCCGGGTCAGGCGGTGCCGTGGGTCAGGCGGTGCCGGAGCCCGGGGCGAAGGGACCCTCCAGTGCGGCCCACTGCAGGAGCATGACGGTCTTGGCGTCGGCGATGCGGCCGTCGCGGACCATGGCGAGGGCCTCGGCGAAGGGGAGTTCGAGGACCTCGATGTCCTCGCCCTCCTCCGCCAGCCCGCCACCGGCGCCGGTGCGGTCGGCCGGGGTGTACGGGCCCGCGTAGAAGTGCAGCCGTTCGGTGACCGAGCCCGGACTCATGTAGGCGTCGAGGACGTGGGTGAGCGGGCCGAGGGTGACACCGAGTTCCTCGGCGGCCTCGCGTCGGATCGCGGTCGGCGGCGCGTCGCCGTCGAGCAGCCCGGCCGCGGCCTCGACGAGCATGCCGTCCGGGTGGCCGTTGACGTAGGCCGGGTAGCGGAACTGGCGGACCAGCAGCACGCGTCGGCGCCCGGTGTCGTAGGGCAGGACGACCGCGCCGTCGCCCCGGTCGTAGGTCTCGCGCTGCTGGGTGACCCAGCGTCCGTCCCGGCGCCGGTAGTCGAAGGTGGTGCGGCGCAGCACGTGCCAGCCCCGCGAGGTGAGTTCCACGTCGCGGACCCTGACGCGGGGGTTGCGGTCCAGGTCGCGCCCGGCGCGGTCCAGGCCGGTGCGGCCGCGGTGGTCGGGGACGTCGATGCCGGGGCGGGCCGTCACGCGGCGCCGCCCGCCGCCGTCACGCGGCGCGGGATCTGCGCCACGTCGTGGTGGACGGGCAGGCCGCGGCGGCGGGCGGTGGCCGCGTCCTGGCCGGCCCCGGCAGAGTCGCCGGGCAGCCGCAGTACGGCGTCGCGGTGGGCGAGCGGCCGGTCGGCGGCCGGGTGGAGCACCTGGTCGGCCAGGGGGTCGGTGGGGCCCGCGCCGGCCGAGCGCGGCACGGGCGGGGCGATCCGCTCCCCGGTCACCGGCACCTGGCCGGCGTCGAACACCGGCCACGCGGCCGCTTCGGGACGGGACAGGTCGGCGGCCATGGCCGCCGGGGCGCCGCCGGTACCGGAGCGGTAGGGGCCGGCGATCGGGATGAGCATCGGTCGGTCGGTCATGCAGCGCTACACTACACGCAGAAACGTGCAAGAACAGGAGAGAACGTGCATGCTGGCTGCTGAACGGCGCGACCACCTGCTGGCCCTGCTCGCCCGCGAGGGGAAGATCATCGCCAAGGAGGTCGCCGCCGACCTGGGCATCTCCGAGGACAGCGTGCGGCGCGACCTGCGCGACCTGGCCGCCGAGGGGCTCTGCCACCGGGTCTACGGCGGGGCCGTGCCCGTCTCCCCGGCCCTCGCGGACTACCCCACCCGCATGAGCGTCACCCCCGACGGCAAGCGCAAGGTCGCCGAGGCCGCCGTCGCGCTGGTGCGGCCGGGCGGCGCACTGATCCTGGACGGCGGCACCACCGCCCTCGCCGTGGCCCACCGGCTCCCCCGGGAACTGGACTGCACGGTGATCACCCACAGCCCGACCGTCGCGACGGCGCTGCTGGAACACCCGCGGGCCGAGGTGTTCCTGCTGGGCGGGCGCCTCTTCAAGCACTCGGCGGTCGCCTGCGGTGCCGCCGCCGTCGAGGCCGCCCAGAACGTCTCCGCCGACCTGTGCCTGCTCGGCGTCACCGGCGTCCACCCGGAGGCGGGGCTGACCACCGGCGACGCCGAGGAGGCCGCCATGAAGCGGGCGCTGGCCGCGCGGGCGGCGGAGACCTACGTCCTCGCCTCCTCCGAGAAGATCGGCACGGCCTCCCGGTTCCGCGTCCTGCCCTTCGAGGACATCGCCGGAGTGATCACCGACGCCGATCCCCGGCAGGCGGTCGTCGAGCAGCTCACGGCACGCGGCGTGGACGTCCTGACGGCAGGCTGAAGGCGGCTCTGGGAGAGGCGAGCGTCGGGTGAGGTCGGAACCGGGTGAGGCCGACGCCGAGTGAGGCCCGTGCAGGTCAGAGGGCCGCGAGCAGGCCGTCGAGCGGGGCCGGTACGCGCGCCGTGTCCAGGGACTCGGCGAGGAGACGGCCGTAACGGATCTTGCGGCCCTTCTTGGTGCCGAGGAAGCGCCGCAACTGCCCCGCGCGGGGCCGGCCGTGCTGCGCGGGCTGGCTCAGGAAGGTCTGCCAGGGGCGCAGGTCGCCCTCGGTCCGGACGATCTCCTCCACCCGCCCGGTGCCCAGCGCGCGGATCAGCTCGTCCTCCAGGTCGGACACGCACACGAAGAACCCGTCCCGAGGCGCCCGCGCCCGCTCCAGCGCGCGGTCGTAGAAGGGCCGTTCGCGTTCGTCGCACAGGCCCGTCAGGCGCAGGTCCAGGCCGGGCGGTCCGAGCAGGTCGGTGTACCGGCCGACGCTCATCGCCCCGCCCATCGGCAGCACGCACACGCCCTCGGCGGCGAGGTCCCGGCCCCGCCGGGCGGCCAGCGCCTCGACGGCCGCGACATCGCTCGGCCCCTCCAGCAGCACGGCCGTGCGCACCCCCGGGGCCAGTTCGCGCGCCGGCCCGCCGGAACCCCCGCTCGCCCAGTCGCCGACCGCACTCCGGAACGCCCGCATGTCCGCCATGCCGCGAGTCTGCACCCTCACCGGCGGCACGGCACGGGAATATCCGCCGCCGGTCCGGCCCCGTCCGGGACGATGCCGGTGAGCAGATCGCCGAGCCGACGGCCGGTGAACTCCCGATCCAGGGACACCCCCGCGAGCGGCATCGCCCCGGCCCGGCTCCGGTCGGCGGCCCGCGCCGGCCTCCGCCGGCGCGGGCGCGGGCCGGCGGTGTCTCAGGGGCGCCAGCCGTACTGCGGCGGAATCCGCACGTCGGCGCCGAGTTCGCGGGCGGCGCGGCGGGCCCAAGTGGGCTCGCGCAGGAGCTGCCGGCCGATCAGGACCGCGTCGGCCTCGCCGTTGGCGAGGATCTTCGCGGCCTGCTCCGGGTCGGTGATCTCGCCGACCGCCGCCACCGGCATGTCCGTCTCGCGCCGGACCCGCTCGGCGAACGGCACCTGGTAGTTGGGGCCGACCGGGATGGTCACCCCGGCCGCGTTGCCGCCGGTGGAGATGTCCATCAGGTCCACGCCGTGCTCGGTCAGCACCCGGGCGAGGGCGACCGTGTCGTCCGGCGTCCAGCCGTCCCGCTCCAGCCAGTCGGTGGCGGAGACGCGGAAGAACAGCGGGAGTTCCTCGGGCCACTCCTCGCGTACGGCGTCCACGACCTCGACGGCCAGCCGGACCCGGTTCTCGAACGAACCGCCGTAGGCGTCGGTGCGGGTGTTGCTGTGCGGGGAGAGGAAGTTGCCGATCAGGTAGCCGTGGGCGCCGTGGATCTCGACGACCTGGAACCCGGCCTTGAGCGCGAGCCGCGTGGAGACGCGGAACCGCTCGACGACCTCGCCGATCTCCTCGGCGGTCAGCTCGCGCGGCACCTTCAGGCCCGGGTAGGCGACGGCGCTCGGGCCGACCGGCTCCCAGCCGTGCTCCTCGGGGCCGACCGGGCGGTCCCCGTCCCACGGGCGGCTGGTCGACGCCTTGCGGCCGGCGTGGCCGAGCTGGATGCCGGGGACGGTGCCCTGCTCCTTCAGGAACGAGGTGATCCGGCTCAGGCCCTCGGCCTGGGCCTCGTTCCACAGCCCCAGGTCCTGCGGCGAGATCCGGCCCTCGGGCGCGACACCGGTCGCCTCCACGATGATCAGCCCGGTGCCGCCGGCCGCCCGCGCGCCGTAGTGCTGGAAGTGCCAGTCCGTCGGCACGCCCTGCGCGGGGCCGTCGGGCGCGGCGGAGTACTGGCACATCGGGGGCATCCACACCCGGTTGGGCAGGGTCACGGACCGCAGGGTGTACGGCTCGAACAGGGCGCTCACAGAGGTCTCCCGTCGACTGAGGGGTCGGTCACGCCGGCCGCGCACGACGACGGGCACGACCGGCGCCTCGTACGATAACTCTCGTAATACGGCACTCGTCAAATTACGATGTCCCTCGTACAACGCGCCGCCGGACGACGGCGCGGCTCCCTCGCGCGGACCGAATTTGCCGGACCGGCAAAGTTCCGCGCGGTCCGGGAGGCATCCGGTGCAGGCTGCGGGCAGGGGCGTCGGGTGTCGCCGCCGCCCCGTTCCGTCCGGTCCCCTCGTCCCGTCGCAGCCTGGAGGCATCATGAGCCGTACGTCTTCGCCCGAGCAGCCCGCCGAGTTCTGGGAGGCGCGGTACCGCGACGCCGGGCGGGTGTGGAGCGGGCGGCCCAATGAGCTGCTCGTCCGGGAGGCGGCCGGTCTCGCCCCCGGCACCGCCCTGGACCTCGGCTGCGGGGAGGGCGGCGACGCCGTGTGGCTGGCCTCGCGGGGCTGGCGGGTCACCGGCGTCGACATCTCCGCCACCGCCCTGGAGCGCGCCGCCCGGCACGCCGCCGAGGCGGGCGTCGGCGACCGCGTCACCTGGGAGCGCCACGAACTGGGCGTGACCTTCCCCGCGGGCTCCTTCGACCTGGTCAGCGCCCACTACCTGCAGTCCCCGGTCGCCCTCGACCAGCGGAGCGTCCTGCGCCGGGCGGCCGACGCGGTCACCGACGGCGGCACCCTGCTGATCGTCCTGCACGCGGGCTGGCCGTCCTGGCAGACCGAACCGCCCTTCGACGCGGAGTTCCCCACGCTGGACGCGATTCCCGACGGCCTCGCGCTGCCCGAGGGGGAGTGGACCGTCCGCACCCGGGAGACCGTCCGCCGGGCCTCCGTCTCCCCGGACGGCACGGAGGGGCACCGCGACGACCACGTGTGGCAACTGCGGCGGGCGTAGCGGGGGGCCCGCGACTGTGCCGGGCCGGTCCGGGTACTCAGGCCGCCCACCGGACGACCAGGGAGCGGAGACATGACCGGAAACCACCGGACGGCGGACGACCCCGCCGCGCGTCTGCGGCGCAGCGCCGCCGAGGTGTTCGGGTGGGAGCGGCTCTCGGCCGAGCAGCTCCAGGCCATGGAGGCCGTCCTCGACGGCCGGGACACCCTCGTGGTGATGCCGACCGGGTCCGGCAAGTCCGCCGTCTACCAGGTACCCGGGGTGCTGCTCGACGGCCCGGTCGTCGTCGTGTCGCCGCTGCTCGCGCTCCAGCGGGACCAGATCGCCGGCCTGCCCGAGGGCGACGATGCGCCCGGCGCCGTCGCCGTGAACTCCACCCTCACCGCGGCCGGGGCCGAGGCCGCGTGGCAGGCGGTGCGCTCGGGCGAGGCCCGGTTCCTGTACCTGTCGCCCGAACAACTGGCCAAGGACGAGGTCGTCGACGAGCTGGCCGCCGCCGCGCCCGCCCTGTTCGTGGTGGACGAGGCCCAGTGCGTGGCCTCCTGGGGGCACGACTTCCGGCCCGACTACCTGCGCCTGGAGCAGGCCGTACGCCGGGTCGGACGCCCCCCGCTGCTCGCCCTCACCGCGACCGCCGCCCCGCCCGTCCGCGAGGAGATCGTCGCGCGCCTGGGCATGGACCGGCCGCGGCTGACCGTCACCAGCTTCGACCGGCCGAACATCCGGCTGGAGGCCCGCCGCTTCCTCGACGAGGACGACCGGCGCCGCGCGGTCGTCGAGCGCGCCGCCGCCGAGCCCAAACCCGGCATCGTCTACGCCGCCACCCGCAAGGAGGCCGAGGAGTACGCCGGGCAGCTCGCCGCCCTCGGACTGACCGCCGTCGCCTACCACGCCGGCCTGCCCGGGGCCGAGCGCGCCCGGGTCCACGACGCGTTCCTCGCCGGGCGCACCGACGTGGTGGTGGCGACCTCGGCGTTCGGGATGGGCATCGACAAGGAGGACGTACGGTTCGTGCTGCACGCCTCGCTGCCGGGCTCGCTGGACGCCTACTACCAGGAGATCGGCCGCTGCGGCCGGGACGGCGAACCGGCCCTCGCGGTCCTGCACCACCGCCCCGAGGACACCGGCATGCAGTACTGGTTCGCCGGCCGCACCCCCGGCCACGACACGCTCACCGAGGTCGCCGACGCCGTGCGCGACCACGAGGACGAGCCCGCCGACCTCGACGCGCTGCGCCGCGAGACCGGGCTGTCCCGCAACCGCGTCACCACCGCCGTGAACCTCCTGGAGGAGGCCGGCGCCGTCGCCACCGGCGCGGACGGCGAGGTCCGCCCGGACGGGGACACCCCGCCGGACGCCGCCGCGGAACGGGCCGAGGAGGCCGCCGAGGCGCACCGCGTCACCGACCGCACCCGGGTCGACATGGCCCGCTCCTACGCCGAGACCACCGGGTGCCGGCGCCGGTTCCTGCTCGGCTACTTCGGCGAGGAGTACGAGCCGCCCTGCGGCAACTGCGACGGCTGCGACGCCCGCGAGGACGGGGACGCCTCCCCGCCGGCCCGGCACCCCGCCGCCCGCGCGTACCCGGTGGGGTCCCGGGTGCGGCACCGCGAGTGGGGCGAGGGCATGGTGCTGAGCGAGGACGGCGACCGCATCACCGTCCAGTTCGAACAGGTCGGCTACCGCACCCTCGCCCTGGCGGCCCTGGCCGACCAGGAGGACCTGCTCACCGTGGTGGCCGAGGCGCCCTGAACCCTCACCCCGCCTCGGGGCGCGGCCGAAGCCACTGTCCGGCATGTCCGTTATGTTGAAAAGGTTACCTTCAGAGAATTCTGAGAAGATAGGCATGCTTTGCGACTGGGCGGACACCTGTGACGGTGAAGGCTACCGGCCAGATCAGAGGGAGATGGTGACATGCCTTCCAAGGAAAAGGTCATCCAGGAAGTGACCCGCATCCAGGACATGGACGTGGACGCGGCTCTGGACCCCACCGAGTCGGACGGCGTCTACCGGGACAGCCGGCGTTGCGGCGGCCTGCTGGCGCTCGTCGGAGGGGGCAAGCTGGAGCTGTCGCCGCCGACCCCGCGCCCCAAGAAGGGCTGACCGGATCGACGGGAGCACCTGAATGGAACAGTCAGGCACTTCTGCCCTGCTGAAGGGCGCGGTGCGGGATCTGGCTGCCGGCGTGGCCTCCGCTCTCCGGAGCGGGGGCCATGGCCCGGCCGGTGACCTGCCGTGGGCCCGCCGCCCGGGCGCCCCGCCCTGCGCCCCGCCGCGCCCCGGGGGCCCGCCGCCCCACCAAGAGACAAGACGATTTTTGGTCAAACCCCCCCACCCCCCCCCACACGCCCCAGCACCCCGAAGGGACCCCCCCAGCCGCAACAACCCCGCCAACAGGAGAAACACCCCAGCCCCCCCAGCCACTCAACCCACCACG
>NZ_JBIAZN010000037.1:0-29178 GCF_042899225.1 Streptomyces sp. NPDC000134
GGCGTGGCCTCCGGCAACGGCAAGGGGCAGATCTTCGTCAAGGGCGAGGTCATCAAGACCGTCCCCGAGTCCAAGATCGTGGAGACGCTGATCGACGAGGCGATGAAGATCGCCGAGCAGATGGAGAAGGACGGCGAGTCGGGGGAGCCGGCCGTCACCGTGCGCTGAACACCACGGACCGAAGGGGGCCGAGCGTGACGATTCTGGAGAACATCCGGGGACCACGCGACCTGAAGGCGCTGTCCGAAGCAGAACTGGTCGAACTGTCCGAGGAGATACGCGAGTTCCTGGTGCACGCGGTCGCCAGGACCGGCGGTCACCTCGGACCCAATCTGGGGGTGGTCGAACTCACCGTCGCGCTGCACCGGGTCTTCGACTCACCGGTCGACCGCATCCTGTGGGACACCGGCCACCAGAGCTACGTGCACAAACTCCTGACCGGGCGTCAGGACTTCTCCAAACTGCGCGGCAAGGGCGGCCTGTCGGGCTACCCCTCCCGCGAGGAGTCCGAGCACGACGTCATCGAGAACAGCCACGCCTCCACCGTCCTCGGCTGGGCCGACGGCCTCGCCAAGGCCCGCGACGTGCGGGGCGGGCAGGGACACGTGGTCGCCGTCATCGGCGACGGGGCGCTCACCGGCGGCATGGCCTGGGAGGCGCTGAACAACATCGCCGCCGCCAAGGACCGGCCGCTGATCATCGTCGTCAACGACAACGAGCGGTCCTACGCGCCCACCATCGGCGGCCTCGCCAACCACCTGGCGACCCTGCGCACCACCGACGGCTACGAGAAGATGCTGGCCTGGGGCAAGGACGTCCTCCAGCGCACCCCCGTGGTCGGCAACACCGTCTACGAGGCGCTGCACGGCGCCAAGAAGGGCTTCAAGGACGCGTTCGCCCCGCAGGGCCTCTTCGAGGACCTCGGCCTGAAGTACGTCGGCCCGATCGACGGGCACGACATCGGAGCCGTGGAGTCGGCCCTCCGCCGGGCCAAGCGCTTCCACGGGCCCGTACTGGTGCACTGCCTCACGGAGAAGGGCCGCGGCTACGGACCCGCCCTCGCCCACGAGGAGGACCACTTCCACGCCGTCGGCGCGATGGACCCGCTGACCTGCGAACCGCTGACGCCCGCCGGCGGACCCTCGTGGACCTCGGTGTTCGGCGAGGAGATCACCCGGATCGGCGAGGAGCGCGAGGACGTCGTGGCGATCACGGCGGCCATGCTGCACCCGGTGGGCCTGGGCAGGTTCGCCGAGCGGTTCCCGGACCGGGTCTGGGACGTCGGCATCGCCGAGCAGCACGCCGCAGTCTCCGCGGCCGGCCTGGCCACCGGCGGACTGCACCCGGTCGTCGCCGTCTACGCCACCTTCCTCAACCGCGCCTTCGACCAGGTGCTGATGGACGTCGCCCTGCACCGCTGCGGCGTGACCTTCGTACTGGACCGGGCGGGCGTCACCGGTGCCGACGGCCCCTCGCACAACGGCATGTGGGACATGTCGGTCCTCCAGGTCGTCCCCGGTCTGCGCATCGCCGCCCCGCGCGACGCCGACCAGCTCCGCGCCCAGTTGCGCGAGGCCGTCGCCGTCGACGACGCGCCGACGCTGCTGCGCTTCCCCAAGGAGGCGGTGGGGCCCGCCGTCCCCGCCGTGGACCGGATCGGCGGCCTCGACGTGCTGCACCGGGCGGACGACCCCCAGGTGCTGCTCGTCGCCGTCGGCGTGCTGGCGCCCGTCTGCCTCCAGGCCGCCGAACTGCTGGCGGCCCGGGGCATCGGGTGCACGGTCGTCGACCCGCGCTGGGTCAAGCCCGTCGACCCCGCCCTGCCCGGCCTCGCCGCCCGGCACCGCCTGGTCGCCGTCGTCGAGGACAACAGCCGCGCGGCCGGCGTCGGCTCCGCGGTGGCGCTGGCCCTGGGCGACGCCGAAGTCGACGTACCCGTACGCCGGTTCGGCATCCCGGAACAGTTCCTCGCGCACGCCAAACGCGCCGAGGTGCTCGCCGACATCGGCCTCACCCCGGTGGAGATCGCCGGCCGGATCAGCGCGAGCCTGGCCGTCGAGGAGCAGCGGACGGACGACGGCCGGGCCGTCACGCCAGTGCAAGGAGAGAACTGAATGACGAAGGAGTTCGACCTCGGCGCGCTGCTGGCCGAGCGGGGGAACGAGCGGTACGAGCTGCACACCCGGCACCTCAACCACCAGCTCCCGCGCATGCTGCGCACCATCGGCTTCGACAAGGTCTACGAGCGCGGCGAGGGCGCCTACTTCTGGGACGCGGACGGCGCCGACTACCTCGACATGCTCGCCGGGTTCGGCGTGATGGGCCTCGGCCGCCACCACCCCGTGGTCCGCAAGGCGCTGCACGACGTCCTCGACGCCTCCCTCGCCGACCTGACCCGCTTCGACTGCCAGCCGCTGCCCGGCCTGCTCGCCGAGAAACTGCTGTCCTACAGCCCGCACCTGGACCGGGTGTTCTTCGGCAACAGCGGTACGGAGGCGGTCGAGACGGCCCTGAAGTTCGCCCGGTACGCCACCGGCAAGCCCCGCGTCCTGTACTGCGCGCACGCCTTCCACGGCCTGACCACCGGCTCGCTCTCCGTCAACGGCGAGACCGGCTTCCGGGACGGCTTCGCCCCGCTGCTGCCCGACACGGCCGTACCCCTCGGCGATCTCGACGCGCTCGCCCGGGAGCTGGAGAAGGGCGACGTCGCCGCGCTGATCGTGGAGCCGGTCCAGGGCAAGGGCGTGCACGAGCCCCCGCCCGGCTATCTGCGGGCCGCGCAGGAACTGCTGCACCGGCACAAGGCGCTGCTCATCGCCGACGAGGTGCAGACCGGCCTCGGCCGCACCGGCGCCTTCTACGCCTACCAGCACGAGGGGGGCGTCGAACCCGACCTGATCTGCGTCGCCAAGGCGCTCTCCGGCGGCTACGTCCCGGTCGGCGCCACGCTCGGCAAGGACTGGATCTTCAAGAAGGTGTACTCGTCGATGGACCGGGTGCTCGTCCACTCGGCGAGCTTCGGCTCCAACGCCCAGGCCATGGCGGCCGGCCTCGCGGTCCTGCACGTCATGGAGGACGAGGGGATCGTGGCGCGTGCGGCGGCCACGGGCGAGCGGCTGAAGTCCCGGCTGACCGAACTCGTCGACAAGTACGAACTGCTCGCCGACGTACGCGGCCGGGGGCTGATGATCGGGATCGAGTTCGGCCGGCCGAAGTCGCTGAAGCTGCGCTCCCGCTGGACCATGCTCCAGGCCGCCCGCAAGGGGCTCTTCGCGCAGATGGTGGTCGTGCCGCTGCTCCAGCGCCATCGCGTCCTCACCCAGGTCTCCGGCGACCACCTGGAGGTCATCAAGCTGATCCCGCCGCTGATCATCGGGGAGCGGGAGGTGGACCGGTTCGTGGACGCCTTCACCGAGGTCATGGACGACGCGCACAACGGCGGCGGTCTGATGTGGGACTTCGGCCGGACACTGGTGAAGCAGGCCGTCGCCCACCGGTGAGCGCTTTTTGCCTCGGAGGCAAGGAAATTGCCTCTGAGGCACATCTCGGGCTCAATGGAGTCATGAGCCGACCCGAGTCCGTACCGCCGGACGGGCCCGCCGAAACGGTGCCCGCCGTGGCGCCGCGACTGCGGGCCCTGCGCCGCCGGGCCGCCCTCACCCTGGAGACGGCGGCCCGCGCCGCCGGGCTCTCGCCCGCGCACCTGTCCCGGCTGGAGACCGGGCAGCGCCAGCCCTCGCTGCCGATGCTGCTCGCCCTCGCCAGGATCTACGGTACGACCGTCTCCGAGCTGCTCGGTGAGACGGCCGCCGAACGGGACGCCGTGATCAGCGCCGCCGACATGGAACCGACCCGGGCCGGCGGCTGGACGTACTGGCAGGCCGGCGCCCCCGGCCGCGGGATGCAGGCACTGCGCGTCCATGTGCCGCACGGCTCGCAGGGCGACATCGTGCGGGTGCACCCCGGCGAGGAGTGGCTGCACGTCCTGCGGGGCAGGCTGCGGCTGCGCCTCGGGGACGCGGTGCACCGGCTCGGGCCCGGGGACGGCGCGCACTTCGACTCGCTGACCCCGCACCGCATCGCCGCCGAGGACGACGACGGCGTCGACCTGCTCTTCGTCCACACCCTGCTGCAGAGTCCCACGGCCGCGCTGTGCCTGGGACCGACGAACGGAGACGCCCCGTGAGGGACATGGAGGAGAAGTTCCCCCGCGCGCTGTGGGTGCGGCTGATCATCTACATCGCCGTCGGGCACGTCTTCGCGGCCTTCGTCTACCTGCTCTTCGAGGTGGGCGCCAAGTAGCCGGGGCGGGCCGGGGCCGGGCGGCCGGGCCGGCTCAGTCCAGCAGGCGCTCGCGCAGGCGGTCGCGGATCTCCGGGGTGAGGCCCAGGCCCCGCTCCAGATAGGCGTCGACGCCGCCCCAGGTCTCCTCGACCGTCTCGAACGCCGCCGTCAGATACTCGGCGCGGGCGTCGAACAGGGGGCTCAGCAGCTCCATGACCTCGGGGGAGTAGGCCGACTCCGAGGAACCGCTGCGGCGCACCTTGTAGCGGCGGTGCGTGGCGTTCGACTTCAGGTAGTCCTCGACGATGGCCTCGCGCTCGACGCCCAGCGCCAGCAGCGTCACCGCGATCGACAGGCCCGCGCGGTCCTTGCCGGCCGCGCAGTGCATCAGCGCCGGGACACTGTCCTCGGCGAGCGCGCGCAGCACCCGGGAGTGCTCGGCGGTCCGCTCGGTGACGATCGTGCGGTACGAGGCGGTCATCCGGGCCGCGCCCTTGCCGTCGGCGAGGATCTCCCGGAGCTGGTCGAGGTCGCCGTCGCGGACCATCCGCCAGAACTCCGCGCCGTCGGCGGGGTCGGACAGCGGCAGGTTCACGTTGCGCACGCCCGGGAGCGCCACGTCGGGGCCCTCCAGCCGCTGGTCGGCGGCGTTGCGGAAGTCGAAGACCGTGTGCAGGCCCAGGGAGGCGAGGAACGCCGCGTCCTCCTCGGTCGCGTGGGCCAGGTGGCCGCTGCGGAACAGCACTCCGTACCGCACCCGACGGCCGTCCACGGTGGGCAGCCCGCCCACGTCACGGAAATTGCGCACACCGGCCAGCTCGGGCTCGGTCGACGGGACCTGCTGCGTCACGTGGACTCCCTCCCACTACGTCCCGCGGACGAGGCTCGTCGGCGGGCATCACCTGACGATACGGCATGGCCCGCCCGCTCTTATGGGCCCCGCTTCTCCGAATGTGCCGTATCTGGGCTTTGTGTCCGAATTGGTGGCTTCATTACTGCTCGGTCCGGAATAAAGACCGGGGTGCCGGGAGGGCGTGAGCAGCGTCATATCCCTGACGGATCGTCGGGCGTCATGTTCACGTAATAAAGCCCCTTTTCAAGGGCGTTCGTACCCGGTGAAGATCCAGAATTCCACGGAGGATGACTGCGGAATCCCATAAAGGATCACGGGAAACGGCTTTATCGGCAACCCCAGGCTTGTCTCTTTGCGTCCTGGTCCCTTACGTTCACCTCCGATCCGGACGGACGCCTAATCCTGCCGCCGACCGGAGCCGCACCCATCCACCACCCGTAACGGCAGGAACGGGGGACCCACAGGAATTCCGCCTGTTCCGGTCTCCGGAACGGCTAGGGGTAAAGCCGCGTCACGACGCGGCCGGGCAGCTCCAGCCCGCACCCGACAGCTCACCTCGTAGGCGCCGGAGAAGGAATTCGACATGCCCGCGAAGGGTAAGCACCGCCGTACCAGGACCCAGCGTCTGACCCGTACCATCGCCGTCGCCGGAACCGGCGGCGCGGCGCTCGCGCTTCCGCTCATGGGGGCCACCGGAGCCCACGCCGCTCCCGCCCACTCCGTTTCCGAAAAGGCCGTGCAGTCCCTTCCGGCCGCCGCGCAGAAGGCCGCCGGGAAGAACTCCGCCGGCGCCTCGGAAAAGCGGACGTACACCGTGCGCACCGGCGACTACCTGTCGAAGATCGCCGACGAGCAGAAGGTCAGCGGCGGCTGGAAGAAGCTGTACGAGGACAACCGCGAAGCCGTCGGCTCCGACCCGTCCCTGATCCACCCCGGACTGAAGCTCTCCCTCACCGGCCCGGCTGCGGCCGCGAAGAGCACCGGGTCCGCGGCGAAGCCGTCCGAGCCGGCCGCGCGGTCGACGGAGTCCGCCGCCAAGACCACGGAGTCCGCGGCGCAGTCCTCGGAGTCCGCCGCGAAGACCACCGGGTCGTCGGCCGCCGAGGACACCGGCGGCCAGGCCGCCGGGACCTCCGGCGGTTACGTCTCCCCGGTGGCCGGCGGCGCCGTCGGCACCCCGTACCACCAGTCCGGCAGCATGTGGTCCAGCGGCTACCACACCGGCACCGACTTCGTCGTCCCGACCGGCACCTCGCTGAAGGCCGTCGGCGCGGGCACCGTCGTCTCCGCCGGGTGGGGCGGCGCGTACGGCAACCAGGTCGTCATCAAGCTCGCCGACGGCTACTACGCCCAGTACGCCCACCTGTCCTCGCTCTCCGTCTCCAGCGGCCAGACCGTGACCGCCGGGCAGCAGGTCGGACTCTCCGGCGCCACCGGCAACGTGACCGGCCCGCACCTGCACTTCGAGATCCGCACCACCCCGGACTACGGCTCGGACGTGGACCCGCTCGCCTACCTGCGCTCGCACGGCGTCTCCGTCTGAGACACCCCCGCGTACCGCCGCACACCGCCGAAGGCCGGACCCCGTCCCCGGGGCCGGCCTTCGCCGCGTCCAGTTGTCCGGGCGTCCAGTTATTCCGGAATTGGCCAACCCTTTACGAGTGGCCTATCTCACCGCACGTCAACCCCCTCCTACGGTCGCGTAGGTCACAATCCAAGGTGAATCATGGGCCGACGTGGCAGACGATTCGAAGAGTGACAGCAGAGCAGTGATCGGGTCGTACGTGGCGGTGGGGGACAGCTTCACCGAGGGCGTCGGCGACCCCGGCCCCGACGGGGCGTTCGTCGGCTGGGCCGACCGCCTCGCCGTCCTGCTCGCCGACCGGCGACCCGAGGGCGGCTTCACCTACACCAACCTGGCCGTACGCGGGAAACTGCTCGACCAGGTCGTCGCGGACCAGGTGCCGCAGGCGGCCGGACTCGCCCCCGACCTGGTCTCCTTCTGCGCGGGCGGCAACGACATCATCCGCCCCGGCACGGACCCCGACGAGGTGGCCGAGCGGTTCGAGCGGGCGGTCGCCGCGCTCACCGCCACCGCCGGGACGGTGCTGGTGACGACCGGGTTCGACACCCGCCGGGTGCCCGTCCTCAAGCATCTGCGCGGCAAGATCGCCACGTACAACGGGCATGTGCGGGCCGTCGCCGACCGCTACGGTTGCCCCGTGCTCGACCTGTGGTCGCTGCGCAGCATCCAGGACCGCCGGGCCTGGGACAGGGACCGGCTGCACCTCTCGCCCGAGGGGCACACGCGCGTGGCGCTCCGCGCCGGACAGGCCCTCGGCCTGCCGGTGCCGGCCGACCCCGAGCAGCCCTGGCCCCCGCTGCCGCCGCGCGGCACGCTGGAGGTCCGGCGGGACGACGTCCACTGGGCGCGCGAGCACCTGGTGCCGTGGATCGGGCGGCGGCTGCGCGGCGAGTCCTCGGGCGACCACGTGCGGGCCAAGGGAACGCTGTCGCCGGCCGACATCAGGACCCGGATCGCGGCGGTGGCCTGAACGGGGTCCCTGCCGGGCGGGGAAGCGGTGGCCTGAACGGGGTCCCCGCCGGGTGCGGAAGCGGTGACGTGAACAGGAGTTCCCGCCTGACGGGGAAGCGGTGGCCTGGGCGGTGCCCCGCCGCGCGGGGAAGCGGTGGCCTGCGCGGTGTCCCGCCGCGCGGGGGACGGGCGGCGGGGCGGCCTCCGCCGGCCGGAGTGTCGTACCGGCCGACCATAATGAGAGTCCGACTACTCCACGTGGAGGTACCGTGCCCGGTTTCCGTTCCCCGAACCCCGGGCTCCGTGCGCCGCGGCCCCTGGCCTTCGGCGCGGACCCGGCCGGAGCGCGCATGGCGCGTATCCGCCGATCGCCGCACTTCGCCGACGGCGTGTTCCAGAACCCCGGCGGACCGGCCCGGACCCGGCCCTCCGGCTCGGCCTCCAAGTTCGCCGGGCTCTACCTCGACCGCGAGGCACGCTCCCGCCGCGCCCCCGCGGGCGACATCCCCGTGCACCCCACCACCGTCGCCGACCTCGCCCGCCCGCCGGCCACCGGACTGCGGCTGACCTGGGCGGGGCACTCCAGCGTGCTGGCCGAGATCGACGGGCGTCGGGTGCTGTTCGACCCGGTCTGGGGCGAGCGCTGCTCCCCGTTCGCCTTCGCGGGCCCCAAGCGGCTGCACCCCGTGCCGCTGCCGCTGGCCGCCCTCGGCCCGGTCGACGTCGTCGTCATCTCGCACGACCACTACGACCACCTGGACCTGCCCACCATCAAGGCGCTGGCCCGCACGGACACCCTGTTCGCCGTGCCCCTCGGCGTCGGCGCCCACCTGGAGCACTGGGGCGTGCCCGCCGACCGGCTGCGCGAGCTGGACTGGCACGAGGAGACGGAGGTCGGCGGCCTCACCCTCACCGCCACCCCCGCCCGCCACTTCTGCGGCCGGGGCCTGCGCAACACCCAGCACACCCTCTGGGCCTCCTGGGTCGTCGCCGGCCCGGACCACCGCGTCTACCACAGCGGCGACACCGGCTACTTCGACGGCTTCCGGGACATCGGCGCCGCCCACGGCCCGTTCGACGCCACGATGATCCAGGTCGGCGCGTACGCGGAGTTCTGGCCCGACATCCACATGACCCCCGAGGAGGGCCTCCGCGCCCACCTCGACCTCCAGGGCGGCGCGACCGCGGGCGTCCTGCTGCCGATCCACTGGGGCACCTTCAACCTCGCCCCGCACCCGTGGGCCGAGCCGGGGGAGTGGATGAAGGACGCGGCCGAGGAGGCCGGGCAGGCGGTGGCGTTCCCGCGGCCGGGCGAGCCGTTCGAACCGGCCGGGGAACTGCCGGCGGAGCCGTGGTGGCGGGCGGTGTCCGCCCCGGTCGAGCGTGCGTGGGCCGTCCACGCGGCGACCGCGCCGCGCCAGGGCGACCTCGACCTCGCGGGCGAGCGGTGAGCGGTACGGCCGGTCCCTCCGACGGCCGGGGACCGATGGCCTGACCGGTGGCGCATGATCGACGGCCCCGGCGACCCGAACATCTCTCCTCGGGCCTACGCGCAGGCCGCGCTGCACATCCGGCCGTACGACGACGAGGGTCTTCCTGAAGTCGGTCCTGCCGGTCCTGTCGGTCATCGGGCTCCTTGACTCGGGCGGTGGGCCACGACCTCTCTGCGCGAACGGACGGTTGTCGGTCTGTCGTACGAGGCGTCATACCAGAGTGGGACGTTGCCCGGAGGAGTTCCGCAACGCCCGTCACCGGTGTGTCGCGGACGACTACCGTGAGTGTCCGTCGGGCGACACAGAGCCGGGTACCGGTCTCCTCGGTCGGCACCGCGAGCCCGACGGACCAGTACGACGGACCAGTACAAGGACACCGATGCCTCACCTCCGCGCCCCGGCCACGCGCGCAGACCGCCGCGAGGGCGGCCGGCACGGCCGGCCGGCCGTCCGCACCGCTGTCGCGCTGCCCGAGACCCGCATACGGCCCCAACTGCTGCGGCTCGCCGTGCTGCCGCCCCTCGCGGTCGCCCTCGGCGGTAGCGCGGCCGTGCTGTTCACCGTCCGGTCCGCCGGCACCCCGCCCGGCCCCGCCCTGTGGGGCGTCCTGGCCGGCGCCCTCTGTGTGACCGCCGCCGCCGTGGCCGTCGCCGCCTTCGCCGCCGACCGGGCCGCCCGCTCCGTACGCGAGCGGGTCGGCGCCCTGCGCCGCTCCACCGCCCGCGGGGAGAACGAACTGGACGCCCTCGTCGAGGCGTTGCGCCGCGGCGAGGCCCCGCCCCGGCGCAAGCCGCGCGGCGGACCACCGGACGACGCCGACGAGTTCGAACTGCTCGCCGCCGACCTGTCCCGCGCCCACGACACCGCCGTCTCCGCGGTCGTCCGGGCCGCCCAGTTGTCCAGCCAGGCGGGCAGCGAACAGAAGCTGGAGGTCTTCGTCAACCTCGCCCGGCGCCTGCAGTCGCTGGTGCACCGGGAGATCTCCATCCTCGACGAGCTGGAGAACGAGGAGGAGGACCCCGACCTGCTCAAGGGCCTCTTCCACGTCGACCACCTCGCCACCCGCATCCGCCGCCACGCCGAGAACCTCGCCGTGCTCGGCGGCGCCGTCTCCCGCCGGCAGTGGAGCAACCCGGTCCCCATGACCGAGGTGCTGCGCTCGGCCATCGCCGAGGTCGAGCAGTACTCCCGGGTCCGGCTCGTCCCGCCCGTCGACGGCGAGCTGCGCGGCCACGCCGTCGCCGACGTCATCCACCTGCTGGCCGAACTCGTGGAGAACGCCACCGTGTTCTCCGCCCCGCACACCCAGGTACTGCTCCGCGCCGGCCTCGTCACCTCCGGGCTCGCCGTCGAGGTCGAGGACCGGGGCCTGGGCATGCCGGTCGCCGAACAGCACCGGATGAACGCCCTGCTCGCCGACCCCGACCAGGTCAACGTCGCCCGGCTGCTGGCGGACGGCCGGATCGGACTGTTCGTGGTCTCCCAGTTGGCCAGGCGGCACGGCATCAGCGTCCGGCTCCAGACCAACATCTACGGCGGGGTGCAGGCCGTCCTCGTCGTACCGCAGGCGCTGCTCGGGACGGCGGCGGGAGCGGCACGCGGGGCGGCGAAGACAGGAGCGGCGGACTCCACGCCGTCCGGGTACGACACCGGGGGCGACGGTCGGGCTGCCGTACCGCCGCCGTCCGGGTACGGCACCGGGGCTGACGGTCGGGCTGTCGTGCCGCCGCCGTCCGGGTACGGCACCGGCGGTGACGGTCGGACGCTTGTGCCGCCGCTCCGGCCGGTGCCGGTGTCCGCGCCGGTCCCGTCGCTGTCGGAGCCCGTTCCCGCCGTGCCGTCGGGCGTCCCCGCCGCGGCGCCGTCGCCGGTGGTGGACGGTGGCGGCGCGCCGCCGCCGCTGCCCATGCGCGGTGCGCACGCGGCGCGGGCCAACCCGGCCGAGGCCGTCCCCGGCATCCGGCCCGGCGACCGGCAGACGCTCGCCGAGCACGCGGACACCCCGCCCGCCCCGCGCCACGCCGCCGTGCGCGGCACCATGGGCAAGCCCCGACTGCCGCGCCGCCGCGCCCAGGAGCACCTGGTGCCGCAGTTGCGCGAGGGCCCCGCGTCCCGGCCGGACGGCGACCGGCCCGCCGGCCACGACCCCGGCCTGATGGCCGCCTTCCAGCGCGGCATCGGCCTCGCCGAGGCCGCCCAGCGGATCGAGCCCGCACCGGAACCGGCACCCGCCGTCACCGACACGCGCGACCTGTTCCCGCTCAGCGAGGCGCGGCCCGTCCCCGCGCCCCCGCCCCGCACCGACCGCACCGCCACCGTCACCGCCCGGCCCGACGGAAGCACTCCGACCGGATGACCATCCCCCTCACCGCCCCCACCCCCCTCACCACCCCCACGCCCAGCGCTGCCGCGAACCTTCGTACCCCAAGGAGTCGATCCACCATGGCGAGCGATGCGCCGACCGGCCAGGTATCCGACCTCGACTGGCTGATGAGCGGCCTCGTCCAGCGGGTGCCGCACACGACCAGTGCGGTGCTGTTGTCCTGCGACGGACTGGTGAAGTCGGTTCACGGCCTGGACGCCGACAGCGCCGATCACATGGCCGCGCTGGCCTCCGGCCTGTACTCCCTCGGCCGGAGCGCCGGCGTCCGCTTCGGCGACAGCGGCGACGTACGGCAGGTCGTCGTCGAACTCGACTCGACCCTGCTCTTCGTCACCACCGCCGGCTCCGGCACCTGCCTCGCCGTGCTGGCCGGCCGCCAGGCCGACGCGGCGGTCCTCGGCTACGAGATGGCGATGCTGGTCAAGAGCGTGCGGCCCTACCTGGTGACCCCGCCCCGACGCCCCGGCGCGCAGTCCCCGGTGACCCCGGCGACCCCGGCGGCCTCCGCCTCTCCCGCTTCCCCGGCGATGAGGCCCTGAGCGTGGCGGCGGTCGGCGACGGGCCCTGGCTCGACGACGCGGCCGGACGGCTGGTGCGCCCCTTCACGGTCAGCAACGGCCGCACCCGGCCCACCGTCGCCCTGGACCTGATGTCCCAGGTCATGGCCACCGGAGCCGCCCCCTTCGGCTACCTCGGCCCCGAGCACGCCCAGGCCCTCGACCTGTGCCGCGCACCCGTCCCGGTCGCCGAGGTCGCCGCCCACCTGGGGCTGCCGGTGGCGGTCACCAAGGTGCTGCTGTCGGACCTGTTCGACTGCGGGGCACTGACCGCGAAGCCACCCGCCCCGTTCCACCACCACCCGACGGACCGGGCCCTTCTGGAGGCAGTGCTCGATGGACTACGACGACAGCTCTGACCGCGCCGACGGCACCGACCCGTTCCCGACCGCCCTGAAGATCCTGGTCGCGGGCGGCTTCGGGGTGGGCAAGACCACGTTCGTCGGCGCGGTCAGCGAGATCGCGCCGCTGAGCACCGAGGAACTCCTGACCACCGCCGGCGCCGCCACCGACCGACTCGACGGCGTCGAGAACAAGCAGGAGACCACCGTCGCGATGGACTTCGGCCGCATCACCCTCGGCCCGGAACACGTGCTGTACCTGTTCGGCACCCCCGGACAGCAACGGTTCTGGTTCATGTGGGACGAGCTGTGCGAGGGCGCCCTCGGCGCGGTCGTCCTCGCCGACACCCGCCGCCTGGAGGAGTCCTTCGCCGCCATCGACTTCTTCGAACAGCGCGGACTCGCCTTCGTCGTCGCCGTCAACGAGTTCGACGGCGCCCACCGCTACGGCACCGAGGAGGTCCGCCTCGCCATCGACCTCCCCGCGGAGGTCCCCGTGGTGCGCTGCGACGCCCGGATCTCCAGCTCCGGCGTACAGACCCTGCTCACCCTCGTACGCCATCTGATCGCCCACACGCCCGCCCCCGCCACGGGGTATGGCGCCCACATGTGACCCACCCGCACACACCGCCAGGGAGCCGCTGATGTCGTACGCCCACAGCGCCGGAGCCCGCCCATGAGCTACGACCCGCCGCGCCCGGTCGGACGTCTGCTGCTCACCCCCGAGGACCCGGAGGGCCCCGCCCGGACCCGGCGGCTGCGCCTGCTCGGCCTCGGCCGGCGCCCGGAGGCCGCCCTCGACGCCTTCGCCGACGGCCTGGCCGAGCTGACCGGAGCGCCGTACGCCATGGTCAACTTCCCTGTCGACAACGGGCAGTTCTTCGCCGGGCTGCGCAGACCCGAGGTGCCCCCGGGGGTGCGGGGCGACGGCACCGGTCCCGAGTTCGGCCGGTTCCAGCCGCGCGACCACGGCTTCTGCCCGCATGTCGTGGCCCGGCGGCGGGCGCTGGTCCTGGAGGACGTCCGGGACTACCCGCGGTTCGCGGGCAACCCGGTCGTCGACGAGTTCGGCATCCGCTCCTACCTGGGCGCCCCGCTCATCGACGGCACCGGCACCGTCCTGGGCACGGTCGGCGCCGCCGACGTACGGCCCCGGCCGTGGGGACGGGCCGGGCTGGACACCATCAAGTCGGCGGCGGCCGAGCTGGTGGCCCGCATCGAACGGAGCGCGGACGACGGCCTGCCGCTGTGAGGCTCCGCCGCGGCGTGAAGGAAAGCTGCGGCCCGGGTTAAGAAAACCTCGATGGACTCCGCGCGGCGGCGTACGGCAGATTGCTGGGCGATCCCCCTCATCTCCCCGGACGTGGGCCGCCCCGGCGTGCCCGCGCGCCGGGCCGCACCCGTCAGGAGCCCCAGCGTTGAAGGCGCTCGTCAAGGAGAAGGCGGAGCCCGGCCTGTGGCTCACGGACGTACCGGAGCCCGCCGTCGGACCCGGTGACGTCCTCATCAAGGTGCTGCGCACCGGCATCTGCGGCACCGACCTGCACATCCGCAACTGGGACGGCTGGGCCCAGCAGGCCGTGCGCGCCCCGCTGGTGGTCGGGCACGAGTTCGTCGGCGAGGTCGTCGGGACCGGCCGGAACGTCACCGAGGTCGCGGCCGGCGACCTGGTCAGCGGCGAGGGCCACCTGGTCTGCGGAAAGTGCCGCAACTGCCTGGCCGGACGCCGGCACCTGTGCCGCGCGACGGTCGGGCTCGGCGTCGGCCGCGACGGGGCCTTCGCCGAGTACGTCGCCCTGCCCGCGTCCAACGTGTGGGTGCACCGCGTCCCCGTCGACCTCGACATCGCCGCGATCTTCGACCCGTTCGGCAACGCCGTGCACACCGCCCTGTCCTTCCCGCTGGTCGGCGAGGACGTCCTGGTCACCGGCGCCGGACCGATCGGCCTGATGGCCGCCGCCGTCGCCCGGCACGCCGGCGCCCGCAACGTCGTGATCACCGACGTCAGCGAGGAACGCCTCGACCTGGCCCGCAAGATCGGCGTCAGCCTCGCCCTCGACGTCTCGGACGCCGTCATCGCCGACGGGCAGCGCGCCCTCGGCCTGCGCGAGGGCTTCGACATCGGCCTGGAGATGTCCGGCCGCCCCGAGGCGCTGCGCGACATGCTCGCCAACATGACGCACGGCGGCCGGATCGCGATGCTCGGCCTGCCGTCCGAGGAGTTCCCGGTCGACTGGGCCCGGGTCGTCACCTCCATGATCACGATCAAGGGCATCTACGGCCGGGAGATGTTCGAGACCTGGTACGCGATGTCGGTGCTGCTGGAGGGCGGCCTCGACCTCGCCCCCGTGATCACCGGCCGCTACTCCCACCGCGACCACGAGGCCGCCTTCGCCGACGCCGCGAGCGGCCGCGGCGGCAAGGTCATCCTCGACTGGACCCTCTGAACCTCCTGGAGCCCCTGACATGTTCGACTCCGTACGCGCCGACCTGCGCGCCACCCTCGACGAGATCCGCGCCGCCGGACTGCACAAGCCCGAGCGCGTCATCGGCACCCCCCAGTCGGCGACGGTCGCCGTCACCGCGGGCGGCCGTCCCGGCGAGGTCCTCAACTTCTGCGCCAACAACTACCTCGGCCTCGCCGACCACCCCGAGGTGATCGCCGCCGCCCACCAGGCCCTGGACCGCTGGGGCTACGGCATGGCCTCCGTCCGCTTCATCTGCGGCACCCAGGAGGTGCACAAGGAACTGGAGGCCCGGCTGTCGGCGTTCCTCGGCCAGGAGGACACGATCCTGTACTCCTCCTGCTTCGACGCCAACGGCGGTGTCTTCGAGACGCTGCTCGGCCCCGAGGACGCGGTGATCTCCGACGCCCTCAACCACGCCTCCATCATCGACGGCATCCGCCTGTCCAAGGCCCGCCGCCTCCGCTACGCCAACCGCGACCTCGCCGACCTGGAGCGCCGGTTGAAGGAGGCGTCCGGGGCGCGCCGGAAGCTGATCGTCACCGACGGCGTGTTCTCCATGGACGGCTACGTGGCCCCGCTGCGCGAGATCTGCGACCTCGCCGACCGGTACGACGCGATGGTCATGGTCGACGACTCACACGCCGTCGGCTTCGTCGGCCCCGGCGGGCGCGGCACCCCCGAACTGCACGGCGTCATGGACCGCGTCGACATCATCACCGGCACCCTCGGCAAGGCCCTCGGCGGCGCCTCCGGCGGGTACGTCGCCGCCCGCGCGGAGATCGTCGCCCTGCTGCGCCAGCGCTCCCGGCCGTACCTGTTCTCCAACACGCTCGCCCCGGTGATCGCCGCCGCGTCCCTGAAGGTCCTCGACCTGCTGGAGTCGGCCGACGACCTGCGGGTGCGGCTCGCCGAGAACACGGCGCTGTTCCGGCGCCGGATGACCGAGGAGGGCTTCGACGTGCTGCCCGGCGACCACGCCATCGCCCCGGTGATGATCGGCGACGCGGCCCGCGCCGGCCGCCTGGCCGAGCTGCTCCTGGAGCGCGGCGTGTACGTGATCGGCTTCTCCTACCCGGTCGTCCCGCAGGGCCAGGCCCGTATCCGCGTCCAGTTGTCCGCGGCGCACTCCACGCGGGACGTGCACCGCGCGGTGGCCGCGTTCGTGGCGGCGCGGGCGGAACTGGACGCCCCGGGGGCAGCGGAAGCCTCCGTGGGGACGCGGCCGGAACCGGGCGTCTGACCGGCTTGCGATAATCGTCCGCATGATCGAGGCGCGGCGGCTGCACATCCTCCGGGCGGTGGCCGACCACCGCACGGTGACGGCGGCCGCCGCCGCGCTGTACCTCACGCCCTCGGCGGTCTCCCAGCAACTGTCCGCCCTGGAGCAGGAGACCGGCCACCGCCTGGTCGAGCGCGGCGCCAAGGGCGTACGGCTCACCCCGGCCGGTGAGATCCTGCTCGGCCACACCAACGCCGTCCTCGCCCGACTGGAGCGGGCCGAGGCCGAGCTGGCCGCCTACGCCGGCGGCCGGGCCGGCACGGTCACCGTCGCCTCCTTCGCCACCGGCATCGCCCAGGTCGTGGCGCCCGCGGTGACCCGGCTGGCCCGCACCGCGCCCGGCATCCGGCTGCGCGTGCAGGACGCCGAGGGCGACGCCAGCCTGCCGATGCTGCTGGACCGGCAGGTCGACGTGGCGGTCGCCGTCGAGTACCGCGGGGCGCCGCCCGCCGACGACCCGCGCCTGGCCCACGTCCCGCTGTACGCCGAGCCCTTCGACGCGGTCGTCCCGGTCGCCCACCGCCTGGCGGGCGCCGCGGAGGTGCCGCTCGCGGAACTGGCCAAGGACCCGTGGATCGGGCCCTACCCCGGCAACCCCTGCCACGACGTGGTCATGCTGGCCTGCGAGAGCGCCGGGTTCCAGCCGAGCCCCGAGCACTCCTCGGACGACTTCCGCGCGGTGGTCGCCCTCGCCTCCGCCGGGGCGGGCGTGGCCCTCGTCCCGCGCTCGGCGCTGCGCGGCGTGGACCTGGCCGGCGTGGTCGTCCGCCCGGTCGACGGGACCGCGCCCACGCGCCGGGTCTTCGCCGCCGTACGCCGGGGCGCGGAGCGGCATCCGCTGATCCGGCCGGTGCTGGACGCGCTGGAGGCGGCGGCCGAGGAGTGAGGCTTCCGTAACCCGGCTGTTTCATATCTGGGATAGCTTCCCGAATATGAGACACACTGTCGCTCCCGATCCGGTGGACGCGCGGCTCGGCGCCCGGCTGGCCGAGCTGCGCACCGAACGGGGCTGGTCGCTGGCCGAGTTGGCGGAACGTACCGGAGTGAGCCGGTCCACGCTGTCCCGCGCCGAGCGGGCCGAGATCAGCCCCACCGCGTCCCTCCTGAACCGCCTGTGCGCGGTCCACGGACGGACCATGTCCCAGTTGCTCAGCGAGGTCGAGGCCCGCCCAGCGCCGCTGGTCCGCGCCGCCGACCAGCCGGTCTGGGAGGACCGCGCCAGCGGCTTCGTCCGCCGGTCGGTATCCCCGCCGCACGCCGGGCTGCGCGGCGAAATCGTCGAGGCACGGCTCACCGCCGGCGCCGACCTGGCGTACGACCGGCCGCCCGTGCCCGGCCTGGAACAGCACATCTGGGTCCTGGACGGGACGCTGGAGGTCACCGACCGGGACACGGTCCACCGCGTGGGCGCCGGCGACTGTCTGCGGCTGCGGGTCTGGGGGCCGACCCGGTTCCGGTGCCCCGGCCCCGAGGGGACGCGGTACCTGCTGGCGGTGGTGCTGCCGTGACGGTGACCCGCCTGGACGCGGCCGGCCTCCCGCCGTACCTGGAGGGACTGGCCGACCTGCTGACCGACACCGTGCGCGGCGGGGCCTCGATCGGGTTCCTCGCGCCGCTCGACCGGGCCGAGGCGCTCGCGTGGTGGCGCGGGCGGGCCGACGCCGTGGCCGCCGGGGCGCTCGCCGTGTGGGTGGCGCACCAGGACGGGCGGGTGGCCGGGACCGTCGGCCTGGCCCTCCCCGACAAGCCCAACAGCCGGCACCGCGCCGAACTGGTCAAGCTGATGGTGCACCGCGAGGCGCGCGGCCGGGGCCTCGGCCGCACCCTCCTGACCACCGCCGAGGAGGCCGCCGCCGCGTCCGGCATCACCTTGCTGCACCTTGACACGGAGACCGACAGCCCCGCCGAACACCTCTACCGCACCGCGGGCTGGACCCGCGCGGGCGTCATACCCGACTACGCGGCCAGCCCGGACGGGGTGCTGCGTCCCACGACGCTGTACTTCAAGCGGATCGGGGCGCGGATCGGGGAGCGGATCGGGGAGCGGATCGGGGGTGACGGCAGGGACCACTGAGAGCCGGGCGAAGGATCACCGAGGGCCCGCCGGGCGCGCGATGCCGTGGCCGCCGGGGCGCACCCGCGGGGAGCCGTGCCGTGCTCCACGGGCGCCCGCCGTCGATTGTCAGTGCCGGAGGCTACGGTGCCTGACATGCCGGACGCCGAAGACGTACGCCGTATCGCCCTGTCCCTGCCGGACACCACGGAGAAGACCGCCTGGAGTATGCCCACCTTCCGGGTCGCGGGCAAGATGTTCGCCACCCTGCCCGAGGACGAGACGTCCATCGCCGTGCGCTGCCCGAAGGAGGAGCGGGACGAACTGGCCCTGGCCGAGCCGGAGAAGTTCTGGATCGCCGGGCACGAGGCGCAGTTCGCCTGGGTGCGGGTCCGCCTCGCCGCCCTGGACGGCGAGGCGGAACTGCGGGACATCCTCGCCGACTCCTGGCGTCAGGCGGCCCCGTCCCGACTGCTGGAGGCGTACCCCCGGCTGGGCCTCCCGGCCGGCGGCTGAAAAGCCCTCGGGCGTTGTCAGCGCCCCGTGGCATGATCCGAAGGCATCAGCGGCAGCCGGGGCGGAGGGGACCCCGGGTGCCGCCGGGACCGCCGGGGGGCGGTGGGGGAGGGGGGACGCGGGGATGAACGGCACGTCGTCGCAGCCCGGCGCGGAGGGCGCGCCGGGCACCGGCCGCGAGGACCCGGCCGACGCCCGCGCGGCCGGGCCCGATCAGGGGCCGGTCCGCCGGCACGGGCCCGAGCAGGCGGGGGCCCGCCGGGATGGTCCCGAGGAGGGGCGGGTCCGCCGGGACGGGCCCGAGGAGGGGCGGGTGCGCCGGGACGGGCCGACGGAGCTGGGGGTGCGTCGGGACGGGCCGGCGCGGGGACTGTGGTCGCGGGACTTCGGGCTGTTCTTCGTCGCCCGTGCCGTGGCCCGGCTCGGCGACACCATGCTGCCCGTGGCGCTCGCCGCCGGCCTGCTGCAACACGGGTACGGGGCGGGCGCGGTCGGCCTCGCCATGGCCGCGACGGCCGCCGCGTTCGCCGGACTCGTCGTCTTCGGCGGCGTCATCGCCGACCGCTTCAGCACCCGCCGGCTGATGATCGGCGCGGACCTGGTGCGGCTCGGCACCCAGGCCCTCACCGCCGCCCTGTTCTTCTCCGGTCACGTCGTGCTGTGGGAGATCTGCGCGATCGGCTTCGCCAACGGAGTCGCGGGCGCCGTGTTCCAGCCCGGCGTCGCCAGCACCGTGCCCCGCCTCGCCACCGACGTCCAGGGAGCCAACGGCGCCATCCGGGTCGCCGAGTCCGCGGCCCAGTTGGCCGGCCCCGCGGTCGCCGGAGTCCTGGTCGGCCTGGCCTCGCCCGGCGGTGTCTTCGCCGCCCACGCGGCGACGTACGCGATCAGCGCGCTCTGTCTGCTGCTGCTCAGACTCCCCCCGCCCGCGCCGGGGAGCCGCCGCGCCCCGGCGCCCGGTGCCAAGGCGTTCCGGGCCGATCTGGTCGAGGGCTGGCGGGAGTTCCGCTCCCGCTCCTGGCTCTGGGGCGTCATCCTCGTCTGGTGCGTCTACATGATCGCCGTATGGGGCCCGACCGTCCCCCTGGTGGCCACGGAGGTCGTCCAGGAGCACGGCCCGAGCGCCTACGGCCTGATCAACTCCGCCCTCGGCGCCGGCACCGTCGTCGGCGGCCTGCTCGCCCTGAGACTGCGCCCCCGCCGGATGCTGCGCGCCGGGGCGGTCGCCCTCGTCGGCTTCGCCGCCTTCCCGGCGTCGGTCGGCGCCGGGCTCGGCGTGGCCGAGATGGCGGCGGGGGCGGCCGTCGCCGGGGCCGGGCTCTCCTTCTGGGGCGTCATGTGGGCGACCACCGTGCAGACCCAGGTCCCGCCCGACGTGCTGAACCGCATCCACGCCTACGACGTGGCGGGCTCCCTCGCGATGATGCCTGTCGGCCAGGCCCTCGCGGGCCCCGCCGCGTCCCTCCTCGGCACCGACCACGTCCTGCTCGCCGCCGGTGCCATCAGCCTCGTCGTCGTCATCGCCCTGCTCGCCGGCCCACCGATCCGCGACCTGGTCCGGGCCGACCCGTCCCCCGAGCCGATATCCCGCTGAGGTCCTGCCGACGACCGCGCCGCTCAGCCCCGCACCCCCGCGGCCAGGAACCCCCCGATCCGCTCCCGCAGCGACCGGGCGTCCAGCCCGTGTGCGGTGATGTGCTCCGCCAACTGCCCGTACCGGCGCAGCTCACGGCGGCCGACACCCAGACCGAGGACCCGGTGCGGTACGTCGGACAGGGCGTCGTTCGCGGCCGCCGTGGAGGTGCCCGCGAGGTACGGCTCGACCAGGACCACGTCCGGACGGGCCGCCCGCACCGCCCGGCGCAGCGCCTCGGCGTCGAAGGGCCGGACGGTAGTGGCGTACAGGACGGTGACGTCGAGGCCCTCGGTGGCGGCCAGCACCGCGTCGAGGACCGGCCCGACGGCGACCACGACGCCGGAGCCGCCCTCGCGCACGGTGCGGAACCGCGCCCCGTCGACCGGCAGCCCTTCGGCGTTCGACTGCACCGACAGCCGTACGTACACCTTGTCGTCCCCGGCGGCGACCGCGTGCCGCAGCAGGGCCGCGGCCTCGTCCGGATGTCCGGGCACGTGCACGGTCCAGCCGTCGAGGGTGTCCAGGAGCGCCACGTCGCCCGGCGCCATGTGGGTGTAGCCACCGGCGGGCCAGTCGAAGGACGCGGCGGCGCTCACCAGGACCGCGCCCGCGTCCTGGTGCCCGAGGTCCAGCTTGACCTGCTCGAAGGGCCGCTCGACGAGAAAGCTGGCGAAGGTGTGCACGACGGGCCGCAGCCCGGTCAGTGCCAGCCCCGCGGCGGCGCCGACGAGAAGCTGCTCCCGGATGCCGACGTTGATCACCCGGTCCGGATGCCGGCGCCGGGCCTCGGCGAAGCCGTCCACGCCGATCTCGGCGAGGACCACGGCGACGCGCGGGTCCTCGTCGAGCAGCCGGGAGACGACAGGGGCGAATCGGTCGCGCATGGTGTCCATGGGGGTTCCTTCCGAGGGGGGGGCGGGTCAGGCGGACTTCGGTTCCACGCGGGCCACCACCACGTGCGGGCGGCCCGGGTGCGGTGCGGTGAACGCGGCGTGCAGTGCCTCGTGGTCCCGGCCGTCCACGGTCACCGCCGACCAGCCCGCCGCCTCGAACCGGGCGGCGATCCCGCCGGGCCGGGCATGGGTGGCGGAGGCGTTGTCGACGACGACGGTGTGCAGCCGCTCCAGCCCGGCGGGGCCGGCGAAGGCGATCGCCTCGTGATTGCTGCCCTCGTCCAGCTCGGCGTCCCCGACCAGCACCCACACCCGCGGCGCCTCCAGGCCCTGGGCGCGCAGGCCCAGCGCCGTGCCCACCGCGATCGGCAGCCCGTGGCCCAGCGACCCGCTGCCGATCTCGGCCCCCGGCACCAGCGTCCGGTCGGGATGGTGTCCGAGCGGCGAGTCGTAGGCGCCGAAGCCGTCCAGCCACTCCACGGGCAGGAAGCCCTTGGCGGCCAGTACGGCGTAGTACGCCATCGGCCCGTGCCCCTTCGACAGCAGGAACCGGTCACGCCCGGGGTCGTCCGCCCGCTCCGGACCGACCCGCAGCACCCGGTCGTAGAGCACCCACAGCACGTCCAGGGTCGACGTCGCCGCCGGTCCGTGCTTCTCGTCCCCGGTCATCCGCCGCATCAGTGCGGGAAGCTCGGCGTACCCGTACGTACGCCCGCGTTCTTCGGTGGTCGTCATGCGAACGATCGTGCAACCTCGACCAAACTTGAGGTCAAGCGCCGGCCGACGGAAAAGCGGTTCACGACCACCGCTCCGAGTGCGGTATGGTTTTCCTGCGCGTTCGGCCGGGGGAAACCCCAGGTCAGGCGGGCATCGGGACGTGGCGCAGCTTGGTAGCGCACTTGACTGGGGGTCAAGGGGTCGCAGGTTCAAATCCTGTCGTCCCGACTCGTGAGAGTCGCAGATGAGGGCCGGTTTCGGAGGTTTCCGAAACCGGCCCTTGATCATTTTTGGGGACCACTTGGGGACCAGCGGGGTATTTGGCGTCCTTGACCGGGTCAGCGGGTCATGACGATGGGGCTTGGGAGCGAGCGAGGGGCGCGGAGCGCGGTGAGGTGTGCGGAGAGCGCGGTGCCGGCGGCTGTGATGCTGCGGACGTCGGGGTGGAGGTAGCGCTGGGTGATGACGAGCGAGCCGTGGTCGGCGATGCGTCGCAGGACGTGGACGGGCACGCCTGCGTCGGCGAACCAGGTCAGTCCGGTATGCCGGAGGTCGTGGCGACGTAGGTGTTCGTAGCCGGGCTTGGTGACGACCTCGTCCCAGTGGGTGGCGTCGCGCAGGACGGCGGTGGAGATGCGTCCGCCGCGTGGGCCGGTGAAGAGGCGGGCGTCGGGGTCGGGGCCGGCGGACAGGATGCGCTGGGCGACCAGGGGACGGATCTCTTCGATGATGGGGACCTTGCGGGCACGTTTGCCTTTGGTGCCTTTGTCGGTCAGTCCGCCGGGGGCGGGAGTGGTCTGGCGTTGTACGGTCCAGACCCACTGGTCGGTGTCGATGTCTCCGATGCGGCATCCGGAGACTTCGCCGATCCGTGCGGCGGTGCAGGCGGCGAAGAGGACGACGTCTCCCCAGCCGCGGTAGTGATCGTAGGAGGCGGCCACGAGCGTGTCAGCCAGCCGGAGGAGGGTCTCCCAGTCGGGCAGGGC
Source organism: Streptomyces sp. NPDC000134 (assembly GCF_042899225.1). Taxonomy (NCBI): domain Bacteria; kingdom Bacillati; phylum Actinomycetota; class Actinomycetes; order Kitasatosporales; family Streptomycetaceae; genus Streptomyces; species Streptomyces sp. NPDC000134. The sequence continues at coordinate 22,996 of NZ_JBIAZN010000037.1, forward strand.
GAGCGCCCGTGGGTTGAGGAGTTCGTCCTGGGCCTGCTTGTAGAGCTTCTGCCAGCCGGTGACGCGGGCGGGATTGACCTTGATGATGCCGTCGCGGACAGCCTGCTCCATGACGCGGACCAGGACGGCGATGGTGTTCTTCACCGTGGAGCGGCTGTGCTCCTCGGCGATCCAGTTCTGCAGAGCGCGGTCGACGACCCCGTTGGTGACCATCCGCACGGCGAGGTGTCCCATGGCGGGTATCACACGCATCCGCCACCCCGCGAGGTAAGGGTCGAGCGTTTTCGACTCCAGGCCACGCAGGGCGAGGTCCATGTTCGCGTCGCCGTACTCTGCGAGTTTCACGGTGGCCTGAGCGGGGGTCAGGCCGGCTTCGGCGGCCTCGACGATGCTGTTCAGCCAATCTCTGGCTTCGTCGTCGGTAGCTTTTCCCTCCGAGAGTGACAGACGGCGCTTGGTGACGGGATCGGTCCAGCGGACGCGCGCCCGGTAGGGACTGGGGCGATCAGGGCGGTGCTCGATGTCCGTGGATATTCGGACCCCGATCGGGACGATGGCCTTACCGGCCATGGACTTCCTTGCCCGGGACGGTACGGCGGCTGCGCAGCCATTCCTCGACATCGAGGCCGTTGTACATGACGACACGTTCCGACGGAGCGACGAAAGGTGGTCCCTGAGGAGGCTTGGCGGTGCGCCACCGTCGCAGGGTCGAGGCGTCCACTCGAAGACAGGCGGCCAGGTCGCTGGTGGAGTACCAGGTGTTGGTCAGGAGGAGCGCTTGGTTATCGGCTGCTGGGACGGTGTGAGGGCGGGGAAGTGCGGATTGTGCTGGGGTTTTCTTCTCGTGCTGGGACTCGATGTTCGCGCTTTTTGTGGTCGGGGCGGGCAAGTGCTGGGTTCTCCGGACGGTACGGAGCAGTAGACGAATCGGTGAAGGAAACCAGGGGGTGACACGCTCCTCGAAAGGGAGACGCCATGCAGCAGGTGGGTGGGGGCGGTGGCACCGACCACTGGTCCTCGTCCCGTAGTTGTGCTCACGTTGGACATTGACCAGATAATTCTCCCTAGAGACGCCGGTTTGGCTAACCGGCAACTGCGAGCTATGTTGCCCGGCGGACAGGGGGGTTGGAGTGGATGGTCCGTTGCCAGGACACAACGGTCGAAGATCACCGGCCACTCGGAGCGGTGAAGGAGTCTGCGCTGCGAGCCCCGGCCGCTGTTCGGCCCGTGGACTTCGAGGAGCTGATCCTCTTTGCCCCCCGGAGAAGCCACTGAATGAAAACAGCTACCGCAACTGGCGAAGTGCCTGCTCAGCAAGTGTCGACCCCGCGCCTGCGGGGATGCTCCGCCGTCACCGATGTGCCAGGCCGCGGCCTCGGGGTCGACCCCGCGCCTGCGGGGATGCTCCGACCCTCGGTCGTCACCTCGGGCCGTACGGCGGGTCGACCCCGCGCCTGCGGGGATGCTCAACATGGGGCCCCGAGGCGGGCTAGGACCTGTCCGGCGGATCATGTAACCGCTGGCGTTTGGGGCCATTGTTCTGGTCGTGGGGCGGGGTGACCTGACAGGCGACGAGTAGGCACGGCCTGCGCCGCATCTGCCGAAGTCCGGGCGTCGAGGCGGGCGCTGGTGTGATCACCGAACGGTGATCAACGGGATCTTGTTCCGGATTCGTACGGGCGTCCCCTGGCGTGACTTGCCAGAGCGGTTCGGGAACTGGAAGACCGTCTATGAGCGCCATCGCCGGTGGTCCGCAGACGGCACCTGGGAAAAGATCCTCCAGGCCGTCCAGGCTGATGCCGACGCCCAAGGGCGGATCGACTGGAGCATGGTGAGTGCGGACTCCACCTCGTGCCGGGCTCACCAGCACGCGACAGGGGCGCCGCACAGAGCACCACGGATTTCGAAGAGGAGGTCGTTACCTCGGCAGCACCGCTCCTACGAAGGACTCGGCCGTTCCCGGGGCGGCCTGACCTGCAAGATCCACCTCGCCGGGGAGGGCGGTTGCCGACCGCTGGCCCTGCTGGTCACCCCCGGCCAGTGGGGCGACAGCCCGCAGATGATCCCCGTCCTGGAGCGTATCCGGGTCAAGCGCCCCCGCGGAGGGCACCCGCGCACGCGTCCCGACCACTTGGGTGGTGATAAGGCGTACAGTTCCCGCCGCAATCGCCGCTACCTGCGCAGACGCCAGATCAAACACACCATCCCGGAACCGAAGGACCAGCGGGCCAACCGCAGGCGCCGAGGAAGTCAAGGAGGTCGGCCCGCGGGCTTCGACAAGGAGAAATACAAGCGCCGGAACGAGGTCGAGCGCACGATCAGCCGGCTCAAGCACTCCCGCGCCGTGGCTACGCGCTACGACAAGCGCGCCTACGTCTTCCACGGCACTGTCACTGTGGCCTCCATCCGCCTGTGGCTCAGCCCATGATCGGGCGGGCAGATAAAGCAGTGGTCGTCTGATTGGCTTCCCTGCCACGATCAGGGTGTGACCACGTTGTTCCTGATGGTCGGCCTGCCGGGAGCCGGAAAAACCACCCGGGCCCGGCAGCTCGCCGCGGAGCACGGCGCGCTGCGCTTGACGCCCGACGACTGGATGATTCCCCTGTTCGGCGAGGCGGAGGCGGACGGGAAGCGCGACGTGCTGGAGGGGCGGATGCTCTGGCTGGCCTTGGAGACGGTCCGGCTGGGTATTAACGTCGTTGTGGACTTCGGCTGTTGGTCGCGGGACGAACGGTCTGCGATCCGCTGGCTGGTGGAGGCCGAGGAGGCGTGTTTCCGCATGGTCTACCTGCCGGTGGACGAGGAGTCCCAACGTGCCCGTATTGCCCATCGTTGGGCGACCACGCCAGAGGAGACGTTGCCGATGTCCGAGGCCGACATCCTGCAGGGGCGGGCGAATTTTGAGGAGCCCGACGCGGCGGAACTGGAGGGCCGCGGGGTCGTCGGCCCGCCGCCTGGCTGGGTGGGCTGGCGGGAGTGGGCCGCCGGCCGGTGGCCGTCGTTCGCGTGACTGCTATAGCCCTCGGCAACGCGCCCGTACCGGGCGTACCCGCGCCAGCCCGAGATGATCCGCCGGACAGGCCCTAGTCGACCCCGCGCCTGCGGGGATGCTCCGCCCGTCGACCTGGGAGCGTTCGAGGCGACGAGGTCGACCCCGCGCCTTCGGGGATGCTCCGGAATGGAGCGGACCGCCCCCCTGAAGGGGGACGTCGACCCCGCGCCTGCGGGGATGCTCCATGTGACGCGGGGTATGTATGGGTTACGAGCTGGTGCGTGATAGCGGGTGAGGCGTCGGGCCGGGCAGGTGGCAGGATCCGGGTGTGGTGATCACGGCTAATCGGACAGTGCTGGCGCATCGCCTGTTTCACAGGAATCTCTCGGCAGCATCTCGCTTGTTCAGTCGAGGGGCTGACCGTGCGGTGGCAGGCCAGCCTTGAGGGCCGCCGTCATGCTGTACGCGGTGGGGTCCGGAAGCGGGCTGCGGTGCTGGCGCCCGCCATCAGATGGTGTTCGTCGACCGGCTGTTGGCCACGCTGATCCATCTGCCGCACGACCTGCCGCATTCGGTTCTGGGCCTGCTGTCCGGCGTCGACCGCGTGCGGTCCCCGACCGCCCTGGCCTGCGTCTGCGGACGTTGCCGGACGTGTTCGCCTACGCTCAGGCCGAGAGCATCGAATCGCGCCTGGATGCCACTGAGATCCAGGTCCGCCGGCCACCCGTGGCGGACGCCGTGCGTTCGTCTCGGGCAAGGAAAAGCGCAACACGATGAAAGCCACCGTGAGGCCGACTGGCGGGGCCGCACGTTGTGGACCGATGCCCTGCGGCCTGGACGTATGCACGACGCCACGGCGGCCCGCAATGAAGGCATCGCCGTCTGCTTCCAGCACTTCCCCGACGCCGGGTCCTTCTGGACGACGGCTACCTCGGTCTGAGCCGCGTCACCCCAGCGCACCAGGAGGTACGGAAGTTGAATAAGCACGTTCCGAAGCCGGAGTCAAGCTGGAGGGCTTTACCTGCGACGATGGAGCAGGCGTTCAGAAGGCGGGCGTTGTCCCCCAAGTCGCGGGAGACACATGGGGGAATCGCGGATTCCCGGTGACCGGGGGACGCGAGCGCTCCCTGATCGGGCCGCACGTGGGGTCTCACACCATCTTCACGTCCCCGGAGGCTCTCGCGGAAACTAATTCCGCACCACGTCGGCGTTGGTGACCTCCGAGCCGAGGAGGAGAAGGTGTCGGGCCTGAAGCTGTTCCGCACGGACGCGACGAATAGCGGCATGACCCAGGTCATGCCGCGTCTTGCTGAGACCGAGGCCGATGTGCAGGGTCTTGTCGAGGCGCACATGGAGACGCTGCTGGGCGTCCGTTTCCTGGCGAGCGAGTACAACACCGGGCCGGTGCACGGGGGCCGGATCGACTCGCTCGGGCTGGATGAGAACGGATCGCCGGTCATCGTGGAGTACAAGCGCGGCACGGATGCCGGCGTGATCAATCAGGGCCTGTTCTACCTGAGAGCTGTCCCGTAACTGCTGGTCACAGGTGAGATGATCTTGCCGTGGCTGGTGTGATCACGGCGTCGGAGCCCTCTTGGATAGCCCCGTTCGCCGGGCTGAGCCCACGTCAGTTCGGCAAGAAGATCGCTGCGTTGCGGCGCGAGGGTGCGGCTCCGGTCCGTAAGGGTCGGCCCTGGAGCCTGCCTCTGGAGGACCGGGTCCTGCTGGTCGCCGCGTACTGGCGCACCAACCTCACCCTGCGCCAGCTCGCCCCGCTGTTCGGGGTGTCAAAGTCGGCGGCCGACCGCATCATCGACCACCTTGGGCCGTCGCTCGCGCTCCAGCAGCGCAAGCGGTTCCGCAAGGGCGCTGTGTTGATTGTGGACGGCACCCTGGTCCCGACCCGCGACCACACCATCGCCGAGCAGTCGAAGAACTACCGGTACTCCACCAACCACCAGGTCGTCATCGACGCCGACTCCCGACTCGTCGTCGCCGTCGGCCGGCCGCTGCCCGGCAACCGCAACGATTGCAAGGCATGGGAACTTTCCGGTGCGAAGGCCGCCGTCGGCCGGGCCACGGTCATCGCGGACGGCGGCTATCGGGGCACCGGCTTGCTCATTCCGCACCGCCGTGAATGCGGCCAGACCGAACTGCCAGCTTGGAAAGAGGAGCACAACACCTCGCACCGCAAGATCCGGGCCCGTGTCGAGCATGTCTTCGCCCGGATGAAGGCATGGAAGATCCTTCGTGACTGCCGTCTGAAAGGCGACGGCGTTCACACCGCCATGCTCGGCATCGCCCGGCTGCACAACCTCGCCCTCACGGGGTAACTTCCGCCCCATGCGAGACCGGAGAGGCCCAAGGGAGGTGGCCCCCCGCCTCCCCGGCTCGAAGAATGTTCAGTCGATACAGAATTCGTTGCCCTCGATGTCCAGCATCGGGATGCACGACTCGTTTTCCTCATCGGCATACAGGGTTTGCACGTGGGTCGCACCGAGCGCGACCAGTCGTGCGCACTCAGCTTCGAGCGCGGCGAGGCGCTCGTCCCCCACGAGCCCGGTCCCGACCCGGACGTCGAGATGCACCCGATTCTTGACGATCTTGCCTTCCGGGACGCGCTGGAAGAACAGGCGCGGGCCTACGCCTGAGGGATCACTGCAGGCGAACCACGATCCCTGCTTCTCAGGAGGCAGGGTGCGGTTGAAATCGTCCCAGGTGGTGAACCCCTCAGGTGGCGGCGGCGTGACGTACCCCAACACTTCACACCAGAAGCGAGCTAGGCGCTCAGATTCTGCGCAGTCAAAGGTGACTTGGAACTTCTTGATCTCTGACATCGGCGCACCGTACCGCGTAGCAGGGTGACCCTGCCGCTCATTTCCCCAGGCGGATCCGCCTGCCACCCGTCGCATCCTGGGCCGCCACGGACACCAAGCGATCAAACCGAACAGTCCAGGAGAACGACGCGACCGTGGCGGCGGAGCGCCTCAGTGGTCTCCCGGATTCAGTCCTGCACGAACCACCTTCGAACCTGGATCAGTTGCGGGACAACCCTTAGAGCACAAACACGGATGCTGTCCGTTGCCAGGGCCTGGGGCCGTGTCGTCCACGGTGAAGCCGGTCCGGAGTGAGGAGAGCCCGCTGACCTGCGTGTCGACGCAGGGCGGGTCAGCGCCGGGCGGCCTCCAGGA
>NZ_JBIAZN010000038.1:0-27588 GCF_042899225.1 Streptomyces sp. NPDC000134
CGATCCACGGCCGCGACTCCCGCTTCCCCACGACCCGACCAACGAGCAGACAGGCTGATGGTTACTTGATCAATAACTTCTGTTAGGACCTCTTACAGCCCCTGAGCGGCAAGATTCCGGCCGTACAGCGCCTGGACAGGCTCGCGGACCTCGCGCAGATCCTGCCGAAGAGCGCACAGGACACCGCCGAGCTGACGTTTCAGGACCGGCTGGCGACGGATGTTCACCTGCGCACCCGCCTGCGACAGGCTGTCAAAGATGCGTGTGACGAGCTGGCCGGCAGGGAGATCGACGACGTCGACCGGGTCGAGCCGTACGGAGCCGGCCTGGACTTCGACGAACTCCGTCTCCCACTCGACAGTCCACGCCTTGCGGCGATCGACGTACACCCGGACACCGTACGAGCCACTGTCTACGGAACCGACCCCGACGCCGAGCCCGTTCAGCTCCTCGCCATCGTCACCGCCGAGGCCGAAGCCCACGTGGAGGGCTTCATCCACGTCTCCGACCACGACGAGGACTTCGACTTCTCGGTCTCCATCGTCAACGACTACACCTACGAAGCGGAAGGCACTCGCCCAGTAGTTCTCCACTTCAACGCACGATTCGACCCCGACCACGAGAACACCATCGAGCTCGATCTGGAGAAAGCCACCCCATTGGGCAACTGATGTCCGAGTAGACCGCCTACGGGATCACCCTTCACAGCCCCACGGCGCCAGCCCTCGGGGCGTCAGCTGTCGACCTGGCTTGCGGCAAGAACCTCAGCCAGCTCCTCGGCGGGCAGGCGGGACCACTGAGCCACGTCCTGAAGCGCCACCCCGGCAGCGGCGGCAGCGGCGGCGGTATGCAGCACGGCCCGGTCGATCAGCTCGGCACTCTGACTGAAGTGCTCCAGCAGCGTGCGGGCCACCTCGGCGGTGGCGCCGCTCTGCACGCCGCGCAGCTGCGCCAGCTCCTCGCGGGCTTCATCGAGCAACCGCGTGATGTTGAAGCGGTGTTCGGCAGAAACGGTGGCACGCCACCGGGTACCCGAGCCGCCCGCCTGCGCCTCCGCCGCCATCACAGGCAGCTGGCCGGCCATCGTTGCGGGCTGCTGCTCCCGCTTCAGATGCCACGGATCGTCCCGCCATCCCGGCGGCCCGCTGCTGCGGCGGGCGCTCACGATCGCATTCCTCCAGCCGCTCAGCGGGCCGCCGTAGTCGGCCGCGATAAGAGGCCCCAGCCAGTCCCGGTCCACCCGCTGGCCCAGCTGGTGGCACAACGGGTCATCCCCGCCCCGCGCCCGAGGCCGCGTCCCTCCGCTTGCCTGCCAGGCCAGCTCGGCCATGGCAGGATCCAGCAGCGCGTCGGCGACGGCCACCACTTCGGGGAAGACGACAGCGTCCCGCCCCACGATCCGCCAACGGTCCAGATTCGTCCCGGCGTTGCCGCCCGCGACCTGGTGCAGCCGCTGCGGCCAGATCGCCTCGCGTTCCCAGCGCGGAGCCTGTTCCCACCACCGGGCGACCACCGCGTGCGCCAGCGCGAACACTCTCTCCGGCTCGGCCCCCGTCCGTGCTGCCCGTCGCGCTAAACCCGTCCACCGCCGCTGCGCCGCGGCTACTTCCGGCACACCCTGCACGTCCAGATACTCAAGAGGCTGGTCGGCGTCGGCGTCCAGGAGCCACCGCCCGTGCCGGACACACACCCGCTCCCATCGCGGCGCGTACCGCACCACCCGCACGGCCGTCCCCGTACGCCGGGCGGCGCACAGGCGGCAGCCGAAGGCGACCGGACCGGCGACCGCGCCGCCGGTCCGCCACGCCGCCGCCGGCACCCCGTTCTTTCCGGCCGACAGCTTGCCGTCCTCCTGTCCCCAGGACGGCAACGCCCGCGCCAGCACGGCCTCCTCGACGCCGCACAGGCCTGCCAGGAGCTGCCGTCCGGGCGGGTTCAGCAGCACCTCGGCGTCGGCCCGCGCGCCCCCGCCGTCGTGCCCAGGCTGGTAGTTGCGCCAGTGCCAGCACGACCGCAACACCTTGGGGTCCATCCCGTAGCGGCTCGCGATGCGGTAGATCAGCGACGAGGTCGTCTCTCCCCGCAGGGGAGCGGTCCGTAGTAGGCCGGCGTGATGGGTCACTCCACCACGGTCTCGTGTTCGCCGTCCCGGGCGGGCGCTTTCGCAACGGATGCCCAGTGGAATCCAACAAGCCGATTCCCTGAGAAGGGCTGTGGAGTCCCTTTCGCAAGCTGCCTTTCCTCCCTCGCCAAGCCGGGGTCACCCGAGGTCACCCCTGGGAAACAGGGGACGACTCCAGCATCGACGCCTATCGCAACACGTTTACCGTACGCGATTCGTACGGTAAAAGTACGCAATTCGTACGTTTCATGGGCTAGGGTGTTGCTCAGGAGGTGTTCCATGTCCGAGCTGTTTGACGCGGTCGACGCACTGGTTGCATCCCGAGCCCCGCTTCCGCCGCCGGCGGAGCGCAAGCGACTGCGTGCCGCGCACGGCCTGACGATCGATGAGGTAGCAGGCGCGCTGAAGGTGCGGAGGGCCACGGTGTCCGGCTGGGAGTCTGGCAAGACCGAGCCCCGCCCGCCGGAGCGCGAGGCGTACGCCCGGCTGCTCAAGCACTCGCGGAGCTCTACCCCGCCCCCACCGGCGAGGCCTCGCCCGTCCAGGAGACGGCGGTGCCGACCACGTTCACCGCCGCGCCCGCCCCGGCGGACTCGCAGGCTCTGTCCGCAGGCCAGGCGCCCGAGACTGCGGCCATGACGACCGAGCAGAACACCCAGCCCCGCCCTGCCGCCAACTCCGCTGCTCCGGCTGCCACGTCGCGTCCGGCACGCACTGCCAGGTCGACGTCGCGTCGCCCGGCCGCGCGGAAGGCCGCCCCCGCCAGCACCCCGGCGGGCGGCACCGATCCGCGGTTCGCCAACGGTCCGCTCGCCGTCGTCGACGTCGAAGACGGCCAGGTGTATGCGTACTGCGTCGGCGGCTTGGTCCTGGACGTGCCCGCCAAGTCCCTCCCGTCCCTGGTGGACTGGACGCTCAGGGAGGCGAAGCTCGGGCAGCCGAAGCTGTCCGGCCCGGGCAAGGACGCCGACCCGCTGATCGTCCTGACCGAGTCCGCGCTGGAGCGCTACGGCCTGCCGGTCGCCCTCACCGAGGAGGAGCGGCTCGCCGGGCGTATCCCGGAGGGCCACAAGGTCATCAAGCAGATGGCCCGCGCGGAGTGGAAGCTGACCAAGAGGGGCTTCGGGCCGTGGGCGCGGATCTACCGTCCGGCGCAGGGCTCGGAGCGGGCCTGCGTGCAGCTGTGCATCCCGTCCTGGCACGCGCTCGACTCCCGTCACTGGGGCGAGGCCGGGCAGCTGGCGCCGGCGGACCTCGCCCGGCTCCTGGGCGTGTACGCGTCGCGGGTGATGACGCCTCGCGGCTCCACCGCCGTCACCGGCCTGGAGCTGATGACCGCGCTGCACCCGCCGACCCGCGCCTCCGAGCCCGACGCCGACGGCCGACGGCACTCTGAGCACAACCCCGGCTCGCTGGGCAAGGACCCGGTGGACTGCGCGCCGTGTGAGGCACCGGACGGGCACCCGCTGCTGAAGGACTTGCCGCGTTTCCACGTCCGCGGCCCCGGCGAGAAGCTGTTCGAGGAGGCGTACGACTGGGCGCGGCCGATGACGGATGCCGAGTGCACCCGGCGGCACCTGATGGGCATCGACGTGAACATGGCCTTCGCCGCCGGAGCGAACGGCCTGGTCGTCGGCCTCGGTGCGCCGACGCACGTGAAGGCGCCGGTGTTCGACCCGAAGCTGCCTGGCTCGTGGCTGGTTGACCTGTCCCACGTCGACCTGTCGCGGGTGAAGGTCGGCAAGGACAAGTGGGCGGAGCTGGACGCGAGTCTGCTGCCGAGCCCGTTCACGCCGAGGGGTGAGCGGCCCGAGGGCCCAGCCTGGTACGCCACACCCACCGTCGCCTACGCGGTGGAGCTTGGTTATGAGGTGCGGCCGGTCGAGGCCTGGGTGCGGTACGACAACGGCCGCTACCTGGACGGCTGGTACAACCGGCTGCGCGACGCCTACCTGGCCACGATGGCCGACCTTGGCGTGCATGCGGACATGGCGCCGGCGGACTTCCTGGCGGCGATGGACGGCTACAAGGAGCGCGACCCCGAGCTGGCGATCGTCGTTTCGGCGATCAAGGCGACGGTCAAGGGCGGCCTGGGCAAGCTGCGCGAACGCCCGCGCGGGGAGGGCTGGCGGCCGGGCGAGCCGTGGCGGGCGCTGTCCCGGCCGACGTGGCGGCCGGACATCCGTGCGGCGGTCATCTCCCGCACGCGGATCAACTTGCACCGGAAGATCGTCAAGCACGCGGCGTTCACCGGGCAGTACCCGGTGGCGATCCTGTCCGACTGCGTCGTGTACGCGGTCGACGGCGAGAGCCCGCTGGACCTCCTTCCCTACCGGGACGGCAAGCCGCTGCCCGGCGGCTTCAAGCTCGGCATCAACCCGGGCCTGGTCAAGTGGGAAGGCACCCAGAGCGTGCTGTGGGGCGAGGGCGTGCGGGAGCAGTTCAACGCCCCGGAGCTCAACCTCGCCCGCTACATCAAGGACGGCACCGTCACCGACGCCAGCAACGGAGAGTAGGAGAGGGCGATGAGCCTGTTCGGGGACGGCCTGGACACCGCGGTACAGAAGACGTTCACCCGCCCGGCGCCCAAGAGCGCGGGCGCGCAGATGCGGTACCTGGTCAAGCAGCTCAAGGGCACCAAGGCGGTCGCCGAACTGCTCGGGATGTCCCAGCGCCAGGTGGAGCGGTACGTGAAGGACGAGGCCAAGCACCCCCGCAAGGACCTCGCCGCCCGCTTGGAGCGCGAGGTGAAGGCTCGGTGGCAGCCGCAGATCCGGGCGAAGGCCCGGCAGAAGGCGGCAACCACCGGTGGCATCGTCATCGATACCCGCGCCCGGATCGGCTACACCGCCCCGGTCGGCAGCACTGACGAAGACCGTGAGCGCCACCTGACCGTGGCGCTGCCGCCGCAGTACGCCGCCCGCCTCTTCGAGGCGCAGGAGCAGGGCGCCACCGAGCAGCGCCTGCAGGAGATCGCCGCCGAAGCGCTCAAGGAGGTCTACTTCCAGGACAGCGGCCGCCGCGCCGGTCAGCTGGAGAAGGTGCGCTTCACCGACATCCTGCACCTCGAGTTCGACCTGTAGATCCGAACAGCCGCGAACCCGTCGACAGCATCATGCTGCGGTCAGAGCCGGTCGGCAGCTCGGAGTTCGATGCCGATCACGGTGGAGGCGATGCCGTCCTTGCGCCACATCTCGGGCCAGTTGTGGCGCACCAGACCGCTCGCGTAGGCCATGTGCAGTAGTTCGGCCTTGGTGTGCTTGCACATCAGCTCGTTCATGCGTTGCGCCCGCGCCCTGCCCCGCGCCACCTGGGTCTCGCGCTGCTCAAGGTGCCAGACGTGGAGTCACTTTCGCCCTTCACCTCACAATCGGTGATGGTCCACGCCGTCAGATAGGGCCCACTGTCCTGCTGCTCGTCGGTCCCGCGAGCGGGCAGTGGGCAGGGGCTGTCCGAGAACTGGGCACGGCGCGGAGCCCTCGGCCCAGGCCCAGTCACTTCTGCCACCCGCATTTGCTGGTCGCTTCCTCTGTCGGAGGTGTGCCTGCGCTGCTGGTTAGTTGATCTGCCGCCTCCAGGACATCGGGGATGGTCGGGGAGATGAATGCAAGGCGTCCTTCGGCAGGAGACTCAAGGAAGCCACTGCGTGCAGCGATGTAGTACAGAGCATCACCTGCATCGAGCGTCGTGCGGCCGTGCTGTGTCAAGACCTCCCTGATGACTTGCTTGGCTTCAGACCAACTGATCGATGTCAGGCGCTGGTTGTTCATCCGCTCTGCTAGGGCTGCCAGAAGGAAAAGTGCTTCGTCTCCGTGGGTTTCCTGAGCTTTGATGGGCCACTCGGGATGTTCCTGGTGTTCACGCTCCAAGAGCCTTCTCATTGTCCGGCGATGAACTTCCTTACTGGTGGCGGAGGGCGGGCTGGATGCGAGTGCTGCTGCCAGAGCCAGACTGTGGCGTGGTGTCAGGGCAAGCTGAAGAAGGTCGTGTGCTGGTCCTCGCTGTGTTGCAGAGTCGTCATCAGCATCGAGGTGATCTACTCCAGCCTTCATGACGAGCAAGGAGCGTCGGCGGTCCAGTGAGGTGAAGGAGAGTTCAACAAAGTCGCCTGCGGCGAGCCAGCCATTGGGGACATCGAGTGGTCGTGTGGTGGCGATGTACCGATTGTGCGGGTAGCAACGTGCGAGAGCGACAAGCGAAGTACGCAGGTGGTCACGCTGTCCTGCGGGCACCTCATCGAGCCCGTCGATGAGCACCACTGCCCGGCCTCGCGCGAGCAGAGTGTCAGTCCACCCCTCTGGTTCGTCGTCCCGGCGCAGACCGAGCGCTGTCACGGGATCTGCTGTCTCGGCGGGCTCGGTGGGCACAAGCTGGCGGGCAGGCACCAGCACCGGTACCAGGTCGCCCCAACTGGCCAGGGGCGAAGGGAGGGTACGGCGCGCAAGGTGCAGGGCAAGCCACCGCAATAGTGAAGACTTGCCCGAGCCGGCAACGCCGCGCACCAGTACCCGAGGGGTGTCAGCGAGCATGACTTCGACTGAGTCCCCGCTGCTCTCATCCGGCAGACCTTGTTCGGCTGCTGGCGGCGTGATGCCTTCGTGGGAGATCTTGAGGCGCCAAGCGTCACTGATCACGCGAGATAGGGGTACTTCTACCTGATCCTCAACCCACAGCCGTTGTACCTCCTCGTACAGGCTCCAGTCCGCGCGCCGGCCACCGGCCAAGTGCATAGATTGCGGGGTCTGCCCGGGTACCTCATCAGTGTGTTGCTGCTTAGCGTCGACGAGCTGCTCGACTGCTTCGAGAACCTTGGCATTGGCTGCCAAGCGCCGCCAGAATGCTGCAGGGGGCATGCTGCCGCGGTCGTACGCGTGTGCCAACTTCTTGATGAGCAAGGTCCGCTCGGCAGACCTCTCGTTCGGCGAGGGCTGGGCTGAAAGAACGCGCTGGAGTGCTGCGATTACTTCCGTGACGTTGAATTCGTCGTGCTGGGAATCCGCAGGAGCCCAAGGAAATATCCGGTACCGCATCTTCTTCATTTTCTCTGGTGTCCGCTTCGGTACAGCCGGATCCGTCCGCAGGAATTCTCCGTAATCTTTCAGAAGCTGGACTGCTGCGGCGGTCTCCTGTTCGCTCTCCGGCGCCACGTCGTCTTTGATTTCGTCGTCGTCTGCAATTTCGTCGTCACCACGCGCGATGAATTCCCAGGCGTCCTCCGCCCGCAGGCCGCAGCCGAGTCCAATGTGCTCATCCATGCTCATGCCCGCTCCTCCCCCGCCTGGCTCATCAGCCGCGCGATCTTCTTCATTAGCCGGTGCGTCTTGACGCGCTCCGTCCCCGGCGTGACGTCCAGCAGGCCTGCTCGTTCCTCCGCCCCTAGTCCATATGCGTACAGCCTGGCTCTCACTTGCTCCGCCTTGGTGAGCTGGGACAGGACCGCATCTAGTCGAGCTTCCTGTTCCTTGCGGACTACAGCGACGGCGGGGTCGATAGGGTCGGCCATGCAGGGCTGCGTCCGCTGGGTGTACCGGTTCTCCCGCCGCCGACGGGCCTTGCTCTGCTCGATCAGCCCCAGGGCTCGTTTCCTGGCGCAGTAACCGAAGTACTTTCCGATCTCTTCGGCACTGTTCCACTCTTTCACGCTGACGTCCTTGAATATTTCCATGATGACGTCCTCGGCTTCTGACGAGTAATCAGGAAACAGATTCGACAGGGAATTGACCCAAGGCCAGTACCGGACGGTGAAGTACGCTTCGACGAGCGATTTCGACGTGGCCGAAATCTCCTGTGCTTCTGCATCGCTCACGTCCTCGTGGCTCCTGTTGTCGGTTCATGGCCGAACTGCGCGTCAGGCCGTCTGCCCGGTGCCGGGCGTCCCACAGCCGCCCTTCCACCCCTCCTACGCAGCCGGAGCCCCCTCCGTTACACCCCGCCGAAGATTTTCCGCCGTCACCCTCGGCTCCCACCGTCCAGGACTTGAGGCTGCGCCGGCCGGTCACGGCCAACACCCATCGGCACACCACCGCTCGCGTGATGCCGATGTAACGGATGGCGTGCTGAGTGAGTAGAGGGGGTGTCCGGTGCAGCCGTCCCGGACGCCACGGCGCTCCCGCGCCGACACGGAGGGAAGTGACTATGAAACTGGTGGTGTTGGGTGCATTGGTTGTGCTGGGCGTCCTCGTCTTCGGCGCGATCCGCCGCGCCCGCGCCGAAGACGTCCCGCTGATCACGAAGGCCGCCGTCACGGGCGTGATCGTGCTGGTGTTGGGCGCGCTTTCCCTGCTCCTTGCCGACCCCGCCGACCTGCCCGTCCTGTTGCACACGGCGGTCCGTGCCCTGCGCTGAGCAGGCCGTCGGACCTCTCGTGACGAGAGGGTGCGTAGGTGCGTTCGGCGCACCCTAGCTGTAGTCCTGGCCCAGACCGGCCTGGAAGCCCTGTCGCCAACTGTGATGATGCGCAGAGTGGCCGAATAGGCGCTCAGTCACAAGGCTCCGCCTGGCCGTGCAATGCTGGTCTACCTCTTGCCCGCCGTTTTGAAGCGGAATCCGAACAGACCGCCGGTTTCGTGTTCGTCGGTGAGGCGGGGCCTGCGGATGTAGGGCTCGGGATCAAAGCCGCGCTGTGCGGCCATACCCAGGCTGTCGGTGTTGATCGTGACGATGTACTGCAGGTTCTCCTCCACGGTGACTTCGGCGGCGAGCTTCAGGGCAGCGGCGACTTGCCGGTCGTCGACGCCGTCGTAGAGGTGGCTGTCGTGGATGAGGAAGTCGGGGCCACGGCCGTGGCGGTGTGCCAGGACCGCGAGGGTCAGGTCGAAACAGAAGATGACCATATTGCTGATGCCGCGGCTGCCGTCGCTGTCGATGCGCGGGGTGATGGTCAGGCTGTTGCGGCCGGCCTCGATGGCGAGGTAGGCCTCGCGCCCTTCCCCGTAGAGGCGCTGGGCGTAGTGAGAGAACAGCAGGATGGCTTCGTCGGTCTGCCGGCGGCGCTCCTGGAGATCGGTGTCAACGGCCTGCTGCAGTTCCACACTCTTCGCGGTGATCTGCCGGGCGCTCGCTTCGAGGGTCTGCGCCGCTTCGAAGCGGTGACGCAGCGCCTGGAGAGCGGCCTCTTCACGCCCGAGGGCTGTCTGCAGGGCCGTCAGAGCCTCCAGCGCTCCTCCCTCGGCAAGGTCTCGAAGGAGGCGGGCTTGGTCCTCGCCCAAGCGTGCCCGCTCCGAGCGGCGTGACTGAAGCCGCTCTGTGAGTTCGGCGATCTCTTCTTCCAGGAAGCGTTGGCGGTTGCGGACCACTGAGTGGTGGAACGTCCTCACATCTTCGAATCGGCGGCGGACCTGATCGTTGAGGATGACGCCGAGCTCGCGGTAGACGGGCTCGAGGTAGTCGACCTCGACGTCGGTGGTCTCGGTGACGGCTGCCTGGAGCTCTTCGAGGTTGTGCTGGTCGAGCACATCTTCCTGCGCCAGTTGCTTGATGCGCCGGCTGACCTGGTCCGCTCTGTCCTTGAGGCGTTCGTACTCGGGGACGACCTGAAAGGCTGCAACCTGTGCACGGAGCCGTTCCACCTGCGCCTCGGCCAGCGTGATCTGGCCCCTGAGGTCTGCGGTAGACCCCACGATGCGCCCCCACACGGGGTCATCGACCGCTTTCTTCAGCTGGGTACGTGTCGCCTTGCGGGCGGCCAGTTGCCTGTACTCGTCGACGAGCTGCCAGTCCAGGCCCAGAAGGTAGGCGAGGTTGGAGGCGGCTTCCGGGGCGGACTGGCGGGAGAAGGTACGGGTCGGCTCGTTGAAGCCGTGCGACGAAATGCGCCGGGCGAGGAAGGACAGCAGCACCCTTCCGCTGACGCCCGGGTGGTCACCGCGCAGATCGAAGAGATCCCGCTCGATCAGATGTGTCCACCGCTCCACGGGCAGCTCCACTGCACCTGTGCGGGGAAACATGGCACCGTCGTCTGTCCCGGTCACGTCCTCGTTGAGTGTCACGAATCCGGCGCGCTGTCCGCTGCGGTGGACAGCAAGCGGACCGCTCAGCCCCGGCCAGTCCATTTCAAGGTTGAACGTGATGTGCCGCAGCGCCTTGTTCAGGGCGAGCGTGGTGTTTGTCGCTCGGGATCCGAGCAAGAAGTGGATCAGCTCGATCAGGCTGGACTTGCCGGCGCTGTTGCGGCTGTCAGTGTCTGCGGACGAGGCGGTGGTGGAGGCGACGATCAGGTTCAGGCCCTCGACGAAGGACACCTCTTTGAAGCGCTCGTCGTCAGCGCTCAAGCGGCGCAGCATGCATGCTCCTTGCAACGAGGATGTCCTGGTCGAGCTCTATGGCGCCCATGCTGTAGAGCACGTCCAGTGCCAGGACGAACCAGCCGAACGATACGGGCGATGCGTGGCCGTGCTCGGCCCGCCATGTCCTCAGCCGGGCCCACGTCTGACTGACCGACCGCGGTTCGTCCAACTGCAACAGGACCTGGGCGCCGACGGCCAGCAGGCACCGGTCAGGCGCGATGCCCTTCGTCGGAGTGATCATGCAGATATCCCGATCCCAGGCTGCCAGCCAGTGGGAGGCGCCTCGAAAATGTCGCACCGGCCGAAGAAATGCGCGAGTACAACGAGGGCGGCACGCAGCACTTTCGGCCGGGGCTGTGCGTTGCCCAGCACGTACATCTGGAGCTGCCACAGCACGTCTTCAGGATCGTCCCAGTGCCTGCGAACCTGCTCGTAGTACACGCGGAAGCCCTGCGCGACCTCATCGTGTTCCAGCTCTCGCATATTGCCCGCGTAGAACGCGTCCACGAGGTGGGCCTGCCGCATCCCGCGGAGCAGGTCCTCGCGTGCTTCGCCTTCGAGCCGGTTGAAGTCCAGTTTCTCGATGCGGACGTCCGGCAGAGGCATGAGCGGGTCAGAGGAGGTTCGGAGTTCCTGAAGCTGCTTCAGGAGAGGCTCAAGATCATCCATCCCGATTCCGAACGTCATCTCCTTGATCGGGATCTCGCACCGGAGGACGTCTTCCGCCGTCACTTGGTCCAGTTGCATGCACTCGTGCCACAAGCGCCGGCTACCCATCTGCTCAAAGTGCAGGTCCGGCTTGCTGGCGGCGGCCTCGGACAGCATTGTTGTCACTTCGGGGTGAACGCCGCGTCGATCGTTATGCACGAACACGAACGTGTCGAACTGCCCACTGCGTTTGGCGAGCGCACCGGTCAGGTCGCCGTCGAACTTCTTGCGGATCTTGCTCGGCTTCACCGTCTGCGGGGCGTAGCAGGCGTACAGCTTGCGGGAGTGCAGGGTAAGACCGTCCGCCGACATATCGCCCAGACTGCCCGCAGTGCGAACATCCAAGAAGTCTGGGTACCTCGAGCACATGAGCCGGTGGAAGAAGTCCTCGAACTCGTTCTCGTACAACTCCGCCATGAGTTCGAGGAATTTAACGCGTGCGTAGGCACGCTGCTCGTACCGCACATACCCCCCCTCACCTGCAAGGAGGAAAGAGTAGCTCCATGTGATCACTCTCGGAAGTCTTACCGTCACACTCCAGGCAAGGAGCCTCGTCGGCTAGGGCCTCAGGGCGGATATCGATGGTGCTCAGGAGCGCCTGCTGGTGGGGGTGGAGTTGGGCATAGAGGGTGGTCTGTTTGCGGGCCCAGCGCTGTAGTTTGGGCGGGAGGGGCTGGCCTGCGGCGTGAAGGGTGCGGTGCTGGTGGTATTTGCGTTGCCAGGCGAAGGGCCAGGGCGGGTTCCACCAGGGGCCGAGGAGCGTGAGTCCTTGCAGGGTTCGGGCGGACAGGAGGCCTGCACGGGCTTTGCGCCGCTGCTGGATGAGCCAGTACCCCAGGGCGAAGCCGTGATGGCGGGTCTGTTTGAACACGGCGAGGTGCCCGTGGGCGGCGGCGTGGGGGAGGCCTCCGCCCGGTGGGTAGCGGCGTGTCGCCGTGGGAGTCGGCACGGCTCCGGTGACGGGCGCGGCGCCGAGATCCGCCAGGAGTTTTTGCTGGGTGGGGTGGAGGCTGTCCCACAGACGTGTCTGGGTGGTGATCCAGCGGCCTTGGGCCGCGGTCAGGTTTCCGCTGGTTGTGGCGGCGCGTGCCCGGTGGTAGGCGCGCTGCCATGCCAGGGGCCAGGGCGGGTTCCAGTGCGGGTCGAGGGCGTTCAGCGCGGCGATCCGGGCCGGATCGGTGAGCCCGTCAGCCACGCGGTGCCGTTGGCGTAGGAGCCAGTTGCCCAGGGGGTAGTCGTTGTGGCGAGTCCGTTCGGCCACGGCCAGGTGCCCGTGTTCGGCGGCATAGCTCCGGGCCTGGGCGAGCCCTGCGTCTACGCGGGCGGTTTTGGCCGGCTTCGGTCACGGCGCGGGCGACGGTAGATGTGACGCCGATGTCCGCGAGGAGGTTCTGCTGCTCGGGCTGCAGGACGTCGTGCCGGGCGCACTGACGGCGCAGCCACACTGTCACCTCGTCCTCGTCCCTGCCGCGTTGCGGTCCGGGCACCTTCAGCCGTCCGTTCTGCCATCGCTTACGGGCCTGCTGGTAGCGCCGCTGCCAGGGATAGGGCCAGGGCGGGTTCCACCAGGGATCGAGTTCGGCCAGCAGCCCGCCACGCGGCCACGCGCCTCCGGTGGCCTGAGCGTGTCGGCGGTCTTGGCGGCGCTGCTCCACCAGCCAGCGGCCCAGGGAAAATCCGTCGTGCACGTACTCGGAGGGCACTGCCAGGTGCCCGTGTGCCGTGGCGAAGGAACGCGCGCTGGTCATGCCGTCCAACGCCCACAGACCGGCTGCAGCAACCTGCTCGTTCACAGCCTGGGGTGCCCCGGTCCCGCCCCGCACGTTCGCGGCCTCCTCGGCCGTGATGCCAATGTCGGCCAGCAGGCGCTGCTGGCCGGGGTCCAGACGTCGATAAGCTGCGCGTTGTCGCGACAGCCACAGGGCGAGTTCCGCTTCGGCTCCGGGAAATCTGCCCCCTGCATCGAGCCCGCTCTTGCTCTCCACCAGCCGCTGAACCTGCACGTAGGTGCGCTGCCAGGATGGCCCCCAGGGTGGGTTCCACCAGGGATCGATGGCGTCGAGTGCGCGGGAGCGCTCCGTGGGCTCAGGGCTCTGGCGCGCCCTGCGGCGCTGGCGTGCGAGCCACGATCCCAGCGGATACCCCTGGTGCATCGTGTCCTTGTCCGCGGCGGCTAAAGCCCATGGCGTACACCTGTTTGTCCTGCGGGGGCTGTCCGGTGAGGTCCGCGAGGAGGGCACGGGCGACCGTGTCGGTCTTCTGGTCTTCGCAGAAGTCGCTGTGGTTGCTGGTGATGAAGTACAGCGTGTCCTCGGGGCCGAGGTGTTCGGCTCCGTGCTCGGCGATGCTCGCCCAGATGAGCATGTCGCGGTACCCGTCCGAGCCCTTCTTCCCTCCGCCGCCCTTGGCGCGGAAAGGCCTCTCCTCGCGCAGCATGCGCCCCAGGATCTCTTTGTGGGACATGCGCGGGAGGGGCAGGATGACCGCGCCGACCCTGTCCAGCCGCGCGCGAAGCCACTTCTCGTAGCCGCTTTGAAGAGCTGCGACTTCGTCGTGCCGTCGCTCGACGGAGGACTGGCTGTCCCGGTCCCAGGCCAGTTCGTACAGGGCGTTGTCGGCGTCGCTCAGCTTCCTCACATGGTCATCGAGGTGGCCCCTGTAATGCCGTGTTGCCTCTTGGATCACGGCCTCCGGGACCCACAGCTCGGCATGTCCCTTCAGGGCCCAGACACGCATCTGCGACCACGCGCTCTTCGAAAGGGTGAGGTCGGTGAAGAACTCCGTGGTGTCCACTGCGACCACAGGGATGCGCGTTGGCGGCATCGGCGGCACGCCTTCCTTCCGGGTGGCTGAAGATCCTCATTGTGCAGCGGAGAGCCGCCCCGCGTGGCGCGCATATTGCTCGCGGGGCGGGCGGGAAGGTGCAGAGACCCGCACTGACACGGGCGGCACCAGGCGGCACCGTGGGCGCGCACGCTCATGGCGAGGGGCCGGGAGCCGAGAAGAACGTGTCCTGGTTACCGCCCGGTTCGCCTGCGCGGCGCGACCGGTATGACGTTGTCTGGAGTACGTGATCACCGACAGCAGCCAGGACGGCGCGCCGGGCGGCTTACCCGCCGTCGCCGGCAGCGTCTACCGGGTACCGGAACCGAGGACGGTGGAGGCGGAGTTCACCGGGGTGGACGGCACGCTCGTGCAGCGCCGCTGGGTGGAGGCCGCCGTAGCGGTGCGGTTCGAGCAGATGACGCCCGTGGCGGCGTTCCCGGTGGTGCCGGGGCGGCGGTGGGCGCCGGGCTGGTGGTGGTCGGCCACAACCGGACGGCATGTGATGCACGGTTCGCAGGCGATGTGCACGCAGATGATGGTCCTGGACCGCGATCCGCACGTGGTGGGCCTGTCGGCGCGGCCGGTGCGGCTGATCTGGCGCGATCCGGGCAGCGGGCGGGTGCTGACGTGGGTGCCGCAGCTGTTCGCCCGCTACGCCGACGGCCGCGCGCTGCTCGCCGACTGTCCCGCCGCGACGGCTCCTGCCGGGGGCCGGGCCGAGCGCGCTGCCGCGGTGCTTGAGCGTGTGCGGCGGTCGGGTTCACCTACCGGCGCCTGGTGCCGCCGGACAAAGCGGTGGCGGCGAATGTGCGGTGGCTGGCCGGCTACCGCCATCCGCGCCACCGCGATGCCGGCCAGCTCGAGCAAGCGGTGTTGGAGGCGTTCGCCGCCGAACGGCCGCTGATGGCCGGGGCCGCGGCGGCGGGCGAGGTCCTCACCGCGCTGCCGGTGCTCTATCACGCGCTGTGGCACGGGCGGCTGGCCGCGGACCTGACACGGCCGCTGGGCGAGCACACCCTCGTGACGCCCGGCCCTACCGCAGGCGACGGGAAGCGGCGGGAGCAGCAGGAGAGTTGAGCAAGCGCGTGGTGGCCGCTTCTGGTGGGCGGTGTGTTGAGGTGGGCGCTCAGGTCACGTTCGAGGGCCGTGCCTGGCAGGTGACCGGCCTGGTCGACGGGCGGGTGCACCTCGTCGCCGGGGACGGGGCAACCGGGTGTGTGCTGGCCGCCCATCTGGTGTCCGCGTCCGGCTTCTCGGTGACCGGTCCCGCGGCTGCGGAGCCGCCGGCCCCGGCGCTGTGGGAGACGGTGCCGCTGGCCGCGCAGGAGCGGGCCCTGGCCTGGCTGCGGCACATCCGCGAGGTCGAGACCGGGCTGCCCGGCGGCCCGGCAGGCGGCGGCGCGCCCCGTCCCGAATACGACCCGCAGCGCTTCACCCTCGCCGAGCGGGAAGAGGCCAAGGCGCGTGAACTGGCCGCGCTGGGCTGGACCAGGGCCAGCCGGACCACGGTGCAGCGGATGCGGCTGGTCTACCAGCGGCAGGGGCTGTGGGGGCTGGTCGACAAGCGCCACCTGCGCACCTCCTCCCCCGCCGGGCGTACCGACGAGCGGGTGGTGGCCGCCGTACTGGAGGCCCTGCGCCGACGCCGCGGCCGGTCGAAGACCACTACCCTGCAGATCATCGAGCTGGCCGAGCAGATCGTGGCGGACACCTACGGTCCGGCCCGGGTGAAGCTGCCCGGCCGCTCTTCGCTGTACCGGCTGGTGAAGGCGCTGGCGGATCCGGCCGAGCCGCCAGGCAGTGCGGCGCGCACCGCCACCGGCA
Organism: Streptomyces sp. NPDC000134; assembly: GCF_042899225.1. Classification (NCBI taxonomy): domain Bacteria; kingdom Bacillati; phylum Actinomycetota; class Actinomycetes; order Kitasatosporales; family Streptomycetaceae; genus Streptomyces; species Streptomyces sp. NPDC000134. Next base: position 15,766 of record NZ_JBIAZN010000038.1, read on the forward strand.
CAGCCCGCCCGGGCGGCCCGCCGCCTGCGCTGCGGCCTGCCGAGCGGGTCCACGTCGCCACCGTCCGCCTGGGTCTGCGGGCGGTGGGCGAGGACGGGGGTGTGGTGCCGGTGGCGGTGACGGCGGCACTGGACGCGGCGAGCGGCTGCGTGCTGGCCGCCGTGCTGCACCCGCCCCAGGACGGGCCGGTTTCGTTGTCGGTGCTGCTGGCCGAGATGGCCGTGCCCAGGCCGCAGCGCCCGGGCTGGCCGGCCCTGCTGGAGCAGGCCCATGCGGGCGGGCCTGTCCGGCGGCTGGTGTCACTGCCCGCACGGATCGAGGCCACCGCGGCGCGTCCTGCGGCCGTGCCCGAGACACTCGTCGTCGCCCCGTCCACGGCCGCCGTCACCCCCGCTGTCCTGGCCGTGTGCGAGGGCCTGGGCATCAGCCTGGAGCCGGCCCCGTCCCGGACAGCGGGCGCCCGCCGCGGCGCCGCGTACACGCTGGAGGTCCTCGCCGGCCTGTTCGGGCGGCACGCCACCGCGGCGGAAGAAGCATGCGCAGCAGGAGAGGCCGCCGGGGCGTACTGGAGCATGCCGCAGCTGCAGGACCTGCTGGACGAATGGATCACCGTCAGGTGGCACCAGCGGCCCCAGGAGCAGCTGCGCCATCCGCTGCTGCCCCGGGCGGGGCTCGCCCCCCAGGAGATGTGGGAGGTGCTGCTGGGCGTGGCCGGGACGGTGCCGCTTCCGCTGGCCGGGCAGCACTACGGCGAACTGCTGCCAGCAGCCCGGTGCGCCCTCACCGATTCCGGGATCCGGCTGGGCGGGCGCCGCTACGACGATGCGTGTCTGGACGAACACCGCGGCCGCGGCCGACGGTGGGAGGTCCACCACCACCCCCACGACCCGCGGCAGGTCTTCGTCCGGCTGCCCGACGGCCTGCTCCACGCGATCGGGTGGGCCGACGGCGAGCACACCCTGCGCCCGTTCGACGAGACAGTCCGGCGTCGCACCAGCAGCGTCCTTACGCGCCGCGGCGCGGGCGCACCGCCGGGCAGCGAGACGACCGACGGCTCCGGCGAGACAGGGCGCAGTGCAGACGTCGCGGCCGTGGAAGGGATCGCCGACGGCATGATGATGGTGCACGACGCTGACGGCGGCGGTGCCGACGACCGCATTGCCCGGGATACCGGCGGGTTTGGGGTGTACGACCCGCAGGCGGAGGCCGAACTGTGGTGAGCGCACACGGCGGCCGCCCGGTTGCCGCAGCCCGCCACCGGCAGGTCAAGCTCGGGGCGTACGTGACGTTCGAGGGCCGCGCCTGGCAGGTGGCCGCCGTGGCCGGGGCGTCGGTGCGTCTCGTCGACGAGCACGGGCAGACCGCCTCCGTGCTTGCCTCCTTCCTGTTCGCCGACCCCTCCTTCGCCGTGGTGGACTCCCCCGCCGCCGCGGTGCCGTCATGGGGGCTGCTGGAGTCGGTGCCCGAGCGGGAGCGCGAGCGGGCCCTGGCCTGGCAGCGGCACATCCGCGAGGTCGAGACCGGGCTGCCCGGCGGGCCGGCAAGCGGCGGCGTGCCGCGGCCCGAATACGACCCGGCCCGGCGGTCGATGGCCGAGCGGGAACAGGCCAAGGCCGACGAACTCGCCCGGCTGGGCTGGCCCCAGGTCAGCCGGGCCACCGTGCGCCGCATGCGCGCCCGCTACCACGCGAGCGGCCTGCTCGGGCTGATCCCCCGCCGCAAACCCTCGCGTGCGACAGGACGGGCCGATGAGCGGGTGGTGGCCGCCGTGCTGGAGGCGCTGCGCCGCCAGCGCGGCCGCTCGAAGGGCACGCTGAAGGGGCTGCGGGAGCTGACCGGGCAGATCCTGGCCGACACGCACGGGCCGGGCGCGGTCGAGTTGCCTGCGCCGTCGACGTTCAACCGGCTGGTGCGCGTGCTCGCCGATCCTCTGGAGCATCCCGGACGGCCCGCCCGCACCGCCACCACCACGCCGGTGCGGCCGTACACGCCGACGGTGGCGCTGCGGCCGGGCGAGCTGGTGCAGGTCGACACCACCCGGCTGGACGTGATGGCCGTCGGCGAGGACGGGAAGCCGGTGCGCCCGGAGCTGACGCTCGCTCTCGATGTGGCGACCCGCTCGGTAGTGGCGGCTGTGCTGCGTGAGGAGGGCACCAAGGCCGTGGACGCGGCGCTGCTGCTGGCGGAGATGGCCGTGCCCCATCCCGCACGGCCCGGCTGGCCCGACCACCTGCGCCTGTCCCACGCCGCCGTCCCCTACGACCGGCTCCTCGCCCTGGACGACCGGCTGGAACAGGCGGCAGCGCGGCCGGTGGTGGTGCCGGAGACGATCGTCATCGACCGCGGGACCATCTTCGTCTCCGCAGCTTTCCTGGCCGCCTGCGAGACCCTGGGGGTGAGCGTGCAGCCCGCGCCACCGCGTTCCCCTGCCGCCAAGGGCGCCGTCGAGCGGACCTTCGGCAGTATCAACACGCTCGTCGCCCAGCACATCGCCGGCTACACCGGCTCCCACATCCTCGAACGCGGCGAGGCAGTGGAGGACGAAGCGCAGTTCACCGTGGTCCAGTTGCAGGAGCTGCTGGACGAATGGATCACCGCCCGCTGGCAGCACCGCCCACACGAGGGCCTGCGCCACCCGGTCCTGCCCAAGAAGGCCCTCACCCCGAACGAGATGTGGGGCGCACTGCTGGGCGCGTCCGGGTACGTGCCGCTGCCGCTGGCCGGCGCCGACTACCTGGAACTGCTGCCCGTGCGCTTCCACCCCATAACCGGCCGCGGCATCCGCATCAACTACCGCACCTACGACGACGCCTGCCTGAATGAGCACCGCGGCCGACCCTCCCCCACCGGGCCCGGAGGCGGGTGGGAGGTCCACCTGAACCCGCACGACGTGCGACAGATCTACATCCGCCTGCCCGACGGACACCTGCACGAGATCCCGTGGATCCACCGCGACCACGTCCACGCCCCCATGGGCGAGACCGCCTGGCGCCACATCCGCGCCGCTGTGAACCGGCGCGTCGACCGCGAGCGCCACGAGGCCGACCTAGCCGAGGCCGCCGACCAGGTCCTGCGCCGCGCCCGGCCCACCACCGCGGCACAACCGGCACCGCCCAGGACGACGCCGGGCACCCACACCGCAAAGGCAGCCCTCCACGCAACGGGCGATCAACCAGCGGGGAGCCGCCCCGAGGCCGAGGACAGCCTCGACGCGCTGGAAGCCCGAGCCCAGGCCGAGGCCCATGCCGACGTCGGCGCGCCGGTGACCGGCGCACTCACGCTGTACGACGCCGACCAGGAGGCCGAACTGTGGTGACCCGCACCGATCCCCCCGCCCCCGATGACGGAGAGGCAGCCGCGGGGACGGTGACGACGTTCGACGCCTTCGCCCGCTTCGCCCACACCGCACCCCCCACACCACCAAAGCCGGGCCAGGCACCACGACCGGTGGAGGAACGCCTCGCCTACCACTCCCAGTTCGTCACCGTGCGCACCCCGGCCATCGAGACCCTGGCACGCCAGGTCCGCACGCTGATGATCCTCGGCCGGCATCAACACGTCACCGCACGCCCCAGCCTGATCGTCACCGGGCCGGCCACCACCGGCAAGACCACCGCACTGCTGCAGGTCGGCCGGACCTGCCACCTCGCCCACACACGCCGCGCCGCCCCGGGCGACGACAGTGTGCCCGTCGCGTATGTGCTGGTGCCGCCCGGCGCCACCGCCAAGACCCTGGCCGGGGAGTTCGCCCGCTACCTCGGCATCCCCGTGGCCGCCCGCATGACCACCGCGCAGATCACCACCGCCGTCTGCCACACCTACACCGCGGCCGGCATCAAGCTCGTGCTGATCGACGAGATCCACCGGCTCAACCCCCGCACGTCCACCGGCGCGGAAGCCGCCGACTGGCTCAAAGACCTCACCGAACGCGTGCCCGCGACGTTCGTCTACGCCGGCATCGACGTCACCGCCAGCGCCGTGTTCACCGGCGTGCGCGGAGCGCAACTCGCCGGACGGGCCTCCCTGATCGACTGCGGGGCACTGCCCGCCCGCGCCGGCGACCGCGAACCGTTCCGTGAACTGATCACCGCCCTGGAACAAGCCCTCGACCTCACCGCGCACCGGCCGGGCAGCCTGCCCAGACTCGCGCCCTACCTCCACGAACGGACCGCCGGACGGATCGGCAGCCTGGCCCGCCTGATCCGGCAAGCCGCCATCGAAGCCATCCTCGACGGCCAAGAACGCATTACCAAAGAGCTGCTGGACTCCATCGCGCTGGACCACCTCGCCGAGGAGCACTACCGGCCCCGCACCCACCGCCGCGCCCGGCCCGGCAACCGGTGACCGCCCCCACCGCGACCCGCCCCGCCGTGCGAGCCCGCACCATGTGGCCCACCCCGCCCGGCGCACTGCGCGTACGGCCACTGCCTCGCGAGAGCGCCGCCTCCTACCTCACCCGCCTCGCAACCGCCTACCAAATCACCCCCGCCCAACTCCTCGACGGCCTGCACATCACCGCCACCGGCGCCTCAACGGGCCCGCCCGCCACCGAAATCCACCTCAGCAACGAAGCCACCCGCCGCCTGTCCCACTTCACCCGCATCCCGCCCACACACCTCGCCCGCGCCCTGCCCCGCCGGCCCCCACCCGCCGCCATCGGCACAACCCACGCCGCCACCGCCCGCTGGCAGCCCGCCCCGCCCGCGCTGCAGCCACTGCCGGCATGCACCGCCTGCACCATCCGCCGCAGCCCCCACCAGACCGTCCCCGCATGGATCCACCCGGCACCCGACCTGCCCAGAATCATGATCTGCACCCGCCACCAGCAGGCCGCCAGCGACCCCAGACACCCCGCGCCCCTCGACATCCGCCCCGTCCCCGAACTCACACGGACCCATCTCCGCGCCCGCCGCCGCCCCACAGCGACCTCCCTGACCTGGGCATCGACGATCACCACACGCTGGTACGACCACCACCAACACCTGCACGAACGCTGGCACACACGCCTGGGCCGGCTCACCACCGCCAACCCCCACATCCCCCCAGGCCCCGCCTCCCCCGCCCTGACCTGCCGCAACCTGATCACCTACCCCGAGACCCTCACCCTCGCCGCGGCCCTCGACCGCCTGCCCCCGCACCCCCTGACACGCACAGAGCAGAGCGCCTTCCTCCACGACCTGGCCAGCCGCCTGCACCTGCCCCGCCTCGCACCCGCCGACCACGACCTGCTCTGGCAACGCCTCACCACCCGCTGAACGCCCCGACGCGGCCCCGACACATCGCCCGACAACTCCCCGTACCTACAGGCGCGCCAACCACCCTGCGCAAAAACTGACACCACACTCAGCTCACTGAGCAGCACAAAAAGGCCAGCTCAGCCCATGTGCCAGCGGTCACCCACGCTCTGGCATCACGTCAGCCTCACCACAGGAACAGAAATGCCGCTCAGTACAGCTGAGCAACAGCAGGCCACAATCAAGATCATTAAGAAGCCGCAACAGCTACGCCACACCGGCCCCATCACCGCCCAGAACAGCGCCTGGGCAAGCGCGGTCAGCAGCCGCGCCGCAAGAAGCAGCCAGTAGGAGGTCGACAGCGCCGCAACCAGGCTGGACACGACAAGAGCGGCCAGCAGCCCCGTGAGCACATGACGTCGGGGCACAGCCCGCACGAAGTGGGCGAGTGGAACAGACGCGACGGCCACCGTCACGCCATAACCGGTGACCAGGAGACCGACGGCTGACAGGGACACCCGAACGCTCTCGGAGATCAGCTCCAAGAGGCCGACCGGCAGGTTCTCTGCAGTGTTGAACGTGAAGGCCGCCAGCATCAGGGCCATGAGCACTGCCAGCGAGTGCCATGGAGCCGGTTGCCCCGTGACCGAACCGGCTCTTCCCGCCCTCGCCCGTCGCGCCTGCCCAGTAGCCCCGTCCATGGAGATACCTCACCGGGCTCACCGGTCCGCCGCAACCAAATTCGTCGGCCAGTCGCGGTAAGCACAACGGAACAAGCATGGCCTTCGGGATGGCCCAGCGATCCGGGTTCGAAAACACCTACCCAGCTCTTCGGAGTCAACACCAGCACTCTCACCAGGGCCGTTCACCAAGTCCAGCCCCTCCTGGCCGAGCACGGCTGCACCGTCCGCGGGCGCCTGGCCTGGGCATGGGCGTCGGCGAGCTCTGGGCATCATCGGCCGGCCTGGGCGTACGTCGTCTGGGCCGGGGGCGCCGTACGGGACTGCGACCTGCCTGGCGTCATCATGCCCACCCCGCGGGACGGCGAGGGCTGTTGGCGGGGCGGCTCGGTGGCCGGAGCGGGTGTTCAAGGTTCGTCCAAGGTTTCTTGCAGCCCGGCCGAGCAGAGTGGCTCTCGCCGCTCCGGAGTTGTCGTGGCAGTACGAGGGTCGTGCCGGAGTCGCTCAGAACCGGAAAACGGATCGAGGGAGGCAACATGTTCAATCGAGTAAGTGACAGTTGCAAGAACGCGGCACGGACCGCCGGCGTCGTCGCCGCGGGCGCCGCGCTGATGGTGAGCATCCTGGGTGGTACGGCGAATGCGGCCACCGGCTGGACGGCCCAGTACACGTCCGCGGACGTGGTCGGTGCTCACGCCTGGGGCACGATCGAGGAGGGTGAGCGGTACATCCTCAACGTCAACATCAAGGACACCAAGTCGGACAGCCACGGCGCCCGCGTGCGGATCCGCACGACGTACGCCGATGGCGGGGTCAGGGAGGAGAATCTGAGCGCGTCGGGCCTGAACGACGTGCAGAGCACGACCTGGAACTACGCGGCGAGCGCCTACAAGTTCGAGGTCAAGGAATGCCTCACCGAGGGCGGCGTCGACTACGACTGCGGCATCTGGACCACCTTCTACCAGGACTGACAAGGGCACAGGCCGGAAAGGAAGGTACCGATGTACCGACGTGGTACACCGAGTCCCCGTGGTCGGGGTATCGTCCTGGCGGGCGCGCTCGCCTCGGTGGCACTGGCCGGGGTGACACCGGCGCAGGCACAGGAGCAGTGCCGGTCTAACACCAGTGCGGTCGGTGGTGCGTCCCTTTCGTTCAGGATGTGCTGGGACTCGGGCGGCACCGGGATCAACTACACGCTGAAGGACACGCTCGCTGACGGTCGGCGCGCCGAGGCGTGGATCTCCACCCCTCAGGACGGCGCCCGGAAGTTCGACGAAGTGCTTGGTGCAGGCAACAGTCACACCGACTGGACGACCTTCACCTTCGCCACCAGTGACGTCTGGATGAGGGCGTGCACCAGCGATGCGAACACGGATCGCAGGTGCGACATCTGGAGTTGACCTGCGGTGCCACGCGGCCGTCGACCTGATCTGCGCTTCGACGCCCGCAGGGGCCGCATCCGCCGGGCCCTGCGGGCGTCGACGTGACAATGACCCGGACGTCGCTGCGCGAAGCGAACGAGTCAGCGGCGTCGGTTCACGGCGCTGTGTGAGGCTGATCCTTTGGAGTGAACACCCTGGCAATGGATCTTGATGGTCCGGGGAGGGATGTTCAGGTGGGACGCAGGTCTCCGTACCCGGAGGAGTTCCGGAAAGACGCCGTTGGGCTCTGCCGTGCTGCAGCGGGCAAGCGGACGTACGCGGCGGTGACTGCGGGTCTCGGCATCACTGCCGAGTCGTTGCGGACGTGGGTGCGTGAGGACGAGATCCAGGCCGTGCCCGGATGCCGTGACACGGGCGGCGAGGCGGAGGAGCCGGCCCGGCTGCGGGCGGAGAACGTCCGGCTGCTCAAGGCCGAGAAGGAGTGGCGCCTGGAGCGCGGGATCCTGCGCCGGGCAGCCACCTGTTTCGCTCGGGAGGTGAGGTGACACCCTGCCGCTGGGACTTCATCTCCGACAACCGTGCCGACTTCGGCGTCAAGCGGATCTGCCGGGTGCTCGGTGTGTCCCGCGCCGGCTGCTGCCGCCACCTGGCCACCGAGCAGGCCCGCGCCGGGCGCCAGGCCGGGGAGAAGCGGACAGTGGCCGAGATACGCGCCATCCACGCCGAGCACCATGGCGTCTGTGGTGCCCCGCGCGTCCATGCCGGGCTTCGTGCCCGTGGACACCGGATCGACCGCAAGCGCGTGACCCGGCTGATGCGGGTCAACCACATCGTCGGCCGGCATCTACGGAAGAAGAAGCGGACGACGATCACCGACAGGGCCGCGCCGCCCGTGCCGGACCCGGTGATGCGCGACTTCACCGCCGACAGGCTGAACACCAGGTGGTGCGGGCGACATCACCTGCATACCTGTCGGCACGACGTGGCTCTACTCCGCCACGGTGACCGACATTTGTCCGCGGCGGGTGGCGGGCCGGCCGATCGCCGACCACCTGCGCACCTCGCTGGTCACCGACGCGATCGAGATGGCCGTGGCCGCCCGCGGCAGCCAGGTGAACGGCGTCGTTTCCCCACCGACAGGGGCGCCCAATACAGCGCGGCCGCCTTCGTCGACGTCTGCCGTCGGCACGGTATCCGGTGCAGCATGGGCCGGACCGGCTCGAGCTGCGACAACGCCCTCGCCGAGTCGTTCTTCCAAGACCTCAAGCGCGAGTTGCTCCACAGGTGCCGCTGGACCTCGAAGGCCCAGACCCGGCTCGAGCTGTTCCGCTGGCTGTCGTACTACAACCGGCGCCGTCGCCACTGCGCCCTCGGCTACCTCACACCAGCCGAGTTCGAACAACAACTGATCACGACACGTACGCTGTCACTCATCGCATGAAAACCGGTATCCGCTCCCGGGGATCAACCTCAGCCGAGCCCTCTGCCTCCTGGCTAGGCGCGCAGTTGGGCCAGTACCTGTTCGGCCTGCGTGGTGCGGTTCTGGGCCTGGTACAGCGTCAAGGCCTGCTGCCAGGCTTCGCGGGCGAGATCGGGGCGGCCCATGTCGTGGTGGGTCTCGGCCAGGTTCGCGAGGGTGTCTGCCTCGTTCGAGGAGTCCGCGTGCTCACGGAAGAGCGCCAGGGCCTGCTGGTAGTACTCCAGGGCCTGCGTGTGCCGGCCGGTGTGGTGGGCGATGTAGCCGAGGCTGTCGAGGGTGGAGGCGGCGTCGGCGGGACGGCCGTGTGCGCGGTAGAGACGCAGCGCCTGCTCGCAGTAGGTACGCGCCTGCGGATGGCGGCCGAGCTGGGCGTGCATCCAGCCGACGGCGTTGAGCTGGTTGGCCTGCCAGACGGGGTTGTCCAGCTGCTGGTAGAGGGCGAGGGCGCGAAGTGCGTATTCCAGCGCGCGCTCGTCGTCGCCGTACTGTTCCCAGACCCGGCCGAGGGTACGGCAGATGTGTGCCTGACCTGCAGTGTCGTTGGTGCGTTCGGCCAGGGTCAGGGCGAGGGCAAGCTGGTCCAGGGCCTCGCCGTAGTCGCCTGTCAGGGAGCAGGCGTGGCCGTAGCGCCAGTGGGCCAGGGCTCTGGGTGCGGGGAGGCCGCCGTCGCGTTCGGCTGCGGTCAGGGCGACCCGCCAGACGGTGAGGTACTCCGTCAGGTGGTAGCCGCCTTGGTGGTACGCGATAAGGGACCAGGCCAGTTGCCACACCTGGGTGTGACGGCCGGTGGCCAGGGCGAGGGACTGGATGGCGAGGAGGCATGCGTGTTCCTCGTCGAACCACCGGAGCGCGGCCATGGTGTCCGCCGGGCTCAGCGGGCCGCATCCGGATGCCGGCGGCTCCAGCCGGAAGGCGAACGGCGTGTTCGGGCCGTCCAAGAGCCGGTTGGCTGCGTAGGCGGTGTGCACATGGAACTCGACGAGCCGGGTCAGGGCGGCCTCTTGGTCCTGGCTGGGCTGCTGGTGGGCGAGTTCGGCGGAGTACAGACGGACCAGGTCATGCATCCGGTAGCGGCCTGGGCAGTTCTGCCGCACCAGGTGGGCTGATTCCAGCTCCATCAGCAGAACCCGGGCTCGGGCCGGGGACAGCGCGGCGAGGCTCGCCGCCGCGGCCAGGCTGATGTCCGGGCCGGGGGCCAGGCCGAGGAGGACGAACAGAGTGCCGGCCGGCGAGGTGAGCGCGCGGTGGGAGGCGGCGAAGGCCGCGCGGAGGCTGGCGGTGAGATCGCCGATGTCCAGCGCGTCGAGGCGGTCGGCGGCCTGGGTCAGTTCCGTGGCCAGGACGGCTAGCGGGAAGTCCGGGTGGGTGGCGGCGCGGGCGGCTACGATGCCCAGGGCCAGCGGCAGCCCCGCGCAGTGGTCCATCAGGGCGGCCGCCGCCTCGGGTTCGGCTGCGATCCGGGGTGCGCCGAGGTGGCTGACCAACAGGTCGCGCGCCTCGTCCCGGCCGAGGACGTCGAGGGGCAGCATCTGGGCGGCGTGCGTTGCCACTAGTGCGGTCAGACGGTTGCGGCTGGTGATCAGAACGGTGCACGAAGGGGTGCCCGGCAGCAGGGGACGGACCTGGTCGGTGTCACGGGCGTTGTCCAGGAGGATCAGCATGCGCCGCCCGGCGACCAGGCTCCGGTACCGCGCGGTCTGTGCGTCCGGGTCCGTCGGGATGCTGTCCGGGTCGGCGTGCAGCGCATCGAGGAAGGCGCGCACCGCGAGGGCGGTGGGCATCGGCGGCTCGACTGGGTCGAACCCACGCAGGTTCACGTACAACTGCCCGTCCGGGAACCGGTACGCGTTCTCGTGCGCCCAGCGCACGGCCAGCCAGGTCTTGCCGATGCCGCCGATGCCGCCGATCGCCGAGATCACCACGGTCCCGCCCGAGCCGCCAGCGGTACCTGCGGAGGCGTCCAGGGCTTCGGTGAGCTGCTCCAGCTCCTTGTCGCGGCCGGTGAACACCCCCGGCGGTGCGGGCAGTTGGCGGGGCACGGGCGGCGGGGAGACGACCGCCGCCGGGGCGGGTGGTGGCGCCAGCGAGGGGTCATTCGTGAGGATCCGCTGGTGCAGTTCCTGCAAAGGCGCCCCAGGATCCACGCCGAGCTCTTCGGCCAGCCGTTCCCGGGTGCGCCGGTAGTGCCCCAGGGCTTCGGCCGCCCGCCCGGATCGGTACAGGGCAAGTATCAGCTGACCGGCCAGCCGCTCGTCCATCGGGTGCGTCCCGGCCCTCGTGATCAGCTCGGCCAGTAAGTCGCCATGTCGGCCTTGGCGCAGCGCGAGGTCGTTGCGGTCCAGCTCGGCCGCGAGCCGTTCACGGGCGAGGGTTTCGCGCAGCGCGCTGAACCAGGGTGTGTCCAGGGGGGCGAACGGCTCGGCCCGCCAGAGGTCGAGCGCTTCCTCGAACAGGGCCACGGCGCGCTCGCCGTCCTCGGCAGTCCTGGCCTGTGCCACCAGGTCCCTGAACCGGTGCAGGTCCACTGCTGAGGTGTCGACGCTGAGCTGGTAGCCCCCCGGTTCCTTCCCGATACGTGCCCCAGTGCCGTCGCCCCGGTCAAGGGCCTGCCGCAAGCGGGACAGGTAGCTGTAGAGCGTGGAGCGGAACCGCTGCGGGAGCCGGTCCGCCCAGATGCGGTCGGCCAGTTGGTCCACCGAGACGGTGCGGTTGGCGTCGACTAGCAGCGCCGCCAGCACGGACCGCTGCCTCAAGTGCCCGATATCGAGCGGCCGGCCGTCCACCCGGACCTCGATGTCACCGAGCACCGCGAACCGCACCGCCACCACACCGAACCTCCTGTCCCCACGGCCGGTCCCGAGCCGCTTCGTCGTCCCCACGCCGTCCTCGAGCCAGGTCGAACCGCGTTCTACCGGCCCGTCCATCACCCTGACCTGACCATTCAAGGTCTGTCTAAGCTTGTTCTTTATCTACCAAGATCTTCCGGGCTTGCCGATGGCCTTCAGGGTCTCGGGGCGTTTGACGGTCTTGCCGACGTCGTAGCGGGG
>NZ_JBIAZN010000039.1:0-26668 GCF_042899225.1 Streptomyces sp. NPDC000134
CCGCTCCACCACCACGGTCCGGCGCTCGTTACCCGTCAGCCCGGACACGTCCACGCGGCGCACCAGATCACCGGCGGGAACCGCTCCCGGCTCGGGCACCTCGAACCTCCATGCACGGTCCTCGCCCGCCATCCGCAGACGCAGCGCGCCATGGTGGTCGAGAACGCTCTGCAGCGCGTCGATGAGCATGTCCTCGCGCAGGCCGGCCGGGACACGGAGGACCGAGGACTGGTGGAAGCGCCGGACCGGACCGTCCAGTTCGTGCAGGTGGTGCACGATCGGCGTCCACCGCACCTCACCCACGCCGTCCTCCGGGCGCTCGCCGACGGCCGCGGTCATGGGGGTTGCGACGTCCGCCAGGGCGAGAACTGTCTTGTGGCGGAAGACCTCCCGGGGCGAGATGGCCAGGCCCGCGCGCCGGGCACGGCTGACGAGCTGGATGGAGCTGATGCTGTCGCCGCCGAGGTCGAAGAAGCTGTCGTCGATGCCGACCGCCGGGAGGCCGAGGACCTCGGCGAACAGGCCGCAGAGCAGCTCCTCGTGCGCGGTGCGCGGGGCCCGTCCGGTCACCTGCGCCTGGAAGTCGGGTGCGGGCAAGGCCCGCCGGTCCAGCTTGCCGTTGGCGTTCACGGGCAGCGAGTCCAGGACGACGACCGCCGACGGCACCATGTAGTCGGGCAGCACGTCCCGCAGGTGGCCGCGCAGGGAAGCGCCCAGCTCGCCCGCCACATGGCCGAGTGCCGGGTTGTTGGTGCGCGGGCGGCCGACGGGCCGGTCCTCCGCGGGCAGGTACACGTCGGTCAGGGGATCGGTGCCGGGCGGCAGGAAGAGGGCGTCCAGTTCGCCCTCCGCGCCCTCGGACGACCAGGTCACTGCCACCTGGTACCCGAGCGGCTCGCCGAGGGCCACCAACGCGTCCGAGGTCGCGCCCGGGGCGCCGGTGCGGAGCAGTGCGGCGCGGACCTCGGTCAGGGGCGCGCCCGCGTACAGGGCGCGGGCGGCGGCCGCCTCGTGCGCCGTACGGCCGTTGGGCACGCCGGTGACGCGTAGCCCGGCCGGGCGCTCGGCGGCGAGCCGGTCCGCGAGCTCCTGGACCGTGCTGACGTCCTCGCCCCACTGCCAGCACGGTGCCCCGGCCGCGGAGACGGGTGCCCGGCCGGACTTCTTGCGGAGGACGACGTCGTAGCGGTACCGGACCAGCTCGTTGTCGTAGGCGCCGGTCTTCACGCGGATGTCGACGCTGCCGAACCGCTCGGGGTCCGCCGCGGCCAGGGCGTGGAAGTACTCCGGGTCGACCAGGAGTTCGTTCTCCTGGGCCGCCCGCTGGTCCACCGCCCGGCGGACGGCGTCGGCATCGGTGTCCTGGCCGCTGCGGGTGAGTTGCACCGCGGTGTCGAGAGCGCGCTTCAGGCGCAGGTTCCGCACGTCGCCGACGAAGAGGGAGCCGCCGGGGGTGAGCAGGTCGAGTGCGCCCCGCAGCACGGAGGTGAGGTAGTCGGCGTTGGGGAAGTACTGCGCCACCGAGTTGATGACGACGGTGTCGAAGAACCCTTGGGGCAGCCCGTCGAGGTCGTGGGCCGGCCGGGCCAGCAGCTCGACCCGGCCGCACAGCTCGGGACGGGCGGCCGTCTGCCGGCGCAGCCGCTCGATGACGGCGGCGGAGAAGTCGGTCGCCCAGTAGGCCTCGGTGGCGTCGGCGAGCCGGGACAGCAGCAGGCCGCTGCCGACGCCGATCTCCAGTACGTGGCGCGGGCGAAGGGCGCGGACGCGCTCCACCGTGTCCGTCCGCCACCGCTCCATGTCGTCGCGGGGGATGGGCGTCCCGTCGTAGCTGCTGTCCCAGCCGGTGAAGTCCTCGCCGAAGTCGGTCGCCCGCGTGCTGCCGTACATGGTCTGGTAGAGCTGTTCCCACTGCTCGACCTTCTCCCGCCGGCCCCGCTCCAGGCGGTCCTCCAGGGAGCGCCAGTCGGGCACCACGTATCCGACGAGGTGCGTGCCGCCGGGGCCGTCCGCACGGGCGACGACCTCCGCCTCGCCCACGTCCGGGTGGCCGACGAGGGCGGAGGCGACCTCGGCGGGCTCGATGCGGACACCGCGGATCTTCACCTGTTCGTCGCCGCGGCCCATGTAGACGAGCCGGCCGTCCCCGTCCCAGCGGGCGAGGTCGCCGGTGCGGTACATGCGGGAGCCCGGCGGGCCGTACGGGCACGCCACGAACCGTTCCGCGGTGAGCGGGGCGCGGTCGAGGTACCCCCGCGCCAGGCCGGTGCCGGCCAGGTACAGCTCGCCCATGACGCCCGCGGGCACCGGCTGGAGGGCGCGGTTGAGGACGTACACCCGAGTGTTGGCGATCGGGGTGCCGATCGGCGGGGCGGAGCCGGACGCGTCGGCCGGGTCGCACGCGAAGGAGGTGACGTCGATGGCCGCTTCCGTGGGGCCGTAGAGGTTGTGCAGTTCGCAGCCGAGGACCGCGTGGAAGCGGGCCACCAGCTCGGCCGGGAGGGCCTCGCCGCTGCACAGCACCCGGCGCAGGGAGACGCATCCGGCGGCGGCCGGCTCCGCCAGGAAGCCCTTCAGCATGGACGGGACGAAGTGCACGGTGGTGACGTCCTGTTCGGCGATGAGCGCCGCGAGGTACGCGGGGTCCTTGTGCCGTTCCGGCTCGGCGACCACCAGGGTGGCGCCGGTGACGAGCGGCCAGAAGAACTCCCACCCGGAGACGTCGAAGCCGCAGGAGGTCTTCTGGAGGACCCGGTCCGTGGCGTCGAGGCCGTAGCGGTCCTGCATCCACAACAGCCGGTTCACCAGGCCCTCGTGGGTGTTGACGACACCCTTGGGGGTGCCCGTCGACCCCGAGGTGTAGATTACGTTGGCCGGATGCTGCGGGAGTACGCGCATGGCGGCGTCACCTGCCGGGCGTGGGGAGGGAGCCTCGCGCAGTGCGGCCAGAGTCGCGGGATCGTCGAGCAGCAGCCGCGTCAGGGTCTCCGTGGTCGGCAGGCGGCCGAGGGCGGCCGTGGTGGTGACCAGCACCGCCGGGCGGGCGTCGGCGAGCATCGCCGCGATGCGCTCGGCCGGGTAGTCGGGGTCGAGGGGCAGGTACGCCGCGCCGGTCTTGAGCACCGCGAGCAGCGAGACGATCAGCTCGGGCGAGCGGGGGACGGCGAGCGCCACCAGTCCTTCGGGGCCGGCCCCCAGCCCGCGCAGGACGCGCGCCAGCGCGTCGGCACGGGCGTCGAGTTCCTCGTACGAGAGTGCCTCGCCCCGGTAGAGGACCGCGTCGCGGCCGGGTGTGCGGGCGGCCTGGGCCTCGAACAGCTCCGGCAGGGTCGTGTCGGGATAGCGGTGTGCCGTGGCGTTCCACTCGGTGAGGAGACGCCGCTCCTCCTCGGGGGCGAGGACGTCGAGGGTGCCGACCGGGGTGTCGGCCTCCGCGCCGGCGAGGCCGTCGATCAGCCGCAGGACAGCTTCCTGATGGACGGCCAGGTCCTCGGTGGCGTAAAGCTCGGCGTTGGCGTCGAGGTCGACGCGCCACGGGGTGTCCGCGGTGCCGCTGTAGACGACGAGAGCCAAGTCCTCGACGGGACCGTTGGTGAGGTTGTGCACGCTCGCCCGGGCACCGGCGAAGTCCAGCTCGTAGTCGAAGATCTGGAGGTTCACGTGCGGCCCGGTCAGCGGCTCGCCGGCGTCGCTCAGCCGCAGGTCGCGGCGGATGTCCTCGTAGCGGTAGCGCTGGTGGGCGAGGGACAGCCGCATCGCCTTCCAGACGCGCCCGAGCAGCCCTGACAGACTCTCGTCCGGGTCGACCGTCAGCCGCAGCGGCACCACGTTGGACACCATGCCGGGAGTGGCGCGCACGGTCTTGGTCCGAGCCGTCACCGGCAGGCCGAGGGTGATGTCCCGCTCCCCGGTCAGGCGGGCGACGTGCAGCAGCTCGACCGCGACGAACAGGGCGGGCAGGGCCACCCGGCAGCTTGACGCGACGCTCCGGAGGGCGTCGATCCGCTCTTGGTCCAGCGGGGCCGACCCCCGGATCCGCCCGGGCGTCCGGCCGTGCCCGGCGCGGCCGAAGGAGACAGGTGCCCGATGGTCCGCCAGCGTCTCGGCCCAGTAGGCGCGGTCGGCGGCGAAGGCGGGGGACTCGCGGTAGTCACGGTCGTACGCGAGCAGGTCCTGGACGGTGCCGTACGGGCACTCCGGCACAGGCCCGCCCTCGACCAGGGCACGGTAGACATCGGCGGCACGCCGTACGAGGACCGAACCGCTGTAGCCGTCGAGCACCGCGTGGTGGGCCCGCAGGTACCAGTAGTGGGTCTCCTCGGAGACCTTGAGCAGGGCGAGCGACAGGACCCGGCCGTCCTCCAGGGACAGCGGCCTGTCCAGCTCCTCGGCCATCCACCGCTGCGCCGCCTCCGCCGGCCGGGGCCGGCCGGTGAAGTCCAGGACGGGCACAGCACACGCCCGGTCCGCGTCGAGGAGCTGGACGGGATCGCCCTGCGTCTCCACGAACCGCACGCGGACGGCGTCGGCCTCGTCGAAGGCACGGCGCGCGGCCCGGACGAAGAGTGCGGTGTCCAGCGTGCCCCGGATCTCGACGTACTGGGCGATGCTGTAGTCGAGGCGGCCGGCGGCGAAACGCTGCGCGAGCCACATCCCGGTCTGGGCGGACGTCAGGGCGAGCTGCCGGTCCGGAGAAGCAGACATGATCGTTCCTTAGCGGTCGCTGCCGGCCCGCCGGTTCCATGACGCAGGGAAGCCGGAAACGGCGCCGACCATTCAGAATGAATAGGTGGAGGATGTGGCGCCACGCCAGTGACCGCGGAAGGCAAGAGAAGCGCACAGGCAAAATCCCGAGCGCTGCAAAGCGATTACGACCCGCTGCCCCCCCCGTGAGCCGCCGAGCGTGTTCAAGCGCTCTGGCGACAATACACGGCTCGGCTGTGCACGCCAGAGGCTTTCTTGCCATCCCCGCGCCCGTGAGCATGATCACTTGCGTCACGGTTTGTACCGTAACCGCTGGCGGCCCGGACCGTGTCGTCAGTGGTCACTGGGTGAACGAAAATCGCCCTTGACAGCTCAAAATCGATCAAGGTAGCGTCGGTGACGTTCCGTCATTATGGAAACTGGAAGAGTTGGACGGGCGTATTGGGGATGCATCAGCTGGAGAACCCCTTTTTCGTGCCGTCGTTGATAGCGCCCGTCAGGCGCGCGCTTTCATAGGGGTTTTCGTTGACCGACTTAACTGCGCTCACGCGCCTGCCTTTCGACCGGCGTATCGAAGAATTCTTCACGTACCTGGACGGCAGGCGCGGGACCGAGGCGATCGGTGAGAGCCGCGAGCCGGGGGTCTGGGAAGTCTTCCGCTACGACGAGGCCGTGCACGTCCTGGGCGACCACCGGACCTACTCCAGCGACATGAACCACTTCATCCCCGAGGACCAGCGCCAGCTCGCGCGGGCGGCCCGGGGCAACTTCGTCGGGATCGACCCGCCGGACCACACCCAACTGCGCGGTCTCGTCAGCCAGGCGTTCTCCCCACGAGTCACCGTGGCCTTGGAGCCGCGCATCGGCCGGCTCGCCGAGCGGCTCCTGGACGACATCGTCGCGGAGCGCGGCGACAAGACCTCCTGCGACCTGGTCGACGAGTTCGCCGGCCCGCTCAGTGCGATCGTCATCGCCGAGCTTTTCGGCATCCCCGAGAGTGACCACCCGATGATCGCGGAATGGGCGAAAGCCCTGCTCGGATCACGTCCCGCGGGTGAGCTGAGCGTCGCCGACGAGACCGCCATGCAGAATGTGGCGGACCTCGTGCGGAGGGCCGGCGAGTACCTCGTCCACCACATCGCCGAGCGTCGCGTCCGGCCCCAGGACGACCTCACCAGTCGGCTCGCCACCACGGAGGTCGACGGCCAGACGCTGGACGACGAGGAGATCGTCGGCGTCATCGGCATGTTCCTCATCGCCGGATACCTGCCCGCGTCCGTGCTGACCGCGAACACCGTGATGGCCCTCGATGAGCACCCGGCCGCGCTGGCGGAGGTGCGGAGCGACCCGGAGCTGCTGCCCGGGGCCATCGAGGAAGTGCTGCGCTGGCGGCCCCCGCTGGTCCGCGACCAGCGCCTCACCACCCGTGACGCGGACCTGGGTGGGCGTACCGTTCCCGCCGGTTCCATGGTCTGCGTGTGGCTGGCCTCCGCTCACCGCGACCCGCTGCGTTTCGAGAATCCCGACCGGTTCGACATCCACCGTAATGCCGGACGCCACCTGGCGTTCGGAAAGGGAATCCACTACTGCCTGGGCGCGCCACTGGCCCGGCTGGAGGCCCGTATCGCCGTGGAGACTCTGCTGCGGCGTTTCGAGCGCATCGACATTTCCCGGGACGAATCCGTGGAGTTCCACGAATCGATTGGCGTGCTGGGCCCCGTACGGCTCCCGGCCACCCTTTTCACCCGCCGCTGAACCAGCGAGCCGTCGGCCGGGCAAAACATCGCATCGCATCGCGACGAGGATTTGAAGTATGCCGCTCGAGCAGAGCAATTGGGCCCATTCCCGCAATCCCGCTTACATCATCTACACATCCGGATCCACCGGGGATCCCAAGGGCACAGTCGTCACCGGCGAGAACCTCGTCAATCTGCTCTCGGACTTCCGGGACCGGCTTTCCTTCGGTCCCGAGGACCGTCTGCTCGCGGTGACGACGTTCGGCTTCGACATCGCCAACCTCGAATTGCTGCTTCCGCTCATCAGCGGCGGACGGGTCGTGCTCGCCTCGAAGGAGACGAGCCAGGACCCGAGCGCCCTGGGTAAGCTCATCTCCGCCTCGGGCGCCACCGTGATGCAGGCGACGCCCGCGCTGTGGCAGAGTCTGCTGGCCTCGGGACACCCCGCGGACCCCCGGCAGCTGAGGGCCCTCGTGGGCGGTGAGGCGCTGCCCCAGCCGCTGGCGATCGCGCTGCGTGACTCCGCGCGCGAGGTCACCAATGTGTACGGACCCACAGAGACGACCATCTGGTCCACGGCGGCGCACCTGGACGAGGAGAGCGCCGACCGCCCGCCCATCGGTCGGCCGCTCGCCAACACCCGGGCGTACGTGCTCGACAGCGCGTTGCGGCCGGTACCCGCCGGAGTTGCGGGAGAGCTCTACCTCGCCGGCGCGGGCGTGGCCCGCGGCTACCTCAACCGGCCCGCGCTCACCGCCCAGCGCTTCGTCGCCGACCCCTTCGGTCCGGCGGGCGGCCGCATGTACCGAACCGGCGACCTCGTCCGCCGGAGGGCCGACGGGAACCTGGAGTTCCTCGACCGGGTCGACCACCAGGTCAAGATCCGCGGCTTCCGCATCGAGCTCGGCGAGATCGAGGCAGCGTTGAACCAGCACCCGGCGGTTGCCCGGGCAGCGGTCGTCGTGCAGGAGGACCAAGCAGGCGATAAACGCCTCGTCGCCTACACGGTGCCCGCCCCCGGCCACGACGCCGCGGACACCGCCCCGCTCCGCGCCCACCTCGCCGAACGGCTTCCCACGTACATGGTGCCGTCCGCGATCGTCGGACTGGACGCACTGCCCCTGACCCCCAACGGCAAGCTCGACCGCAGGGCCCTGCCCGCACCCGACCTGGCCGCCGCCACGGGCACCGGCCGCGGGCCGCGCACCCCGCAGGAAGAGATCCTGCGCGGCCTGTTCGCCGAGGTCCTCGGCGTACCGTCCGCCGGGGTCGAGGACAACTTCTTCGACCTGGGCGGCCATTCGCTGCTCGCCACCCGCCTGACCAACGGCGTCCGCGCGAGGCTCGGCGTCGAACTCCCCGTCCGCGCCGTGTTCGAGGCACCCACCGTCCAGGCGCTCGCCGCCCGCCTCGCCGACGGCGACCGGGCCCGCCCGGCACTCGCCGCCGCCGACCGGCCCACGGACCTGCCCCTCTCCCACGGCCAGCGACGGCTCTGGTTCCTCAACCGGTTGGAGGACGGCGGCGCCGCCTACAACATCCAGGCCACGCTGCGGATCACCGGCGACCTGGACCGCGCGGCGCTCGCCGACGCCCTGGCCGACCTCGCGGCCCGGCACGAGTCGCTGCGCACCGTCTACCCGGAGGCCGACGGCGAACCCCGCCAGGTCATCCTCGACGCCGCAACCGCCCGCCCCGCCCTGACCGTCACCCCGGTGAACGAGGAGCGGCTGCCCGCGGAACTCGCGGCGGCTGCGGCCCTCGGGTTCCACCTCGGTACCGGACTGCCCCTGCGGGCCCACCTCTTCCCGCTCGCACCGGACGAGCACGTCCTGCTGCTGGTCCTGCACCACATCGCGGGCGACGGCTGGTCCATGGCGCCCCTCGCCCGCGACCTGGGCACCGCCTACGCCGCCCGGCTCGAGGGCCGGGTCCCCGACTGGGCGCCTCTCCCCGTCCAGTACGCCGACTACACTCTGTGGCAGCGCCGGGTGCTCGGCACCGAGGAGGACCCCGACAGTGCCCTCGCGGCGCAGACCGACTTCTGGCGGCGCACCCTCAGCGACCTGCCCGAGCAGCTGACCCTGCCCACCGACCGGCCGCGCCCCCGCAAGCTCAGCTTCTGCGGCGACACCGTGGACATCGAGCTCGACGCCGAGCTGCACGCTCGCCTCCTCGACGTCGCCCAACGCCACAATGTCACCCTGTTCATGGTCCTCCAGGCCGCCGTCGCCACCCTGTGCACCCGACTGGGCGCCGGCACCGACATCCCCGTCGGCAGCCCCATCTCGGGCCGCACGGACGCCGCCCTCGACGAACTGGTCGGGTTCTTCGTCAACACCCTGGTGCTACGCACCGACACGTCGGGCGACCCCCGCTTCAGCGACCTGCTGCGCCGGGTCCGCGACACCGCGCTGGCCGCCTACAGCCACCAGGACGTACCCTTCGAGCGGCTGGTCGAACTGCTCAACCCGGCACGATCGCTGTCCCAGCACCCCCTGTTCCAGGTCTTCCTCGCGCTGCAGAACAACGCCGACGCCGAGCTCACCCTCCCGGGCCTGACCGTGGCCGTCGAGCCGGACGCGCTGCGGCCTGCCAAGTTCGACCTGGCGTTTAACGTCGCGGAGACCTTCGGCGACGGGCACACGCCCGCCGGGGTCACCGGCGTCCTGGAGTTCAGCACCGACCTCTTCGACCGGGCCTCCGCCGCCGGCCTGGTCCAGCGCCTCGTCCGCATCCTCGCGTCCGTGGCACAGGACCCCCGTCGGCGCATCGGCGCCATCGAGATCCTCACCGCCGAGGAGCGTGACCGCCTCCTCGGGGTCCGCACCGTACCCGGACTCCCCGCCACCACCACGAGCGGCCCCGGGCACCCCGCCCCACCCGGGAGCGCCCGCACCGCCACCACCCTCCACGAGCGCTTCTCCGAGATCACCGCCGGCGCACCCGGCGCACCCGCGGTCCGTGCCGGCGACCGTGAACTGACCCGCGGCGACCTGGACGACCGCGCTGACCAGCTGGCCCACCGGCTGATCCGGCTCGGTGTGCGCCCCGAGACCCGGGTGGCGGTCCTCCTGGAACGCTCCCCGGAGCTGGCGGTGGCCATCCTCGCCGTGCTCAAGGCGGGCGGCACCTATGTGCCCCTCCACGAGGCCTTCCCCGCCGAGCGGCTCGAATGGGTCATGGCCGACACCCGCTCCAGCGTGCTGCTCACCGACCGGGCCATGCTCACCCGCCGCTTCGACCACGATGCCACCGTCGTGGTCCTCGACGACGAGCCGCTCGACGACGAGCCCGTACCCTCCGGCGCGCCGGCCGTGCGGGTCCACCCGGACCAGCTCGCCTACATCATGTACACCTCCGGCTCCACCGGCCTGCCCAAGGGCGTCGCCATCGCCCACCGGGAGGTCCTCGCGCTGGCGGCCGACCCGTGCTGGGACACCGGACACCACGAGCGCGTCCTGCTGCACGCGCCGTACGCCTTCGACATCTCCGACTACGAGCTGTGGGTCACCCTGCTGGCCGGCGGGCTCGTCGTGCTCGCACCGCCCGGACGCCTGGACACCGGCACGCTCGCCCGCCTCATCGAGCAGGAGGAGATCACCGCGGTGCACTTCACCGCGGGCCTCTTCCGGGTGCTCGCCGAGGACGAGCCCGGCTGCCTCGCGGGCGTGTCGGAAGTCCTCACCGGTGGCGACGTCGTCTCGCCGGTCGCCGTGCAACGCGTCCTGGAGCACGCCCCGAACGCGGTCGTGCGCCAGCTGTACGGGCCGACCGAGGCCACCCTCTGCGCGACCCAGCACGAGGTGCGCGCCCCCTTCGAGGCGGGCGCGACCGTGCCGATCGGCCGCCCGCTGGCGGACACCCGGGTGTACCTCCTGGACGACCTGCTCCGCCCTGTGCCCCAGGGCGTCACCGGCGAGGTGTACCTGGCCGGCGCCGGGCTCGCCCGCGGCTACCTCAACCTCCCCGGGCGCACCGCCGAGCAGTTCGTCGCCGACCCCTTCGGTCCTCCCGGGGACCGGATGTACCGCACCGGCGACCTGGCCCGCTGGAACACCGACTGGCAGCTGGAGTTCGCCGGACGCGCCGACCATCAGGTCAAGATCCGCGGCTTCCGCATCGAGCCCGGCGAGGTCGCCGCTGCCGTCGCCAAGCACCCGGACGTACGGGAGGCCGAGGTCCTGGCCCGCCCCGACCATCTGGGCGAACAGCGGCTCGTCGGCTACGTGGTGGCCGACTGGCAGCGTCTGGACAACCGCGTCGAGACCGGCACCCGCGAGCAGGTCACCGAATGGCAGCAGATCTACGACGGCATGTACGGCCGCGCCACCGGGGCCGAGTTCGGCGAGGACTTCGCAGGCTGGGACAGCAGCTACGACGGAGAAGCGCTCCCCCTGGAGCAGATGCGTGAGTGGCGCGCGTCCATCGTCGACCGCGTCCGCGCACTGCGCCCCCGACGCGTGCTCGAGATCGGCGTGGGCAGCGGGCTGATCCTCAGCCGGCTCGCGAGGGAGTGCGAGGCCTACTGGGCTACCGACTTCTCCGCCGAGGCCATCACCGCCCTCCGCGACCGGCTCCGCGACCGGCCCGAGCTCGACGCCCGCGTGGAGCTGCGCGTCCAGCAGGCCGACGACGTCGACGGCCTCCCCGAGGGCTACTTCGACACCGTCGTCATCAACTCGGTCACCCAGTACTTCCCGCACGCCGGGTACCTGGAATCCGTACTGGACAAAGTGGTCGGGCTGGTCGCCCCCGGCGGCTCGGTGTTCGTCGGCGACGTACGCAACCTCACGCTCCTGCGCAGCTTCCACACGGCGGTCGCCCTGGCCCGCACCCCGGACTTAGCGGAAGCGTCCGAGCTGCGGCGCGACGTCGACCGTCGCGTGCTGCGGGAGAAGGAACTGCTCGTCGCTCCCGCCTTCTTCCAGCGCTTCGGCTCCGGCAACGCGCTCGTGGGCGGCGTGGACATCAGGGTCAAGAGCGGCGGCTTCCACAACGAACTCAGCCGCTACAGGTACGACGTCGTCCTCCACCGCAAGGGGCCGCGTGACCTGCTCACCGTCACCGGCGCTCCGGTGCTGACCTGGGCCGACGACGTCACGTGCCTGGACGCGCTGCGCGACGCCCTGGCCTCCGGCCGACCGGCGGCGCTCCGCGTGACCGGCGTCCCCAACGCGCGCACGGCGGCCGAGGCCGCGGCCGCGCGGGCGCTGGTGGCGGGCGAGGACCTCACGCGCATCCGAGAGGCGTACGCCGGCGCCGAGGGGATCGACCCCGACGACCTCACCGCGCTCGGGACCGAACTGGGCTACCGGACCGCACTCACCTGGACCGACGGCGACACCGAGGGCCGCGTCGACGCGCTGTTCGCCGCCGCCCCGGCCGGCTCGCCGGCACCGCCCCTCGTCACGCACAGTGCCGACGACGGCGAGCGGGCCTACGGCGGCGCGCTCACCAACGACCCGATCGCCTTCCGCGAGTCCGGTCAGCTGACCGCCTCCCTGCGGGAGTACCTGCGCGACTGGCTGCCCGACTACATGATCCCCACGGCGTTCGTCGTGCTCGACTCGCTCCCGGTCACCGAGAACGGCAAGCTCGACCGCGCCCTCCTGCCCGTCCCCGACCTGGTCGCCGACGTACGCGGCGGGGCACCCCGGACACCGGAGGAGGAAACCCTCTGCCGGCTGTTCGCCGAGGTGCTGGGCGTGCCCGGGGTCGGCGTCGACGACGGCTTCTTCGCGCTGGGCGGCCACTCGCTCCTGGCGATCCGCCTGGTCAACGCCGTGCGGGCCGCCATGGACGTCGAGCTGACCGTGCGTGCCGTCTTCGAGGCACCGACCGTGGCGGAGCTGGCCCGGCGCCTGGGCCCCGCCGACCACGGCCGGCCGGCCCTCGTGCCGGCGCATCGGCCGGCCGTGGTGCCCCTGTCGTACGCCCAGCGGCGGCTGTGGTTCCTCAACCGCCTGGGCGAGGCGGGCGGCGCGTACAACATCCCCGTCGCCCTCCGGCTCTCCGGCCACCTCGACCGACAGGCCCTGGCCCAGGCCCTGCGGGACGTGGTGGTCCGCCACGAGAGCCTGCGCACCAGCTTTCCCGAGGCCGACGGCGAACCCTGCCAGCTGGTCCACGACCCGGCGGACGTCACCGTCGGACTCGACGTGGTGCCGGCCGGCGAGGAGACCTGGCGGCCGGCCGCGGCGGAGGCCTGCGCGTACGGCTTCGACCTCACCCGCGAACTGCCCTTCCGGGCCACCCTGTTCGCCCTGTCCCGGACCGAGCACGTCCTGCTGGTGGTGCTGCACCACATCGCGGGCGACGGCTGGTCCATGGGGCCGCTCGCCCGGGATGTCGCCACCGCCTACACCGCGCGCACCGACGACCGCGCGCCCGGCTTCCCGCCGCTGGCCGTCCAGTACGCCGACTACACCCTGTGGCAGCGCGAGGTCCTCGGCAGCGAACAGGACCCCGACAGCCGGATAGCCGGACAGCTCGCCCACTGGCAGGACGCCCTCGCCGGGCTGCCCGCGGAGCTGGACCTGCCCACGGACCGCCCCCGGCCCGCCGAGTTCAGCTACCGGGGCGGGTCCGTGCCCCTGACGATCGACCGCGCCCTCCACGGCCGGCTCGCCCACCTGGCACGCGAGCACAACGCCAGCCTCTTCATGGTTCTCCAGGCCGGCCTCGCCGCCCTGCTGACCAGGCTCGGCGCCGGTACCGACATCCCCGTCGGGACCCCGGTCGCCGGACGCGGGGACGTGGCGCTCGACGACCTCGTCGGCTTCTTCGTCAACACCTTGGTGCTGCGCACCGACACCTCGGGCGACCCCGGCTTCGCCGAGCTGCTCGGCCGGGTGGCCGAGGCGGACCTGGCCGCGTACGGCAACCCCGATGTGCCCTTCGAGCGGCTGGTCGAGGTCCTCAACCCGCCCCGCTCGCTGGGACGGCACCCTCTCTTCCAGGTCATGCTCGCGCTGCAGAACAACGCGGAGCCGGACCCCCGCCTGCCCGGGCTGCGGGTCGGCGTCCCCGACATCGGTCTCACCGCGGTGAAGTTCGACCTCGACGTCCAGCTGAGCGAGCGCTTCGACGAGAGCGGCGCACCGGCCGGCGTCACCGGCCGGATCGCCTACAGCGCCGATCTGTTCGACGAGGACACGGTCGCCCGCCTGGGCCACCGGCTGGTCCGCCTGCTGGCAGCCGTCGCCGCCGTCCCGGGAATGCCCCTCGGAGCCGTCGACATCCTCTCGCCGGACGAGCACACCCTGATCGTGGAGGAGTGGGGCGGCCCAGCCGGCCCCGGCCCCGCGACGGACGTGGTGGAGGCCTTCGAGACCACCGCCGCGGCCTCGCCCCGGTCCACCGCGGTGGTCAGTGGCGGTACCACCCTGTCCTATGCGGAACTGGACGGCCGGGCGAACCGGCTGGCACGCCTTCTGCAGGCGCGGGGCGTCCGCCCGGGAGACCTCGTCGCCGTCGCGCTGCCCCGCGGCGCCGACATGGTCGTGGCGGTCTGGGCGGTGCTCAAGACCGGCGCCGGATACGTGCCGGTCGAACCGGCGTACCCGGCCGAACGCATCGCGTTCATGCTGGCCGACGCCGCACCCGGCCTGGTGGTGACGCGGACGTCGGTCGCGGACCGCCTGCCCGCTGGCACCGGCGCCGAGGTCGTCGTCCTGGACGGCGCCGACACCGTCCACGCGCTCGCCAGGCTGCCCGGCACACCGCTCACCGGCCGCGCACCGGTCCCGGGCGCCTCACCCGCGTACGTCATCTACACCTCGGGTTCGACCGGCCTGCCGAAGGGCGTGGTCGTCTCCCGCCGGTCCATGTCGGTGTTCCTGTCCTGGGCGGTGCGGTACTTCGGCGCCGAAGGCCTGACCAAGGTGCTGGCCTCGACGTCGCTGTCCTTCGACGTGTCGGTGTTCGAGATCTTCGCGCCGCTGCTCGCGGGCGGTTCCATCGAGGTGGTGACCGACCTCCTGGCGCTCGCCGAACGGCCCTGGTCCGGAACGCTGATCAGCGGTGTGCCGTCGGTCGTGTCGGCCCTCCTGGACGCCGGCACACCACTGGACTGCGATCGGATCGTCCTGGCCGGCGAGGCTCTGCCCGAGCACCTCGTCCGCAGGCTGCGGCAGCACGCGCCCGGTGTCCGGATCGCCAACCTGTACGGGCCGACCGAATCCACCGTCTACGCCACCGGCTGGTACGAGACGGCGCCCGGCCAGGTGTGCGCGCCGCCCATCGGGCAGCCGCTGCCCGGCACCCGCGCCTACGTCCTCGACGCCCGGCTGCGCCCCGTGCCCGCCGGGGTCACCGGCGAGCTGTACCTGGCCGGACCCAAGATCGCCGACGGCTACCTCGGCCGGCCCGGCCTGACGGCCCGCCACTTCGTGCCCGACCCGCACGGCCCCGCCGGCTCCCGCATGTACCGCACCGGTGACCTGGCCCGCTGGGACGCCGACGGCGTCCTGCACTACCTGGGACGCGCCGACCAGCAGGTCAAGATCCGCGGGTTCCGCATCGAACCCGCGGAAATCGAGAGCGTCCTCGCCCGCCACCCCGCCGTCACCCACGCCACCGTCACCACCCACACCGCCCCCACCGGGGAACACCGGCTCGTCGCCTACGTGACCACGGCGCCGGGCACGCGTCCCACCCACGAGGAACTGACCCGGCACGTCACCGCGACGCTGCCCGAGCACATGGCGCCGGCCGCCACCGTGGTCCTGGACGCCCTGCCGGTCAACGCCAACGGCAAGCTCGACAGGAAGGCCCTGCCCGCCCCCGACTTCGGCACCGATGCGCAGGGCCGAGCTCCGCGCACCGCCGCGGAGGAGGTGATGTGTGCCCTCTTCGCGGACGTCCTCAGCGTGCCCTCCGTCGGCGCGGACGACAGCTTCTTCGACCACGGCGGGCACAGCCTGCTGGCCACCCGGCTGGTCAACGCCGTCCGTACCGCCTTCGGTGCCGAACTCGCCCTGCGGGCGGTCTTCGAGACGCCGACCCCCGCCGGCCTCGTCGAGCGGCTCCCCGCGGCGCGAGCGGCCGGCCCGCCCCTGACCCCGGCCGAGCGCCCGGAGCGGATCCCTCTCTCCTACGCCCAGCAGGGGCTGTGGCTGCTGAACCGGCTCGACGACACGGGCGACACCTACAACGTGCCCATGGCACTGCGGCTGACCGGGCCCCTCGACCTCGACGCCCTCCGGGCCGCACTGAGCGACCTGGTGGACCGGCACGAGACGCTGCGCACCGTGTACCCGGACGTCCACGGAGTCCCCTCCCAGGTCGTACGGGACACCGCCGCGGCCGCGCCCCGGCCGGCCGTCACGGACACGACCGAGGAGCGGCTGCCCGCCGCGCTCGCGAAGGCCGCCGGACGCGGCTTCGACCTGACCGCCGACCTCCCACTGCGCGCCACCGTGTTCCGGCTCGGCCGGGAGGAGCACGTCCTGCTCCTGGTGCTGCACCACATCGCCTGCGACGGCGCCTCGCTCGCCCCGCTGGCCGCCGAACTCGGCGCCGCCTACCGGGCACGGCTGTCCGGCGCCGCCCCCGACTGGCGGCCGCTGCCGGTCCAGTACGCCGATTACACCCTGTGGCAGCGCGCGGCGCTGGGCTCCGAGGACGACCCGGACAGCCTCGTCGCCCGCCAGCTGGCCCACTGGCGCACGGCGCTGGCCGGGATGCCGGAGGAACTGCCCCTGCCCGTGGACCGTCCGCGCCCCGCCGTACTCGGCCACCGCGGCGGCACCGTGACGGCGGAGCTCGACGCGACGCTGCACCACCGGCTGCGAGAGCTGGCCCGGATGGCCGGAGCCACGCCCTTCATGGTGCTCCAAGCGGGCCTCGCCGCCCTGCTCACCAGGCTCGGCGCGGGCACCGACATCCCCGTCGGGACCCCGGTCGCCGGACGCGGGGACGCGGCGCTCGACGGGCTCGTCGGCTTCTTCGTCAACACCTTGGTGCTGCGCACCGACACCTCGGGCGACCCCGCCTTCGTGGAACTGGTCCGGCGGGTCCGGCAGAACACGCTCACGGCGCTCGCCCACCAGGACGTGCCGTTCGAGCGGCTCGTCGAGGCGCTCAACCCGGAACGCAGCATGTCCCGCCACCCGCTGTTCCAAGTGCTCGCGACGGTACGGGACTACCGGCCGCCGACGGCCGACCTGACCGGAACAACCGCCACCGAGGTGCTCGTGGACCCGGGTGTGGCCAAATTCGACCTGGAGTTCACCTTCGGCGAGTCCTTAGAGGCGAACGCGCCCGCCGGGATCGCCGTCGAACTGCGCTACAGCAAGGACCTCTTCGACGACATCACCGCCCAGGGACTCGTCACCCGCCTGGCGCGCCTGCTGGACGACCTCACCGCCGACCCGCGCAAGCCCGTCAGTGCCGCCCAGGTGCTGCTGCCGCACGAGGCCCGCGCCATTGAAGGCTGGGCCGGCACCGAGGCAGCCGTGCCCGAGGACACCGTCGCCGCGCTGTTCGAGGCCCGGGCGGCGAGGACCCCCGACGGCGTCGCCCTGCGGTCCGGCGCCACCACCCTGACGTACGCGGAACTCAACCGGCGCGCCAACCGCGTCGCGCACACCCTGACCGGACTCGGCGTCGGGCCGGAGAGCTTCGTCGCGCTCGCCCTGCCCCGCTCAGCAGACCAGATCACGGCCCTCCTCGGCGTGCTCAAGGCAGGCGCCGCATACCTCCCGGTCGATCCGGACTACCCGGCCGAACGCATCCACACCATGCTCGGCGACGCCCGGCCCGCCCTGGTGGTCACCCGCCGGGACACCCTCGGCGCGCTCCCGTCGCCGCTCCTCGGCGGCACCCGCGTCCTCACCCTCGACGAGCCGGAGACCGCCGCGGCGATCGCCGCCGCGCCGAGCACCGACCCGACCGACACCGACCGGACCGCGCCGCTGCGGCACGGACACCCGGCCTACCTCATCTTCACCTCCGGATCCACCGGCCGACCCAACGGCGTGGTCGTGACCCACACCGGCACCGCCAACCTGGCCGCCCGGCAGATCGAGCGGTTCCGGGTGGGGGAGGGGGACCGGATGCTCCAGTTCGCGTCCCCCGGCTTCGACGCGGCCTTCTCCGAGGTCTGCACGGCACTGCTCTCGGGCGCGGAACTGGTCCTGGCCACCAAGGACGAACTGACCCCCGGCCGCCCGCTGGCCGAGGTGCTCACCCGGCATCGGATCACCCATGTGACCCTGCCGCCTGTCGCCCTGCCGCTGCTCCCGCCGGAGGCGCTCGCCTCCGTCACCACCCTGGTCACCGCCGGCGACGCCCTGCCGCGGGACGCGGTCCGCCGCTGGGGACCGGGCCGACGCCTCGTCAACGCGTACGGGCCGACCGAGGCCACCGTGTGCGCCACCATGAGCGAGCCGCTGACCGGCGACGACGAGCCGACGATCGGCCGACCTCTGGGCGGGGTCCGCGTCCACGTCCTCGACGACCGGCTGCACCAGGTACCGCCCGGTGTCACCGGTGAGCTGTACGTCGGCGGGCCGGGCCTGGCCCGCGGCTACGCCGGCCGGCTGGGGCTGACGGCGGCGCGGTTCGTGGCCGACCCCTACGGTCCGCCCGGGGCACGCATGTACCGCACGGGCGACCTGGTGCGCTGGGACCGGGGCGGCCGGCTGCACTTCGGCGGCCGCGCCGACCACCAGCTCTCGGTACGCGGGTTCCGCGTGGAGCCGGGCGAGGTCGAGGCGGTGCTCCTGGCCCACCCGGCCGTCGCGCAGGCCGCCGTGATCCTGTACGACGACGGGCGCGGCGGACTGACGCTGACCGGCTACGTGGTGCCCGCCGCGGGGCACACCGCCGATGCCGCGGCGCTGCGGCGGCATGTGGCCGGCGCGCTGCCCGGCCACATGGTGCCGGCGGCGGTCGTGCCGCTGGAGCGGTTCCCGCTCACACCCAACGGCAAGCTCGACCGGAAGGCCCTGCCCGCTCCCGGGTTCACCACCGAAGCGTCCGGCCGCGCCCCCCGCACACCGCGCGAGGAGCTGCTGTGCGAGCTGTTCGCGGAGGCGCTCGGCGTGCCCAGGGTCGGAATAGACGACAGCTTCTTCGCCCTGGGCGGCCACTCGCTGCTGGCCGCCGGGCTCATCGGCCGCCTGCACGAGGCGCTGGGTGTCGAGATCGGCCTGCGGAGCCTGTTCGAGGCGCCTACCGTCGCCGAACTCGCCGAGCGGCTGGAGGCCGGGGCCGGTCCGGACGGGGGAGAGTTCGACGTCCTGCTGCCGCTGCGCGCCGGGGGCGAGGGACCCGCGCTGTTCTGCGTCCCCGCCGCCGGCGGACTGGGCTGGTCGTTCGCCGGGCTCGCCCCGCACATCCCCGACCGGCACCCGCTGTACGCCCTCCAGTCGCCCGGCCTGTCGGACCCGCGCGAGCGGCCCGCCACCGTCGAGGAGGCGGCCGCGCGGTACGTGGAGCGGATCCGGGAGGTGGTCCCGCACGGCCCGTACCACCTTGTCGGCTGGTCGGTCGGCGGGCTGATCGCTCACGAGATGGCGGTACGGCTGCGGGCCGGGGGCGCCGAAGTCGCCTTGCTGGCCGTCTTGGACGCCTACCCGCTGGCGGGCACCCCCGTGACGCCGCCTGACCGCGCGGAGGTGGTGGAGACGGTGCGCGGCCAGGCCGGCGGGCACCGCCTCGACGACGCCGCCACCGAGCGGCTCGTCGAGGTCTACCTCGGCAACACTCGGGCGGCACGCGCCTTCACCCCGGGCGTCTTCGAGGGCGACCTCGTGCACTTCGCGGCCGGCCAGGACGCCACCGGGACGCTGACGCCCGGGCTGTGGCTGCCGCACATCGGCGGACAGGTGGAGCAGCACCACGTGGCGTGCGGCCACGAGGAGATGACCCGTCCCGGACCGCTGTCCGTCATCGGCCCCGTACTGGCCGGGAAGCTGGCCGGCGAACACGACGAGCACCACACCCACGGCGCTTGATCACCGAAGAACACGGAGAGAGACACATGGCGACCAACCCCTTCGAGGACGAGAACGGCACCTACTTCGTGCTGCGCAACGACGAGGGACAGCACTCCCTGTGGCCGGCGTTCGCCGACGTACCCGCCGGCTGGACGGCGGTGTTCGGCGAGGCGGGCCGACAGGCCTGCCTGGACCACATCGAGGAGAACTGGACCGACATGCGCCCCGCCAGCCTGGTCGCGGCGATGGGAGACAGCGCCGGCTGAGGCACACCGGCAGGGGAACGCACGGCACTACTGAGGAGAACTCGGCTGTGAACGCATTAGGAAACACCGGATTCCAGGACATGTCCATCGACCATGTGACGCTGTACGTCGAGGATCTCGACGCCAAGGCGGCCGAACTCGCGCGTACCTACGGCCTCGAGGTGTACGCCACGGCCGTCGCGGAGGACGGGGCGCGTTCCGCTGCGGTCGGCCGCGAGCGGATACGGCTGGTCCTGACCGAGGCGGTGGCCGACGACCACCCGGCCGCCGTGTACACCCGGCTGCACGGAGAGGGGGTCGCCGACATCGCCCTGAAGGTGCCCGACGCCGCGGCCGCCTTCGCCGAGGCCGTCCGCCGCGGCGCCCAGCCGGCCGCGGAACCGGCCGAACAGGACGGCGTCATCACCGCCTCGGTGATGGCCTTCGGCGACGTCCGGCACACCTTCGTCCAGCGCCACGAAGGCGTCCCCGGGGACCGGCTCCCGGGCTTCGTCCCCGCGCAAGGTCATGAACCCGGCACCCCGACCGGGCTGCTGGAGATCGACCACTTCGCGGTGTGCCTGGAACCCGGCGAACTCCAGCCGGTCGTCGAGTTCTACGAGCGGGTCCTCGGTTTCCGCAACACCTTCACCGAGAAGATCGTCGTCGGTTCGCAGGCGATGGACTCCGAAGTCGTCCAGAACCCGTCCGGCATGGTGACGCTCACCCTCATCGAGCCCGACACCCGCCGGGAGCCCGGACAGATCGACTTCTTCATCAAGAATCACGGCGGCGCCGGCGTCCAGCACATCGCCTTCCGCACCGAGGACATCGTGCGGTCGGTGGGCACCATGCGCACCCAAGGCGTCGACTTTCTGACCACCCCCGCCACCTACTACCGCATGCTGGGCGACCGGCTGCGGCTGGTACGGCACTCCACGGACCGGCTCGCCGCCCTCAACATCCTGGCCGACGAGGACCACGCCGGTCAGCTCTTCCAGATCTTCACCAGGTCGGTCCACCCCCGCAGGACGCTGTTCTTCGAAGTCATCGAGCGAGCCGGGGCCATCACCTTCGGCAGCGGCAACATCAAGGCGTTGTACGAGGCCGTCGAAGCGGAGCAGCAGGGATGACCGTCGCCGAGGTGCTGAAGGCTCCCGATCCGGTGAGCCTGGACGACGTCCGCGCGGACGCCCGCGCGGCGCTGGACCCCGGCGTCTGGGACTTCGTCGAGGGCGCCAGCGGCACGGAGACGGTCTTGGCCGCGAACCGCGCCGCCTTCGCCGACGTCGCCCTCGTGCCGCGGGTCCTCACCGGCGTCGCCGAGGCCGACACGCGCACCCGGCTGCTCGGCCGCCACGCCGCCATGCCCGTCGCCATCGCCCCCATGGCCTACCAGCGGCTGGTCCACGAGGACGGCGAACTCGCCGCTGCCCAGGCGGCCCGCACAGCGGGCGTCCCCTTCGTCGTGAGCACCCTGAGCAGCCACCGGGTCGAGGACATCGCCGCGACCGGGGCGACCACCTGGTTCCAGCTCTACTGCCTGCGCGACCGCGCCAAGAACCACGAACTGGTCGTCCGCGCAGAGGCCGCCGGCTGCGAGGCGCTCATGGTCACCGTCGACGTCCCGCTGATGGGCCGCAGGCTACGCGACGTCCGCAACGGCTTCGCGCTTCCCCATCACGTGCGGGCGGCCAATCTGGACAGCGGCCCGGCCACCGAGGCGCACCGCCGGTTCGGCGGCGACTCGGCGCTCGCCGTGCACACCAGCGCCGCGTTCGCGCCCGGGCTGACCTGGCGCGACCTGGCCGAGCTGCGCGCCAGGACGTCGCTGCCCCTGGTGGTCAAGGGCATCCTCGACCAGCGGGACGCCCGCGCGGCGGTGGACGCTGGCGCCGACGCCGTCGTGGTCTCCAACCACGGAGGGCGGCAGCTGGACGGCGCCGTACCCAGCATCCGGGCGCTGCCCGCCGTGGCCGAGGCCGTCGGCGGCGACTGCGAGGTCCTGCTGGACAGTGGCGTGCGCGGCGGCACGGACGTGCTGAAGGCGCTGGCCCTCGGGGCCCGGGGCGTCCTGCTCGGCCGGCCGGTGCTGTGGGGTCTGGCGGCGGGCGGTGAACGGGGCGTAGAGCAGGTACTGGGCCTGGTGCGCACCGAGTTGAGCCAGAGCATGACGCTGGCCGGCTGCGCAGACGCCACGGCCGCGGCAGCGCTGCGTACGGAGAGGACGGGCGCCCGTGCGTGACACAGAGCCAGTGGACCTGGTCACGGCCGAGCTGCACGGATCGCTGGAGGACCCGGCGCTCATGTCGATGAACTTCCTCAACGAGATCACAGG
Organism: Streptomyces sp. NPDC000134; assembly: GCF_042899225.1. Lineage (NCBI taxonomy): Bacteria > Bacillati > Actinomycetota > Actinomycetes > Kitasatosporales > Streptomycetaceae > Streptomyces > Streptomyces sp. NPDC000134. Next base: position 21,971 of record NZ_JBIAZN010000039.1, read on the forward strand.
GCGCTACCCCGAGGCGCTGTCCTTCGCGCCGGGTCGCCCCGTGGAGCGGTTCTTCAACGTGGAGTCCGTCCACCGCCGGCTGCGGGCGTTCCGCGGCCACCTCTCCAGCGAACTAGGGTACACCCAGGAGGAAGTGAGCCGGACGCTGTGCCAGTACGGCCGCACCAAGGGCATCGTGCACGGCCTCATCGCCCGGAGCCTCGCGCGCGACGAGGGCATCGACGCCGACCCGGAGTCGGTCGTGGTCACCGTCGGCTGCCAGGAGGCGATGTTCCTGGTCCTGCGGGCGCTGCGCGCCGACCCGCGCGACGTCCTGCTGTCGGTGGCACCCATGTATGTCGGACTCACCGGCGCGGCACGGCTGGTCGACATGCCGGTCCTGCCCGTCGCCGGCGGCGCGGCGGGCATCGACCTGGACGATCTGGTCGCGCAGATCCACGGCGCGAGGCAGCGGGGGCAGCGCCCGCGCGCATGCTACGTGATGCCCGACTTCGCCAACCCGTCCGGTCTCAGCATGGACCTGGCCACCCGGCGCGCGCTGCTGGAGGTGGCCGAGAGGGAGGGCGTCCTCCTGCTGGAGGACAACCCGTACGGGTTGTTCCACGGCGGTGGGGGGACTCCGCCCACCCTCAAGGCGCTGGACACCGGCCGCCGCGTGGTCTACCTGGGCTCCTTCGCCAAGACGGTGCTGCCCGGGGCCAGGGTCGGCTACGCGGTGGCCGATCAGCGCGTCCGCGACGCGCAGGGCGCCACCGGTCTGTTCGCCGACCAGCTCTCCAAGATCAAGAGCATGGTGACGGTGAACACCTCGCCCATCGCCCAAGCGGTTGTCGGCGGGGCGCTGTTGGAGAACGCATACAGCCTGGACGCGGCGAACGGCCGGGAACGGGAGGTCTACTGGCGCAACCTCCGCCAGGTCGTGGACGGGCTGGAGGCCAGGTTCGGGAACTGCCCGGGCATCTCCTGGAACACCCCGGCCGGCGGGTTCTTCGTCTGTGTGACCGTGCCCTTCACGGTCGACGACGAACTGCTGGAACTGTCCGCGCGACGCTTCGGCGTGCTCTGGACACCGATGTGCCACTTCTACAGCGGACCGGGCGGCTCCAACGAGCTCCGCCTCTCGGTGAGCTCCCTCACCGGTGCCGAGATCGAGGAGGGGCTCGACCGGCTCGCCGCCCTCTTCGCCGAACGGGGTTGTGCCCCCGTGAACATGCAGCTTATGCAAAGCGGAGGCCGAGCCCCGTAATCTGCGAGCATGTGGGGGGTGCTGCACCGGACGAAGGAGATCAGTTGTTACGTCTTCAATCAGTGAGCAAACGCTATGGCCGTGGCGATTGGATCCTGAGAGACGTGGACGTGGAGGCCCCGGCCGGTGAGATCGTGGCATTCGCAGGCGGGAACGGATCGGGGAAGTCGACGCTGCTGCGGATCGCGGTGGGCCTGTCCCGGCCGACCCGCGGCACGGTGGCCGCCCGGCCGCCCGTCGTCGGGTACGTCCCGGACCGGTTCTCCCCCAACGAACGCATGTCGGCCGCGGCGTATCTGACACACATGGGCCGCGTCCGCGGGCTGACCACGTCGGTGGCCTCGGCGCGGGCCGGCCGGCTGCTGGACCGACTCGCCCTGGTGGGCGGAAAGCACACCCCCCTGCGGAGCCTGTCGAAGGGCAACGCGCAGAAGGTCGCGCTGGCCCAGGCCCTCCTGGTGGAACCCGGGCTGCTCGTCCTGGACGAGCCGTGGTCCGGGCTGGACGCCGACGCCCACGGCGTGCTCGCCGAGATCATGACCGAGGTCGCGGCCTCCGGCGGCACCGTCGTGTTCACCGACCACCGCGAGTCGGTCACCCGGGCCCGCGCCACCCGGACGTACACGGTTAGCAAGGGCCGCGTGTCGTTGCGGGGACCGGTGTCGTGGGCCACCGAGCAGCGGCCCACGTCCGACGTCGTCCTGACCGCGGGCCGGGACGGCCGCGTACCGCAGGACGTCGCCTGGGAACAACTGGACGGCGTACTGACGGTGAGCCGGGACGTCACGGGCGTCAGGATGTGTGTGGGACGCGAGTCCACCGACGCTCTGCTGTTCACCGCGCTCCAGCACGGCTGGTCCGTCGATCGCGTCACCGGGGCGACCACGGACCACCACCGGACGCCGAACGCCGCGACGAACGGAGACATGCGGTGATCGCGCTCATCCGCTACACCTTCGCCACCGTGCTGCACACGCAGCGCTACCTCGCTCCGCTGCTCCTGTTCATGGGCCTGATGGGCGTGCTGACCGTCAACGGCAGCGGCTCGCTGCCCCCCGCCTACGCCTCCTCCGCCGGCGCCCTGTTCGTCTGCTCGACCTGGCTGACCATCGCTCTGATGAGCCTGGATGACCCGCCGCAGCGGGCGATCGTCGTCATCACCGCGGGCGGCCGGTCGCTCACGGTCCTGCTCGCGGCGATCGGCACGGCCCTGCTGAGCTGCCTCGTCCTGATGGTCTTCGGACTGCTCTTCCCGTTGTGGATGGGCGACTACGTGGTCACCACGACCGACCTCCTGCTGGGCGTCGAGGCGCAGCTCACCTGTGCTCTCGTCGGCATCGCCATCGGCGTGCTGTGCTCGCGGCTGGTCTTCAAACGACAGGGGTACGCGCTGGTCGCCGCCCTCGCACTGGTGATGGTAGCCCTCTTCGCCAAGGGCATGCCTCCGGTCAACCGCCTGTTCACCCTGATGTCCACGACCCCCGACGCGGCGAAACTACTCGCTCCCGCTGGCGTCATGCTGGCGATCTCCGCGGTGATTCTGGCCGTGTTCACCGCCGCCACGCAGTTCGTCGCCGGGCGCAGGGAATAGAGCTTCTCGGCACGGGCCGAACGAGGGGTTGTTGCCCAAGAACCACACGGACTATACGCCGCTGCCTGGCATGTGGCCAGACATTCACATGACGCCTGCCCAGGGGGGCAGGCCCACCTTGACCTGCAGGGAGGCGCTCCGAGCGGGGTGCTGCTGCCGATCCACTGGGGAACGTTCAACCTGGCTCCGCATCCGTGGGCGGAGCCCGGGGAGTGGACCAAGGACGCGGCCGAGGAGGTCAGCCAGGCGGTGGCGTTCCCGCGGCCGGGGAAGCCGTTCGAGCCGGTGGGGGAGCTGCCGGTGGAGGCGTGGTGGCGGGCGGTCTCCGGTCCGATCGCGCACCCGTGGCGCCGTCCCCGGATCGCTCAAGGCGTGGCCGAGACGAGCAAGGGTGATCTCGACCTCGCGGGAGAGAGGTGACGTCGGTCGGGCAGGAGCTGGGGGAGATGGTCCAGATCCTGGAGCGTCTCCCTGCTGACGAGCAGGATCGTTTGCTGCGCGCCTTGGACGGAGCGTCCCGCGTGGAGTGCGAAGTCACTGCCCAGCGCGTCAGGCCCTTGCCGTCCCTGGAAGGCCCGTCTCGGGTTGTCGTCCGAACGCGCATCGTGCGGCGCTGAGCTTTGCAGGAGGGGGGCCGACTGGGCAGCGCTCGGCCGCACTGCCCGGCCGGTGTCGGTGGCAGCGTCTAGTAGTGCTTGGTCAGGTTGATTCGCCGGTGGCGTGTCCGTTTGATCGGGTGTGTCGTTGATCGGGTGTGCTGGGTGGGGAGTTGGCCGCGGTCCGGTGTGATCTGGAGGACTTCGCGGCGGAGATGTTCGAGCCGTTCTCGCGGGCGGATCAGCGCCGGTGGGGCGAGGTCTATCTGCGGGGGCTGCTGCTGGACGGGCGGCGCAAGTCGGTGGAGCCGATGGCCGCCCGGCTGGGTCAGGACGGCAACCGGCAGGCCCTGGCCCACTTCATCACCAGCAGCCCGTGGGACGCGTCGCATGTGCGTGCCCGCCTGGCCTGGCGGATGCAGCAGGTGATCAAACCGGCCGCTCTGATCGTCGATGTCATCGGCTTCCTCAAGGACGGGGACGCCTCGGCCTGCGTGGCCCGGCAGTACACCGGCACCGCGGGCAAGGTCACCAACTGCCAGGCCGGGGTCTCGCTCCATCTGGCCTCCGACGCAGCGTCGGCGGCCGTCGACTGGCGCCTGTTCCTGCCTGAGAGCTGGGACCCCGCCTCGCCGAAGGCCGATCCGGCCAAGGTGGCCCGCCGCACGAAGTGCGGCATCCCCGAAGAGATCGGTCATGTCGAGAAGTGGCAGCTGGCTCTGGACATGATCGACGAGACGAGGTCGTGGGGTATCGAGGTGCCCCTCGTCGTCGCCGACGGAGGCTACGGCGATGCCGCAGCCTTCCGCCTCGGCCTGGAGGAACGCGCCGTTGACTACGTGGTGGGCATCTCCACCACGACCACTGCCCAGCCGGAAGAAGCCAGGCCCTACATCCCGCCCTACGGAGGTCGAGGGCCTCGGCCGCAGCCTGTTTACCCCGAGCCGGCCCAGGCCGTGAAGAAGCTGGTCATCGAGGCCGGCAAGCGGGCGGCGAAGCCGGTGCAGTGGCGGGAAGGCTCCCGCCCGGGCAGCGGCCGCAGCGGTTTGAAGCGGATGTACTCGCGGTTCGTGGCCCTGCGGATCAGGCCCGCCGGACGCGAGATCCGCAAGAGAGCCGACGGACCCGAACTGCCCGTGCGCTGGCTGCTGGCCGAATGGCCCGCCACTTAGACCGTGTCCTACGTGGTGAGGCGTCGTTGAGTTCGGTATGGGGCGGGGTACGTGGAGTTGGATTGTTCCGGACGGGTTGTGGGAGATCGCGAA
>NZ_JBIAZN010000040.1:0-25909 GCF_042899225.1 Streptomyces sp. NPDC000134
GGTACTGCAGGGGGGACCCTGTGGGAGAGTAGGACGCCGCCGAACAATTATTCAAAGAGAACCCCGCACCTTTCGGTGCGGGGTTTTCTGCGTTTGCAGGGGGGGCTATTCGGCCCCCCTTTTTTTGTTTTTCTTGTTCTTACAGGCGTCCTGCTGACTTCAGGGCGAGATACGCGTCGGACAGGGCCGGCGCCAGTTCGTCCGGGGTCGCGTCGACGACGGTCACGCCGTGTCGGCGGAGTTGCTCGGCGGTGCGGTGGCGTTCGTTCTGGGCCTGGGCGGCGGATGCGGCGTCGTAGACGGAATCCACCGTGCCGCGAGACTTCGCCATGGCGGCGATGTGCGGATCGGCCACCGATGCCAGGAGAACCGTATGGCGCTGGGTGAGCTGGGGGAGAACGGGAAGGAGGCCCTCTTCGATGGGGGCCGCGTCCAGGGTGGTGAGCAGGACGATCAGGGAACGGCGGGCGGCCGTGCGCAGGGCGGTGGCGGTGAGGCCCCGGGCGTCGGTTTCGACGAGTTCAGGTTCCAGCGTGGCCATGGCGTTGACCAGGGACGGAAGGACATCGCCCGCTGTACGGCCCTGGACCAGGGCGCGTGCTCGACGGTCGTAGGCGAGCAGGTCGACGCGGTCGCCGGCGCGGGAGGCCAGGGCGGCCAGCAGCAGTGCCGCGTCCATGGACGCGTCTAGGCGCGGGGCGTCGCCGACGCGTCCGGCCGACGTGCGGCCGGTGTCGAGGACCAGGAGGATGTGGCGGTCGCGTTCGGGACGCCAGGTGCGTACCGCGACCGTCGTCTGGCGGGCGGTGGCGCGCCAGTCGATGGAACGGGTGTCGTCACCGGGAACGTACTCGCGCAGGCTGTCGAATTCGGTGCCCTCGCCTCGGGTGAGGACGCTGGTGCGGCCGTCGAGTTCGCGGAGCCGGGCCAGTTTGGAGGGGAGGTGTCTGCGGCTGGTGAAGGGGGGCAGGACGCGTACCGTCCAGGGGACCTCGTGGGTGCTCTGGCGGGAGAAGAGGCCCAGCGGGCCGAACGAGCGGATGGTCACCCGGTCGGCCCGGCGGTCGCCGCGGCGGGACGGGCGCAGGCGGGTGGTGACGCGCCGGCGTTCACCCGGGGGGATGGTCAGGACGTGGCGAGAGGCCGCGCTCTCCGTGCCGCGCTGCCAACTGCTGGGCGGCCAGGCGTCGCGGAGCTGGGCACGCAGCGGGCGCCGGGACGGGTTGCCGACCGTGAGGGTGACGTCGGCGGTGTCGCCCAGGCGTACGGAGGTGTCGCCGGAGCGGTTCAGGCGCAGCCGGCGTACCGGGGCCGCCAAGGCGTAGTCGCAGGCGCAGGCCAGGGCGATCGGGGCGTTGACGGCCAGGATGCCCGTCCAGCTCGGTTCCCAGATGCCGACGGGGAGGGAGCCCAGGGCCGCGAGGAGCGCGGCGCGTCCGGTGGGTGCCATCAGCGGGGGACGGGGACGTGGGTGAGGATCGCGTTGATCACGGAGTCGGCCGTCACGCCCTCCATCTCGGCCTCCGGGCGGAGTTGGACGCGGTGGCGGAGGGTGGGCAGGGCCAGGGCTTTGACGTCGTCGGGGGTGACGTAGTCGCGGCCGGTCAGCCAGGCCCAGGCGCGGGCGGTCGACAGGAGGGCCGTGGCGCCGCGCGGGGAGACGCCGAGGGTGAGCGACGGGGACTCGCGGGTGGCGCGGCAGATGTCGACGACGTACGCCGTGATCTCCGGGGAGACGGTGGTCTTGGCGACGGCCGCGCGGGCGGCTTCCAGGTCGGCGGCGCTCGCCACGGGGTGTACGCCGGCGGCGTGCAGGTCGCGCGGGTCGAAGCCCGCGGCGTGGCGGGTGAGGACGTCGATCTCGTCCTGGCGGGAGGGCAGGGGGATGGTGAGCTTGAGGAGGAAGCGGTCCAACTGGGCTTCCGGGAGGGGGTAGGTGCCCTCGTACTCGACCGGGTTCTGGGTCGCGGCGACCAGGAACGGGTCGGGGAGCGCGCGGGGGGTGCCGTCGACGGTGACCTGGCGTTCCTCCATGGCTTCGAGGAGGGAGGACTGGGTCTTGGGCGGGGTGCGGTTGATCTCGTCGGCGAGGAGCAGGTTGGTGAAGACCGGGCCGGGCTGGAAGGAGAACTCGGCGGTGCGGGCGTCGTAGACGAGCGAGCCGGTGACGTCGCTCGGCATCAGGTCGGGGGTGAACTGGACGCGCTTGGTGTCGAGGCGGAGGGACGCGGCGAGGGCGCGGACCAGGAGGGTCTTGGCGACTCCGGGGACGCCTTCCAGGAGGACGTGGCCGCGGCAGAGCAGGGCCACGACGAGACCGGTGACGGCGGGGTCCTGGCCGACCACGGCCTTGGCGATCTCGGCGCGCAGGGTCTCCAGGGCGGCGCGGGCGGCGCCCTGGTCCCCGGTCTGCACGGCGTTGTCAGTGGTCGGGTCCATCATGGACGGCGTACCTGCCTTTCGAGGGCATCGAGGTGATCGGCGAGGGAGACGAGGGCGGCGTCGTCGCTGGGCGGCGGGCCGAAGAGGAGGGGGTGCAGGGACTGTCCGTCGCCGTGCAGGTGGGCGGAGAGCGCGGGGAGCAGCGCCTCGGGCGCGTGCGCCTGGGTCACGAGGACGCCGACGAGGGGGGCCAGGCGCGTGCGGGTGGTGGAGCGGAGAGCGGCGGCGGCGCGGTCGCGGGCGTCGGCCTTGCGGTAGAGGCGGGCGCGGCCTTCGACGGTTTCGGAGGCGCGGATCGCGACGGGGAGTTTCTCGGGCACGAGGGGGCCGAGCCGGCGTGCCCTCCAGAGGGCGGCGACGGCTGCGGCGAGGAAGAGCTGCAGGGTGCCCCAGAGCCAGCCGGAGGGGAGCAGGTCGAAGAGGCCGCGTTCGTCGTCCTGGGCGGTGGTGTCGGACAGGGTGGGGAGGTACCAGACCAGATGCGGGCGGGAGCCGAGGAGTTGCAGGGCGAGCGAGGCGTTGCCGTGCTCGTCGAGGCGGTCGTTGAGGAGGATGTCGGGGGCGCCGAGGACGATCGTGTCGCCCTCGGGGGTGCCGCCGGCGGGGTCCTCGTCGGTGGTCTCGGGGATGCGCAGGAGGGTAGCCAGGCGGTCGCTGGGGTAGCAGGCGTCGGCGTCCGGGCGGAGGGCGGAGTAGCGGATGCCGCCGGTGTCGGCGGTGCCCGCGCGGCGGGCGGCGGGCAGGTCGCAGTCGGGGGACAGCGTCGAGTCGAGGCTGGTGGCGGGGTCGGCGGTGACGCCGGGGGCGAGCCGCTCCACGGACGGGCCGCCGGGGGCCACGAGGACGGTACGGCCGCCGGAGCCGGCGGCGGCCGCGTGCAGCTCGGTCTGCTGCCGTTCCGTCAGGCGGTCGGGGACGGCCACCAGGAGAGTGGTGTCGGGGCCGGTCGCGGCGCGGGCGTCGGCGAGGGTGGTGACGAGGCGGGTCCGCACGCCCCGGTCGGCGAGGAGTTCGGCGACGGCCCGGCTGCCGTAGGGGTCGGCCGAGCGCGGGTCCAGCTCGCCGTGCCGGGCGTCGGAGCGGACGACGGCGATCGCGACGGCCCCGGCGAGGAGCACCGCCAGGGCGAGGGCGATGCCGCGCGTGCGGGTCCACACCTGGCGGACGGTGGGCGAGGCCGAGGTGTCCGGGAGCGTGGCCTCGGTGGTCATCCGGCGGCTCCCTGGCGGGTGGGGTGGTCCGTGCCGTGCGCGGTGCCGGCCGCGGGCCGGGGCCTGGTGCGTTCCAAATGGTGGTCGAGGGCGGCGATGCGCCGGTACGACGGCTCGGTGGCGGAGCGGCCGCCGTACGTGACGTCGTCGAAGTCGCGGGCGGCGGCGCGCAGCCGGTCGCTGTGGCCGGGCAGGGCGCGGCCGGCCTCCGTGGCGGCCTCGTCGGCGGTGCGGCCGGGGCGGACGTCGAGGAGGGCGCGTTCCTCCAGGGACCGGACGATGGCGCGCATCCGTTCCTGGACGGCCTGGTTCCAGTGGCCCTGGGCGGCGTGGGCCTCCGCGGCGGCGCGGTGGTCGGCGGCGGCGCGGGGGCGGTCGTCGAAGAGCGCGGCGGCGGAGACGGGCGGGCGGCGGGGGGTGCCCAGGCGCCACCACAGGGCGGCGACGACCGCGAGGACGGCGACGACGATGACGACCAGGCCGAGCGTGCCGCCGGGTGCCGCCGTCGCGGCGGTGCTGAACAGGTCGTCGATCCAGTCCCAGAAGGCGTTCAGCGCGCGCTGGAACCAACTGGGGTCGTTCTCGTGGTACACGCCCTTGGACAACTCCCGCCGGGCCGCCTCGCGGGCGGGGTCGCGCGGGACGGTCAGCGGCGGCCGGTCGTCGCCGCGCGACAGTGCGGGCGGCACGCGGTCGCCGGCGCGCAGCAGCCCCCGCAGGGCGGTGCGCGGCAGCACCTCGGTGAGCACTCCCCCCGTCCTGCTCACCGCATCAGCTCCCCGGGGTCGCGCCGGGGGCGCCGTAGCCCTGGACGCCGGCGGCGCGGGCCAGTTCGAGGTCGAGGGCCTCGCGGCGGATGCGCTGGTCGATGTAGAGGAGCACCGTGACGCCCGCCGTGATCGGGAAGGTGATCATCGAGCCGATCACCGAACCGATCCCGCTGATCACGAGGAAGGTCCACCCGAGGCCGCCGGTGCCCTCGACGAACCCGCCGACCCCCTCGCCGCTGAGCGCCGCGGCGAGGAAGGTGAACGGGATGACGATGATCGACGCGACGACGTTGGCGATGATCGTGGCGAGCAACTGGATGCCGAAGACCCGCCACCAGGACCCGCGCACCAGCTTGGTGGAGCGGCCCATCGCCTTGGTGATGCTCTGCTTCTCCAGCATCAGCGCGGGCGAGGCCAGCGAGAAGCGGACCATGAGCCAGACGGTGACGACGGCGGCGGCGAGGAGACCGAGGACGGTGAGCGCGACGGCCGCGTCGCCGCCCGCCGTGAACGCGACGATCAGGCCGGGCAGGGCGCCGACGGTGAGGACGGCGGCGGTGATGAGCAGCAACAGGACGATCAGGCCGAACAGCCGCAGGACCTGAGGTCGGGCGTCCCGCCATGCCTCGGCCGTGGTCACCGGCTTGCCGAGGACGGCCCGGCTGGTGACGGTGGTCAGCAGGGCGGTCGCCACGACCGTGCCGACCAGGGAGATCACGAAGACGACAGCCGAGCCGATCATGGCGCCGGCCAGGGCGTCACCCAGCTCGCTGAGGGTGGCGCTCGGGTCGTTGAGGGCGTCGGTGCTCGCGCTGTCCAGGACGAGGCCCTGGAGCAGCACGACGATGACCTCGGTGACGACGGCGACGGTCAGCGAGATGCCGAGGACCGTGCGCCAGTACGTGCGCATGGTGGAGACCGCGCCGTCGAGGATCTCGCCGACACCGAGGGGGCGCAGGGGGATCACGCCGGGCTTGGCCGCGGGCGGCGGGCCGCCCCAGTTGGCCCCCCAGCCGCCGTAGCCGCCGTAACCCCCGTAGCCGCCTGGGGTTCCCCAGTTTCCGCCCGTGCCGCCGGGGCCGCTTCCGTTGCCGCCGCCGGGGCCGCCAAAGCCGCCTTGGCCGCCGGGGGGAGGGGTGCCCCAGCCCGGACCGGGCGGCGGGGGCGGCGGCGGGGTGGCGGGGCCGGGTGCGGCGGGCGGCGGGGTGCCCGCGGGCGCGGACCACTGGCCGGGGGGAGGCTGCTCCTTGGACCACTTCGTGCCGGGGCCCGTCGGCTCCGCGTCCGGCTGGTCCGCGGGCTGCGCGGGCCGGTCGGGTCCGGGGCGGCCGGCGGGCTCGGCGGGGCCGGACGCGCCGGGCTGCCGCCCGTCGGACGGGGCGCTTCCGGGCGAGGCCCAGCCCGGAGTGTCGTTCATCGTCGCTCCTTCACGGTGCCCGTCCGCGTTCGCGGCGGCGGGTTGGCGCCCATCGTGCCATGGGGCGGTGCGGTGCGGACCGGCCGAGGTATGGGCTGCGCACCTTCAATTGTCCGACGGATAGCGGGCACACTGACCGCATGGCTGATCAGTACGCGCGAACCGGCGAGGACAAGCGGCCCATCGAGATCCCGGCCATCCGCTGGGAGGAACCACCTGAAGGCCCGGTGCTGGTCCTGCTGGACCAGACCAGGCTGCCGGCCGAGGAGGTGGAGCTGGTCTGCACGGACGCGCCCGCGCTGGTGGAGGCGATCCGTTCGCTCGCCGTGCGGGGAGCGCCGCTGCTCGGTATCGCGGGCGCGTACGGGGTCGCGCTCGCCGCCGCGCGGGGCTACGACGTGGACGACGCGGCGAACGCGCTGGCGGAGGCCCGGCCCACCGCGGTCAACCTCGCCGTCGGCGTGCGCCGGGCCCAGGCCGCCCACCGCGCGGCTCTCGCCAAGGGCGGCGGTGCCCCGCAGGCCGCCGCGGCGGCGCTGGCCGCGGCGCGGGCGCTGCACCGGCAGGACGCCGAGGCCAGTGCTCGCATGGCCGAGCACGGGCTGGCGCTGCTCGACGAACTGCTGCCCGGCGGCGGGCACCGCATCCTCACGCACTGCAACACGGGGTCGCTGGTCTCCGGCGGCGAGGGCACGGCGTTCGCCGTCGCGCTCGCGGCGCACCGGACGGGGAAGCTGCGGCGCCTGTGGGTGGACGAGACCCGTCCGCTGCTCCAGGGCGCCCGGCTGACGGCGTACGAGGCAGCGCGCAACGACATGGCGCACACGCTGCTCACGGACAACGCGGCCGGTTCGCTGTTCGCGGCCGGCGAGGTGGACGCGGTGCTGATCGGGGCGGACCGGATAGCCGCCGACGGGTCGGTGGCGAACAAGGTGGGGAGCTATCCGCTGGCGGTGCTGGCGCGCTACCACCACGTGCCGTTCATCGTGGTGGCACCGGTGACGACGGTGGACCCGGCGACCCCCGACGGGGCGTCCATCGAGGTCGAGCAGCGGCCCGCGTACGAGGTGACCGAGGTGTCGGTGCCGCAGGTGCCGGTGACCGGGGCGGGCGGCGGCGTGCCGATCGCGCCGCTGGGGACGCAGGCGTACAACCCGGCGTTCGACGTGACGCCGCCGGAGCTGGTGACGGCGATCGTCACCGAGGAGGGAGTGGTGTCGCCGGTGACGGCGGAGGGCCTCGCCGAGCTGTGCGCGAGGTCGCCCCGGGTGACCGCCGGCTGACACGGCGGAGCCGGACCGCCGGATGTGTCCGAGGGACATCCGTCCATGACTCGTACGCGCGAAGGCGGAGGTCGCGGGCGGGGGCAGACAGTGACCGTCCCCTACGACTATGGTCACAGGCCAGTGACCTGCCTCACCTGCGCCTCTGTGTCCGTTATGAGAATGGGATGGTCTCGCCCTGATCAACGGAAACGGCCCCTCCACCTGCGGTCATCCGCGAGGCGAGGGGCCGTGACATCCAAAGGTGACATCAAGCGGCTTCGGGAGCCGAGTGGGCAGCCTCCAGTTCCCGGAGTCGCGCCGGCTGCCGAAGAAGCCGGTCGAGCTGCCCCACCGCCTCGATCACATCAGGATCGAGGGACTCGGCGTAGATGTCCATCGTCGTCGTGATCCGGCTGTGCCGAAGGATCGTCTTCACGATGCGCGGGTGAACCCGGAGATGCACCAAGAGCGTGCCGCACGACTTGCGGAGTCCCTTCGGGTTCATGTGGCCGAGCCCTTCCTTGGCGATGACGCGCTGCATGACGAGGTACAGGTGCGCCGCCTGGAGAGGCCGGCCGGTGCGGGTGACGAACACATGGCCTTCCGGGTCCTCGAACCAGGGAAGCCCACGGGTGGCCGCTCGTTCCCGGAGCCAGGCAGTGCGCATCCGTGTCCAGCGCAACGGAGCGATGCACTGCGCCGGCAGCGGCAACGGGGCCTTGGACGTGTCCGTTTTCAGTTCCGCGTCGATCGTCCCGGCGCTGCTGCGCTGCCGTTGCTGCTCCACCCAGATCACCCGGTTGTCCAGGTCGATGTTCTCCCACCGCAGCCCGCACACCTCAGCCCGGCGCAGCCCAAGCAGGCAGAGCAGGAGGAACGCGGGGTAGTACGGGGTGAGCCGGCGAGCGGCGGCGAGGAAGCGGAGAACCGTCACGGCGTCCCAGCTCTTACCGCTGTTCGTCGCGGCCCGTACGTGGACCAACTTGGCGACGTTCCGGGTGAGGCCGATGTCCTCGACCATCGCGGCCGTGAGAGCCGCCGAGAGGACACGAAGTGCCCGCTTGGCGGTCTTGGCTCCTTGGTCCTCTGCGAGTTGCTGTATGGCCCCGCGCAGCTCCTTGACGCCCAGTTTCAGCATGACCTTTGAGCCCAAGCGGGGACGCAGGTGGTGCCGTACTGCCGTTTCGTACGTCCTGTAACTGTTATGTGCCAAGTTGGGCTTGACCACGACTTCCAACCAGTAGTCGAACCACTGGCCCATCGTCATGTCCCGTGTGGGCGTCGGGATACCGCCGCTGGCCCGGTCGAGCAGCTCACGGCGCTTTCGGTCGCACTCGTCGAAGTCGCGACCGTAGGCGTACTTGCGCTTCACCGTGCCGTCCGGTTGGGGGACGTACACAGCGGCTTGGTACCGACCGTCGGCACGCTTGGTGACCGTGCCAGAGCCGTTGGGGTTGCGCTTGCGACGCGGCATCAGTCGGTCTCCTCCAGCCGCGCACGGATGTACTCATCCAACGCGCTCTCGGGGATTCGCCGGCAACGGCCCTCAGTGAACGAGCGGAGCCGCTTGGCGCGGATCAAGTCGTAGACCTTTGAACGGCCGTACTTGAGCCGCGTCATGACCTCCGGGACCGTGAGCAGTGCGGGCGGCGGTGCGGTGGTCATGCGGCGACTCCTTCCGCGTCGAGCAGGGCGGGTAGTTCCTCGCGGGAGGTTTCGCGGTTGAGCTGGATCTCCCGGCGGATGTTGGCGGCGAGCCAGGACTCGCCGGGGGTGTGGCCGTGGCCGGCGTAGGACCAGTGGGCGAGCGTGAGCGTCGTTGCCTCCGTGTCGTCGGGGTCGGGCAGGCCGAGGGCTTGCCGTTGTTGGCGGGCGCGGTAGTCGGCGCGGGTCTGGCGCAGGGCACCGAGGGTGGTCGAGTAGCGGCGTGACTTCGTGGAGAAGTGGCCACGGAAGCCGAGCATGTGAGCCCAGTCCCGGAGCTTGCGGTCCGGATAGAGCGCGTGCAGGTCGAGACAGGCAGCGATCAGCCGGGCGGGGTGATCAGCGACGCCGAGCAGGGCCAGGGCCTCTTTGTTGCCGATGCGGCGGTCCACGGTGCCGGTCGTCTCGGCGGCCTTGGTGGCGTACTTGGCGACGTAGGAAGCCACGGCCTGTTCGGTGATGTCCTCGCCGTCCCCGAAGGCCCGGATCGGGCGCACGTCGAGCTGCTCACCCCAGCGCAGGGTGCGAGCCGGTTCGGTTCGGGCGGGCTGGTCAGGATCCGGCTGGTAGGAGGCCGGCGGCACGTCGACCTCGACGCGGGCTGCGGCGGCGCGGATCGCGTCGGTGAGCAGGTCGAGGGTGGCCCAGGCCGGCGGTGGGGAGTCGGGGCCGTCCGGTCCGTCGAAGCGGATCACCGCGTGGAAGTGGACGGCTCCGCGCTTCTGGTACTCCGCGACCTTCCCGAAGGACACCCGCGACTGCTCATGCGCGGCCTTCTGCGTGAGCCCGGCACGACGGGCGATCTCACGGCGGAGGTAGATCGTGAAGTAACGCCACAGCTCGGAGGCGTGGTTGTTCCACAGCACCGCGCCCGCGTAGTCGTACCGGTCGGGGTCGAGCGGTGTGCCCAGTTCGGGGGCGTCCTCTCCGTGGCGGGTGCCGCAGCGGCAGGGCCGGTTGCCGGGCCGGTTGTGAACCGGGCCGAAGGAGGGCGCCGTGAGGGTGGCGAAGACGCGAGGGTGATCGCGGATCGTCTCGGGGGTGCCCTTGGCGGGATCTCCGACGAGGCCGGCACGGATGAGGTGGTAGGTGTCGCCCGCGTAGGTCCAGGCGCAGGACGGGCAGCGGGAGGCACGCCGGTTGCCGCAGGCGACGCGGAGGCGTCCGCCGGGTTCGGTGTCAGTCGAGTAGCGGTGCAGGACGTGCCGGGTCTGGGCGTCGCGGACGACGACGGAGCCTTGCAGGTGGATCGGGTCGGAGCAGCCGCCGGTGCGGCGGATCTGTTCCTGAATGCGGTCGAAGCCGTCCGACCCGGCCAGCCTCAGCACGTCGGTGAGGGTGGCCGGATCCAGGCCCGCCGGGGTGGCGGTGTCGGTCACGATGTCACCCCTTGTTGTGTGCGGGACCGTGGTTGGCGGTCCAACCGTCGACCAGGGCCTTGACCTGTGCGTCGCCGGTGGCGGAAGCGGTGGCGCCGCAGTGGCACACGGCCGATCCGGTGGCGGGGGCGTTGGGGGACGGCTTGGCGACGTGGAGGCCGGGGCGGTCCGGGGTCGGGGTCAGGTCGGACACGGTGCTCACCTCCCGGCCGGGGTGGTGGCCAGCCAGGCGGGGACGTAGCCGTGACCGTGGCAGGACGCGCAGGAGACCTTGACCGTCACCCGGCTGCCGTCGAAGTGACGGGTGCCGGTGGTGACGGAGACGACCGCGAAACCACGGCACGACGGGCAGACACGGGCGTCGTGCGGGACGTGCTGAGGCATGATGAGGACAGCCCTTTCGGATCGAGAGATCAGGAAGTGGTGGGCCCGTCCGGGGCGACGGATGTTTGGCGACGGATGCCGCCCCGGCGGGTGTTACTTGGTGTAGCGGCTCCGAGACCGGACGGGCCGGGAGCGGACCGGGCGCTTGCGTGGCGAGCGGTAGCGCCGGCGGGTGGCCGGGCGGGATAACGCCCGCTGCTTGGACGCGCGGTTGATCGTGTAGCCGATGCCGCCAGTGGCCGACAGGACCGCCACGGCAGCGCCGGCGACGACCTGTACGACGAAGGCGATGACCAGGAGCACGGCGATAGCGCCGGTGATGATGACCAGAGTCAAGACGATGGGGCCCTTGTAGGAGCGCGGGGCTTCCTGAACGATCACGACCTTGCGCAGGTCGCTGCCGGGTGGGATCTGCCGGTAGAGGTCGGCTGGGATGTGTCCGGCGCGGAGCTGGTCTTCGGGCAACTGCACGGTTCTTCCTCCCCTCAGGTGCAGCGGTGGGTGCGGGCGGCGAGTTCGGCGGCCGACCGGTCGTCGTACTCGTTGGAGAAACCGCACTTCGGTGCCGTGCAGGCAGCGGTGTGTCGGGTCCGGCCGCGACCGTTGTTGAACGTGCCGACCTGAACCGGACCGATACTGATCACGTTGTAGAAGCGGTTCGGGCGCATGGCTGAGCCTCCGTTCAAGCGAGTTGGGCGACGATCGCGCCGGCGAGGTCTTCCGGGACGCCGAGGCGAGCGCGCAGGGTGGCGGTGTCGATGTCGTTGCCGGTGCGGGCGCGGTGCTCGGTCGCGACCTTGCGGGCGTGGTCGACCAGCGCCGGGGGCACCGGCGGGGGTGTGGCTTCCGGCAGTGCCGGGACCGGTTCCGACTCCGGGACCGGTTCCGGCTCGGGGGCCGGAGCGGGCGCCTCAGGGCGGTCGACCACCGGCTCTGACCGGGGCGCCGGGGCGGGATCGGTCGGGGCATGGGCGAGCAGGGTTCCACCGAGGAAGGCCAGCGCGGGCCAGCCGGCGACGAGGATGCGCAGCCAGGCCGGGACGTGGGTCAGGTCCAGGAGTCCGGCGGTCGCGATGTTCGCGCCGAGCGAGGCGAACAGGGCGATGACGAACCAGGTCCAGGCCGACCGGTCGCGGCGGGCGGTGCGCAGCCGGCGCCAGGCGGCGACCAGCAGCAGGTCGACGCTGATCGGGTAGGCCCATGCCTTCCAGCCGGTCTGTCCGGCGGCTTCGGCCAGGTCGTGCAGGTGGGCGAAGGACAGCGCACCGGCGATCACAGCTTGAATCAAGACCGCGTCCAGGCGGATGCTGCGACCGATCATCACCGCCACCGCACTTCAGTGATGAGCTGGTCGTCAACGAGGTGCGATCCACCGATCGCGTTCCCGATGTACCCCTTCACGTCCTCGCGCACGTCGGCCTTATCCACGCCGTACTCGGTCTTCCAGGCGTCCGCGTCGACTTCGAGGGTCAGCATGATGCGTACCTTCACCGCGATCACTCCCCTTCCGGAGCAAAACCGGTGCCGAAGCAACCGAGGCAGATACCGGCCTGGTGGCCGACCAGGCGGCGCTTGCGGCCGACCTGGACGGGACGGGGGACCTCGCCGGTGCCCTTGCAGGGCTCACAGACCTTGGTCTTGACCTTGGGCGCGGGGCGTTTCCGAGTCGTCATCGGCTTGCCCTACCAGGGGTCGATGGTGCGGTCGATCTCGCTGGGCTCCTGGTCCGCAGGCTGCACGTCGTCGTACTCGAACGCGTTGGCGCGGGTACCGCTCACGCGGGCGTAGGCGGCGAGTTCCCCGGCCACAGGGTCGGAGTCGTAGTCACCGATCCAGCGGGCACGGGCCGCCATCTGCCTCTCGTACCGGTCGTCATCGTCAATCGCCATGGCGTTTCTCCTTTTGGGCATGGCTCGGGTAGGGACCTGGCGCGAAGCGGTCGCGCCGACCGTGGTTCGAGCGGGGTTACTCCGTTGCCGGGCGAGGCTGGATCGCCGGGGGCGCGGTGGGCATCGGCGGGACCGGCCGGGCTACCGGGCGGAACGGTGCGAGGAACGGAAGATCCGGGGTGAGGTGGGCGAAATCCCGGCACACGGCCGCCGCTTCGGCCGGCGAGGTCTCGGGGGTGCGGATGCGGGACCAGCCACCGGAGGTGTCACCGGCCACCGCCACACCGGGCCGGTCCGCGCTGATCGCGGTCACCGCTACCACCGCGTCCGGTGCGATGTCACCCAGACCCATGTCGGCGGTCTGCTTGTCGTTGACGCGGTGGACCACACGGCCGGTGAGCTGGGCACGCAGCGCGGTAGCTCCCCTGCCCAGGTCAGAGCCGAACCGCTGCCCGCACACCTCCAGGTAGATGCCGACCGCGCGGGCCATCTGACCCAGCCGCACGAGCTGCATGACCGTGTGATCGCGAGCAGCCTCATCCTTCTTGGAAGCGACGAAGAACAGTTCCGCCACCTCATCGATGAAGACGATCAGCGGCACCGGCCGCAGATGCTCAGGCAGGCCCCACAGGTCGGACACGCCGTGCAGGGCGAGGAGATCGAACCGCTCGCTCATCTCCAGCACGAGCGCATCGATCAGGTGGCCGGCCATCTCGGGGTCGGTGGCCAGCGCCGACAGGCGGGGCGCGTACCGGCTGTGCTCGACACCGCGCTTGCAGTCGATACCGACCAGGCCCACCGGGAGCCGCGCCAACCCCATGATCAGGTTGCGCTGATACACGGACTTCCCCGACAGCGTGGCCCCCAGCGTCAGCGCCATGGGTACCGCGCGGTAGTCCCGCTCGAAGACCGTGCCGTCCTCCCGCAGCGCCACCGGCACCACCAGATCACGGGGTCGGGCCGAACCCGGCAGACGGACCCGGCGCAGCACGTCATAGCCGGTCATCCGCAACTCGACATAGCCCGGCTTCGTTTCCGCCACGGTGACGGACTGGACACCGAAGGCGTGCCGCAGCCGTTCGGACGACGCTGCCACATCGGCGGGCTCCAAGCCGGCCGGGAGACGCAGGGTGATCCGCAGCCCGGTCGACACCGGGCGGACCCGGCGCACCTTCGGCGGTACCGGCCGCACCTCACGACGGGAGACGTTGCGGGTCATGAAGGCGCGGAAACCGGACGGCTGCACCGCCAGCCCGCACACCTCCATCGTGGAGCGATACGACCAGGCGAACCGGCCCCACGTCACCGGCAGACCCACCAGCGACCAGTACACGCGCGGCGCGCGGACCTTGGCATAGCCGACACCGCCGGCACCGGCTAAAGCGCCCGTAGCCTCCAGCCACAGCGACAAGTCCGTCATGGTCAGGCCCCCAGCGGGGTGACCGCGACCGCGCGGAACGAGATCCCGTGCCGCTTCTGCCCGTTGAACTCGTTCTCCCAGTCACGGGCCTTGAGCCCGGTCACGGCGACCGGCATACCCGGCGCCAACCCCTCGGGGACGCCCGTCTCGGGAACGGTCACCTGGTAGAGGTTGCCCTCACCCTCATCCGAGACCAGCAGACCCACGGTCGACAGACCCGCACCGGTGTCCCGGTCCACAGCCCGCTCACCAGTCTTCTTGTTGGCCATCTTCGGTTCCGGCGCGGTCGCCACGAACACGATGGCGGTCGAAAGGTCGATCTTGAAGGACGGCACTATGGAGTCTCCCTCTTGGGATAAGCCCCGGGCTGCGTCGTGATCTTGGCGGATGGCACGTAGCCCGGGGCGCCTTGTTTCTGCGACACCACCGAAGCTACCCGCAGAAAAACTGCGAGTCAACAGAAAAACTGCGACTAGTAGTGAACTTCCGAGTCTGCGACACTGGATGTGACAACGAGGAGGATTAAATGAGCAACTATGGGCTCTTTGTCCGGTTCACTCTGCGGGAAGGCGCCGGCGACGCGTTCGACGCTCTGGTGCAAGAGACCACCGCAGGCATCAGGGCGCACGAGCCCGGCACGCTGCTCTATGTGTGTCAGGAGGTAGAAGGCACACCCAACGAGCGGATCTTCTACGAGCTGTACGCCGACCGCGCCGCGTTCGAGGAGCACGAGCGCCAGACCCACACGCGCCGCTTCCTGTCGGAGCGAGACAAGTACGTCACTAAGACCGAGGTGGACTTCCTCCAGCCGTACGCCGGGAAGTACCCGACCGGAGTCGACAAGTGACGACTCCGGACACCAAAAGTCTCGGGCAGCGAGTCAAAGAGTTGCGCCGGGCCGCTGGCATGTCTCAGAGTGACCTTGCCGCCGCAATGGGACGTTCAGAGAGTTGGGTGTCCCAGGTCGAGAGAAGTGTGCAACCGGTTGAGCGGCTGTCCGTACTGCAAGCTCTTGCCGATGCGCTCAACGTATCCGTGAGGGAGCTTCGGCCCGACGCTCCGCCGGCAGAAGAATCCGAACCCGTGGAAACAAAGAGCAATGACCTTGATGGACTGCGCGTAGCCCTCACCGGCCATCCGGCACTGGGAAGTCTTTTCGACCAACCCCACAACAGGCCGGCGCCATCACTTGCCGACTTCCAGCAGCAGGTGGAGCAGGCTTGGACCCTCGTACACGCGTCGAGTTACGCAGCCCTCAGTGATCATCTCGCCAAGCTGTTGCCCAGCATCGAGACGGCAGTACGTCATGCGCCCGCAGGCGACCTTGCGGAGCTTCACTCTCTGCGCGCCAAGGCTTACCAGGTAGCCGCAGCTAGCTTCACTCGGCAGGATCAAGCTGACGCCGCTTGGGTCGCAGCGGACCGCGCACTGCAAGCGGCCGAGCTAGCGGGACAACCGCTGGAAGTGGTCGCGAGCCTCTTCCGCATGGCTCACGCCTTCATGCGGCAACAGCACATGGAACAAGCCGAACAGGCAGCGAGGTCCGCAGTGGCCGTCATGGATCCAAGGGCGGAGGCGCCTACATGCCCAGCAGAGGAGCTTTCCCTCCTTGGCGCTATGAACCTGGTCCTTGCAGTGATCAATGCCCGGGAAGGCAACCGATCTGGGACGCACGCCCACATTGATCGGGCGCGAGAAATCGCGGTGCGACTGGGAGAAGACCGCAATGACTTCGACACGGAGTTCGGTCCAACAAACGTCGAGATCCACGCAGTAAGCACGGCGGTAGAGCTAGGTGATGCCGGATTCGCACTCGAAGTGGCACAAAAGGTCAACGCGTCGGGCCTATCCCCCGAGCGGCAGTCGCGTTTCTTGCTTGACGTGGCGCGAGCGCACGCGCAGCGGCGACACGTCGGTGAGGCCACAGCCGCGATTCTGGAAGCCGAGTCGCTAGCACCCGAGCAGATCCACGACCATCACCTAGCCCGCGAAGTCGTCCGCGATCTAATCCAGCTCTCCGGTTCCCGGGTGGCCAAGCCCCTTCGCGACCTTGCCGAGCGGAGTGCAGTCCTCTAGGCCAACCTGTTACAGGTTTCTCTACCTCATCAAGCCCCGCCCTTCCGGGCGGGGAAGGGGGCTCTTGGCCTATGGCCATCCGGCGCGCTGCCCTCATGCACGCATGGCCGCCGCTACGAAGGATCACACCCACCGGCCCGCACTGCGGGCCGGCGCGGATGCTCGGGACTCGGGGCTGCGCTCCTGCCTTCGGCCCGCGCCGCCCCGGCCCCGGCCCCGCGCCACCTGTCGATGCCCCAGGGTGATCCACGTTGACGCTTGGCCCGCCACCGGCGATGCGCCGGACCGAGCCTGATTCCCTACCCAGCGGGCCAGCAGAAGCAATGAGACCCGTACAGAGCCCGCGCGTCAGGGCAATGCCTCCGGCGGGGGATCGGCCGGCACCGGGATGGAGGGGGCGCCGTTCCCGGCTGCGAGTTCGATGTGGCGTGCGCGGGGAGCTTCCATCCCGTCCACCGTCGACCCAGGCAGAGCCGAGCAGACGCGGCCCAGGGCGTCCAGGTCGTTCGTACAGTGGCGCGCTCCACCTGGACGCCCTGGACCACGCCCGCTCCACGGTGTGTGGGTCGACGGTGGACGGGATGGAAGCTTGGGTGAGTGGTGGGTCAGGCGGGGGGCGGGTGCGGGTGGTCGAGCTGACATCCTTCCTGACATCAACGTCGACGGACGGGGGCAGACAGTGACGGCTCCGTACGACTATCGTCACAGGCCAGTGACCTGCCTCACCTGCGCCTCTGTGTCCGTTATGAGAATGGGATGATGTCGTTTATGAAGGGACGAGTCCTTGTCGTCGACGACGACACCGCACTGGCCGAGATGCTCGGCATTGTGCTGCGTGGTGAGGGTTTTGAGCCGTCTTTCGTAGCCGACGGCGACAAGGCGCTGGCCGCCTTCCGGGAGACCAAGCCCGACCTGGTGCTGCTCGATCTGATGCTGCCGGGCCGGGACGGGATCGAGGTGTGCCGTCTGATCCGGGCGGAGTCCGGGGTTCCGATCGTGATGCTGACGGCCAAGAGCGACACCGTCGACGTGGTCGTGGGTCTGGAGTCCGGGGCCGACGACTACATCGTGAAGCCGTTCAAGCCGAAGGAGCTGGTGGCCCGTATCCGGGCGCGGCTGCGCAGGTCGGAGGAGCCGGCGCCGGAGCAGCTCGCCATCGGCGACCTGGTCATCGACGTGGCCGGGCACTCCGTGAAGCGGGACGGGCAGTCGATCGCGCTGACGCCGCTGGAGTTCGACCTGCTGGTGGCGCTGGCCCGCAAGCCGTGGCAGGTGTTCACCCGCGAGGTGCTCCTGGAGCAGGTGTGGGGCTACCGGCACGCCGCGGACACCCGGCTGGTCAACGTGCATGTGCAGCGGCTGCGCTCCAAGGTCGAGAAGGACCCGGAGAAGCCGGAGATCGTGGTGACGGTCCGGGGCGTCGGATACAAGGCGGGGCCGAGCTGACATGCCCGGGGACAGTGCCGCTTCGGCGCCCGGGACGTCCGGGGCCCGCGCCGGGCGGCCTGTCGGCCGGAAACCGTCCGGTTCCCGCTGGGGCCGGCTGCTGGAGGGCGGGCTGCTGCGGGGCGGCGTGCAGGGCAGCCCGGTGCTCCGCCTGTTCATGCGCTGGGTGCGCCGGCCGCTGCTGCCGGTCATGCGGCTGTGGCGCCGCAACATCCAGCTCAAGGTCGTCGTCACCACCCTGCTGATGTCGCTGGGCGTCGTCCTGCTGCTCGGTTTCGTGGTCATCGGCCAAGTGCGCAACGGGCTGCTGGACGCCAAGGTGAAAGCCTCGCAGAGCCAGGCCACCGGCGGGTTCACGGTGGCCAAGCAGAAGGCCGAGGAGTCGGCGGCGGTGACCGGCGACGACGGCACGGCGGTCGACGGCCGTCCCGCGCAGAACGTCATCCAGTGGATGAGCGATCTGGTGAAGTCGCTGTCCAGCGGCGGTCAGGGCGCCTTCGACGTGGTCACGCTGCCGGTGGGCGGCGAGAGCGGCAGCGGGCGCGGACCGCGCGCCTCCGGTCTGGTCGACCCGTCGTCCAGCGTGCCCGAGGAACTGCGCGAGCGGCTCGACTCCAGTACGGCGGCGGCCCAGAGCTACACCCGCATCGTCTACAACTCCGCCCAGGAGTCCCAGCCCGGCCTGGTCATCGGCAAGCGCGTCAACGACCCCAACGGGGACCCGTACCAGCTCTACTACCTCTTCCCGCTCACCCAGGAGGAGAAGTCGCTGAGCCTGGTCAAGGGGACCCTGGCGACGGCCGGGCTGTTCGTCGTGGTCCTCCTCGGGGCGATCGCCTGGCTGGTGGTGCGGCAGGTCGTCACGCCGGTACGGATGGCGGCGAGCATCGCCGAGCGGCTGTCCGCCGGGAAGCTCCAGGAACGGATGAAGGTCACCGGCGAGGACGACATCGCACGGCTCGGCGAAGCCTTCAACAAGATGGCGCAGAACCTCCAGTCGAAGATCAGCCAGTTGGAGGACCTGTCGCGGATGCAGCGGCGGTTCGTCTCCGACGTGTCGCACGAACTGCGGACGCCGCTGACGACCGTGCGGATGGCCGCCGACGTCATCCACGACGCGCGGGTGGACTTCGACCCGGTCACCGCGCGGTCGGCGGAACTGCTCGCCGACCAACTGGACCGGTTCGAGACGCTCCTCGCCGACCTGCTGGAGATCAGCCGCTTCGACGCGGGCGCGGCGGCCCTGGAGGCCGAGCCGATCGACCTCCGGGAGGTCGTACGGCGGGTCGTCAGCGGCGCCGAGCCGCTCGCCGAGCGCAAGGGCACCCGCATCCGGGTCGCCGGCGACCAGCAGCCCGTGGTCGCCGAGGCCGACGCCCGGCGCGTGGAGCGGGTGCTGCGCAACCTCGTGGTCAACGCCGTCGAGCACGGCGAGGGCAGGGACGTCGTCGTCAAGCTCGCCGCGGCGGGCGGGGCGGTGGCGGTGGCGGTGCGCGACTACGGCGTCGGGCTCAAGCCGGGCGAGGCGACCCGCGTCTTCAGCCGCTTCTGGCGGGCGGACCCGGCACGCGCACGTACCACCGGCGGTACGGGACTGGGGCTGTCGATCGCCCTGGAGGACGCCCGGCTGCACGGCGGCTGGCTCCAGGCGTGGGGCGAGCCGGGAGGCGGATCGCAGTTCCGGCTGACGCTGCCGAGGACCGCGGACGAGCCGCTCAGGGGCTCGCCGATCCCGCTGGAGCCCACCGACTCGCGGCGCAACCGCGGACTGGACGAGGCCAGTACGCCCTCGGCCGGTGCCGCGCGGGCCGACGACCGGGCCGCCGGCGTGCCGGCACAGGCCACGGCCGGGCAGGCCGCGGGCTCGCCGGGCCGGGACCCGATACCGCCCAGGTCGGCCGCAGCGGCACCCGTGGCCGACCCGACGGCGCTGCCCGGCAGCGGCGCACGCGTGGTGCCGCGGCCCGCCCCGGGGGCTGCCTCCGGGGCGGTTCCGGGGGCGCGGACACCGGACGACCCGCCCGCCGGTGGGGCGCGGGGCCGTACGGACGCCGTGGAGGGCTCTCCGCAGGAGTCGAGCAGGCAAGGGGAGTCAACACGTGGGCGCTGACCGCCTGGGGGCCCGCCGGCCGGTGCCGGTGCGCGCGGTGGCGTACGCCGCCTGTGGTGCCGTACTGCTGACGGGGTGCGCCTCGATGCCCGACAGCGGGGACCTGCGGGGCGTGGAGTCGACGCCGCGGCAGGACACACAGGTACGGGTGTTCGCGATGCCGCCGCCGAAGGACGCCCCGGCCACGGAGATCGTGCAGGGCTTCCTGGAGGCGCTGACCAGCGACGACCCGCATTACGAGACGGCCCGCAAGTACTTGACCGAGGAGGCCGCGAAGAGCTGGCGGCCGGAGCTGTCCACGACGGTGCTCGCGGGCGGACCGGGCGCGCTGTCCGACCACTCCGGGAGCCGCGAGGAGGCCAGCGACTACGCGGTCACCCTCACCGGCACCAAGGTCGCCACGGTGGACGCGCGGCAGTCGTACACGCCCGCCGAGGGGGAGTACCGCGAGCCGGTGCACCTGTCGCGGGACGCCAAGAGCGGGCAGTGGCGCATCGACGTGCCGCCGAAGGGCGTCGTCATGGGCAAGTCGGACTTCCAGCGCAACTACATGTCCGTCAACAAGTATTACTTCGCCGCCGGCACCCCCGACGCCGAGGACGGCGCGGGTCCGCGGACCACGGCCGTCGCCGATCCCGTCTATGTGCGGCGGCGCGTGGAACCCGTGACGCAGACCGTGCGTTCCCTCATCAACGGCCCGACGAGCCTGCTCGGGACCGGGGTCACGTCGAGCTTCCCCGCCGGCACGGCCCTGGCCAAGGGTTTCACCTCGCTGACGCCGGACGAACACGGCAAGCTCACGGTCCCGCTGAACGGCCGGGCCGGCCGGGTCGGCACCAAGCGGTGCGACGAGATGGCGGCCCAACTGCTGTTCACCCTGCAGAGCCTGACGCCGGCGGTGGAGGAGGTGCAACTGCGCTCGGGCGGCGACCAGTTGTGCTCGCTCAGCGAGAACCGGGCCGACACGGTGGCGGTCCGCAGCTCGGCGGAGCGCCCCGACTACCTGTACTTCATCGACGACGAACACCGCCTGGTGCAACTGCCGTCGGGCAGCGAGGGCACCCGGCCCGAGCCGGTGCCGGGCGCGCTGGGCGAGGGCACCACCGAGTTCCGCTCGGCGGCGGTCTCGCGCGACGAGCACCGCGCGGCCGGGGTCGGCCTCGACGGCAAGTCGCTGTACGTCGGGTCGCTGGTGCCGGGCGGTTCGCTCGGGGACCCGCTGGTGGTCAGCGGGGGCGAGACCGAGGAGCAGGGGCTCACGACGCCCAGTTGGGACGCGTGGGGCGACCTGTGGATCGCCGACCGCGACCCCGACGACCCGCGCCTGCTGGTGCTGGAGAAGGGCGCGGGCGATCCGGTCGAGGCGCGGGTACCCGGCCTGGACGGGAGTGTCGAGGCCGTGCGGGTGGCCGGGGACGGGGTGCGGATCGCGCTCATCGTGGAGAAGGACGGCAAGCGGTCGCTGCTCATCGGGCGGATCGAACGGGGCGAGAAGGCGGGCGAGCGGCCGACGATCGTCGAGCTGCGGTCGGCGACACCGGAGCTGGAGGAGGTCACGGCCATGTCCTGGGCCGGTGACAGCCGCCTCGTCGTGGTGGGCCGCGAGCGCGGGGGCGTACAGCAGATCGGGTACGTCCAGGTCGACGGCTCCGCACCCGAGGCGGCGGTGCCCGCCGCGCTGACCGGGGTGAATGACATCGCCGCGTCCGAGGACGACGGTCTGCCGCTGGTGGCGTACTCGGAGGACGGGATCGTGCGGCTGCCGTCCGGGATGCAGTGGCAGAAGGTGACCAAGGGGATGGCGCCGGTTTATCCGGGGTGACGGGGGACGGGGGACGGGCGACGGAGCGACGGGGGTTTGAGCGGGGGCTGAGTGCGGAGGCCGATCCGCGGGGGGACGTGTGCGGTCGGGGCGCTGTGTGTGAGGGGGCGGCTGACGGTGCACGGGGGTGGCCGTCGCGTCCGGCCCCGGTGCCGCTGAGGCTTCGCGTCCGGCTGCACTGCTTGGCCGCCGTCACGTCCGGCCGTAGGGCCCGGCCGCCGTGTCCAGCCGTCCTTCCGGCCGTGTGCCGGGTTTTCCACAGGTGGCGTCCGGCGGTTTTCCACAGGGGTGGCCGGGTCATGCGGGCGTTGGCACAGTGGTGGTCATGCGGGGGTGGTGGCAGGACTTCACCGACCTGGTGCTGCCGGCCGACTGCGCGGGCTGCGGCAGGCCGCGCACGGTGCTCTGCCCGGGGTGCCGTGCGGTACTGAGCGGCGCGGCGCCGTGCCGGGTGCGGCCGGTGCCGGAGCCGGCCGGGCTGCCGGTGGTGCACGCGGCGGCACGGTACGCGGACGAGACGCGGGCGGTGCTGCTCGCGCACAAGGAGCGGGGGGCGCTGGCACTCGCGGCACCCCTGGGCGCGGCGCTGGCGGGGGCGGTGCGGGCCGGGCTCGAAGGGCTGGTGGGGGGTGGGCAGGGGAGGGGGGAGGAGGGGGCCCCCGCCGCGGATTCCGGCCCGGCCGTCGCCGCCGCCCCCCGGCGCCCGATCCTCCTCGTCCCCGTGCCGTCCGCCCGCCGCGCGGTGCGGGCGCGTGGGCACGACCCGGCGCGGCGGATCGCCCTCGCGGCGGCCGGTGAGCTGCGGCGGACCGGGACGCCGGCCCGGGTGGCGGCCGTGCTGCGGCAGCGCCGCGCCGTGGCCGATCAGTCGGGGCTCGGCTCACGGGAGCGGCTGGACAACCTGCTCGGCGCGCTGACGGTGGTTCCCGGCGGCGCCGGGCTGCTGCGGGACGGGGGCCCCGTGGTGCTCGTCGACGACCTGATGACGACGGGCGCGTCCCTCACCGAGGCGGCACGCGCGGTGCGGGCGGCGGCGGGGACGGACGCGGCGGTGCGGGACCGGGGTGAACGGGATAGCGGTGGGACCGCGTACAGAACGGCGGGTACGTCCGTGTATCCCGGGGCGGTGTGGGAAGGCAGAAAGGAACAGAAGTCAGGAGCGACGGAAGAGAGGGTGGACCGGGTGTCCGCGGGGTCGGCGAGGCCGGGCGGAATCGGGGTCGGTGAGGCGATCCGGGATGTGATCCGAGCGGCCGTGGTCGCCGCTTCACCCGACTCTTTCCGAATGAACCGGAACTGACCGAGGACTTGCGTCGTTGCAGGTAATGAGAGGGCCAATTCACATGAACGGAGGTAGCGCGAAGTAGAGGGTGACGCCATCCGTCCCGGCGAGATATGTTCGGTGTGAGGGAAAGCCGCAGGCCACACCTCGTAAATCCGAATGCCGTACTGCGGGTTTTTTCGGAATCACCCGCACCGGTGGAGTGGAGATCTCGCCCGTGGGGGAGGAGGTGGACGTCACCGAGTCCGAGGTTCCGGTGCTCACCGGAACCTGGTGCGCAAAAAGGGAGATGCTCCGCCCCCGAAGCGGAGCGATCCGGGAACGGAGTTCTGCGTGGACATCGTCGTCAAGGGCCGCAAGACCGAGGTGCCCGAGCGGTTCCGGAAGCACGTGGCCGACAAGCTGAACCTGGAGAAGATCCAGAAGCTCGATGGCAAGGTGATCAGCCTGGACGTCGAGGTGTCCAAGGAGCCCAACCCCCGACAGGCCGACCGCTGTGACCGAGTGGAGATCACGCTCCGCTCCCGCGGTCCGGTGATCCGGGCGGAGGCGGCGGCGAGCGACCCGTACGCGGCGCTCGACCTGGCCGCGGAGAAGCTCGGCGCGCGGCTGCGCAAGCAGCACGACAAGCGCTACTCGCGGCGCGGCTCGCGCCGCATCTCGGCAGCCGAGGTCCCCAACCACGTCCCGGACGCGGCGACGCTCAACGGCAACGGTGAGGCGGTCCCGTCGGACGAGCGGGACGGCGTACCCACCAAGAAGGTCGGTTCGCTGGAGATCCAGGGCGACGGACCGCTGGTGGTCCGCGAGAAGACCCACGTGGCGGCGCCGATGACCCTCGACCAGGCGCTCTACGAGATGGAGCTGGTCGGGCACGACTTCTATCTGTTCGTCGACTCCGAGACCAAGGAGCCGAGCGTCGTCTACCGGCGGCACGCGTACGACTACGGCGTGATCCACCTGCGGACGGACACGATGGTCGCCCAGACACCCTCCCCCGAGGCGGGCGGCGCGCTCGGCGGCTGATCCCCGCCGGGTGATGGCACAGCGGGTGCCCCTGGAGCGCGCGTGCGCCCCCAGGGGCACCGGCGTGCGACCCCTTTCGCGCCCCGCTCCGTCATCTCGATGTCGGCCGGGCATGGAATCATGGCGGCAGCGGCCCAACAGGTGGGTCGTTGCCTTGGGTTGGCGCCGGCCGGGACCACAGGCCACAGCCTTCAGGGGGAGGAACGATGGCGGACAGCTTCGGACCGATGCGGGACGCGGTTGCCGACGGCGGTGTCGCCGGTCTGGGCCCGGACCCGGGCTCTCCGCGCAAGGAGCCGATCAGGGTCCTGGTCGTGGACGACCACGCCCTGTTCCGCCGCGGGCTGGAGATCGTGCTCGCCGCCGAGGAGGACATCCAGGTCGTCGGCGAGGCGGGGGACGGCGCCGAGGCCGTGGAGAAGGCCGCCGACCTCCTGCCGGACATCGTGCTGATGGATGTGCGGATGCCCAAGCGGGGCGGTATCGAGGCGTGCACCTCCATCAAGGAGGTGGCCCCCAGCGCGAAGATCATCATGCTGACGATCAGCGACGAGGAGGCCGACCTCTACGACGCGATCAAGGCCGGGGCGACCGGATACCTCCTCAAGGAGATCTCCACCGACGAGGTCGCCACCGCCATCCGCGCGGTGGCCGACGGGCAGTCGCAGATCAGCCCTTCCATGGCGTCGAAACTGCTCACCGAGTTCAAGTCGATGATCCAGCGCACCGACGAACGCAGACTGGTCCCCGCCCCCCGGCTCACCGACCGCGAGCTGGAAGTCCTCAAGCTCGTGGCCACGGGAATGAACAACCGCGACATCGCCAAGGAACTGTTCATTTCCGAGAACACCGTCAAGAACCACGTACGCAACATCCTGGAGAAGCTGCAACTGCACTCCCGGATGGAGGCCGTGGTCTACGCCATGCGCGAGAAGATCCTGGAAATCCGCTGAACCCCGCTGCCCCGGAGAGGTCTCATCCCAGCAGCCGGGCCAGTTCTGCCGTCAGGGGTCCGCGCAACTCCGGGGCGTCCACCCGTTCCACCCGGACGTCCGTGCAGTCCACCCAGCCCGCCGCCTCCACCAGCGCCCGTGCCACCGCCGGGACCGCCTTGGGGCCGTCCAGCGTGACCTGCCTGGCCACCAGCGTGCGCCCCTCGCGGGCCGGGTCCACCCGGCCGACCAGCAGTCCGCCGGCGAGGACGGGCATCGCGAAGTAGCCGTGTATCCGCTTCTGCTTGGGGACGTACGCCTCCAGGCGGTGGGTGAAGCCGAAGATCCGCTCGGTGCGGGCCCGCTCCCAGATCAGGGAGTCGAACGGGGACAGCAGCGTGGTGCGGTGCCGGCCGCGCGGGGGCGTGCGGAGGGCCTCCGGGTCGGCCCAGGCCGGCTTGGACCAGCCCGCCACGGTCACCGGGACCAGGCCCGAGTCGGCGATCACCGCGTCGACCTGCTCGGCCTTGAGCCGGTGGTAGTCGGCGATGTCCGCGCGGGTGCCGACGCCCAGGGACCGGCCGGCCAGGCGGACCAGGCGGCGCAGGCACTCGGTGTCGTCCAGGTCGTCGTGCAGCAGCTCCTGCGGAATCGCGCGTTCGGCCAGGTCGTAGACGCGCTTCCAGCTCCGGCGCTCGACGCACACCACCTCGCCGTACATCAGGGCGCGCTCGACGGCGACCTTCTCGCCCGACCAGTCCCACCACTCGCTGGTCCGCTTGGCGCCGCCCAACTCGGTCGCGGTCAGCGGGCCTTCGGCGCGCAACTGCTTGATGACCCGCTCGTAGGCGCCTTCGGGCAGGTCGTGGTTCCACTGCGGGCGGGCGCGGTAGGCGCGGCGGCGGAACGCGAAGTGGGGCCACTCCTCGATGGGCAGCACGCAGGCGGCGTGCGACCAGTACTCGAAGGCGTGGGTGCCCGTCCAGTAGGCGTCCTCGGCGGTCCGGCGGCCGACCGCGCCCAGGCGGGCGTACGGGACGAGTTCGTGGGAGCGGGCCAGGACCGAGATGGTGTCGAGCTGGACCGCGCCCAGGGCGCGCAGCACACCGCGGACGCCGGCGCGGCGGTCGGGGGCGCCGAGGAAGCCCTGGGCCCGCAGGGCGATGCGGCGGGCCTCGTCTGCCGACAGCTCCGTCACGGGGCGCGGGAAGGTCGTCATACGTCCGCACGATAAGGGGTGGCACTGACATTGATGCTGATACTCGGGTTCCGGCGGCCGTGACTCGGGCACTGACTGACGCCCTGCTGGGCTGTCTTCGCGTTGGTCTGTCCGG
>NZ_JBIAZN010000041.1:0-24914 GCF_042899225.1 Streptomyces sp. NPDC000134
CTGCTCCCCCAGCGCCGCCTCCGTCTTCGCCGACAGCGGCCACGGCACCGTACCGTCCGTCACCACCGCCCTCTCGCCGACGGCGTGTTCGGCCTGCGGGGCCTGTTCGACGATGAGGTGGGCGTTGGTGCCGCTGACGCCGAAGGAGGAGACGGCGGCGCGGCGCGGGCGTCCGGTGTCCGGCCAGGGCTGTTCCTCGGTCAGCAGCCGCACCGCGCCGGCCGTCCAGTCGACGTGCGAGGACGGCCGGTCCACGTGCAGTGTCCTGGGCAGCAGGCCGTGCCGCAGGGCCATCACCATCTTGATGACGCCGCCGACGCCCGCCGCGGCCTGGGTGTGGCCGACGTTGGACTTGAACGAGCCCAGCCACAGCGGCCGGTCCTCCGGCCGGTCCTGGCCGTAGGTGGCGATCAGCGCCTCCGCCTCGATCGGGTCGCCGAGGGTGGTTCCCGTGCCGTGGGCCTCGACGGCGTCGACGTCCCGTGCCGTCAGGCCCGCGCCGGTCAGGGCTCGGCGTATCACGGCTTCCTGGGAGAGGCCGTTGGGGGCGGTCAGGCCGTTGGAGGCGCCGTCCTGGTTGACGGCCGAGCCGCGGACGACCGCCAGGACCTG
Source organism: Streptomyces sp. NPDC000134 (assembly GCF_042899225.1). Taxonomy (NCBI): domain Bacteria; kingdom Bacillati; phylum Actinomycetota; class Actinomycetes; order Kitasatosporales; family Streptomycetaceae; genus Streptomyces; species Streptomyces sp. NPDC000134. The sequence goes on from NZ_JBIAZN010000041.1 coordinate 613, forward strand.
GTGGCCGTGGCGCCGGGCGTCGGAGAGGCGTTCGAGCAGCAGCAGGCCGACGCCCTCGGCCCAGGCCGTGCCGTCCGCCGCGTCGGCGAACGCCTTGCACCGGCCGTCCGCCGCGAGGCCGCGCTGCCGGCTGAACTCCACGAACATGCCCGGCGTGGCCATGACGGCGACGCCGCCCGCCAGGGCGAGGGAGCACTCGCCGTTGCGCAGCGCCTGGGCGGCCATGTGCATCGATACCAGTGAGGACGAGCAGGCGGTGTCGACGGTCACCGCGGGTCCTTCGAGGCCGAAGGTGTAGGCGAGGCGGCCGGAGGCGACGCTCGCGGTGCTGCCGGTCAGCAGGTATCCGTCGAAGCCGGCGGCGCCGTCGTGCAGGTGGGGGCCGTACTCCTGGGTCATGGCTCCGACGAACACGCCGGTCGGGCTGCCGCGCAGCGCGGCCGGGTCGATGCCCGCCCGTTCGAACGCCTCCCAGGCGGTGTGCAGCAGCAGTCGCTGCTGCGGGTCCATCGCGGTGGCCTCGCGGGGGCTGATCCCGAAGAACGCGGGGTCGAAGCCGGCCGCGTCGGACAGGAATCCGCCCTTGGTGACGTAGGAGGCGCCGGGCCGGTCCGGGTCGGGGTCGAGCAGTCTCCCGGTGTCCCAGCCGCGGTCGGCGGGGAAGTCGGTGATGGCGTCGACGCCTTCGCTGACCAGGCGCCACAGGTCCTCGGGGGCGCGGACGTCCCCGGGGTAGCGGCAGGCCATGCCCACGATCGCGATGGGCTCGCGGGCGGACTCCTCCAGTTCGCGCACCCGCTCGCGCAGGGCCTGCGCGTCGTCGACCGCGCGTCGCAAGTAGGACCGGAGCTTGTCGACGTCATTCACCAGGGCCTCCCCCAAGGTCGTTGCCGGGACGAGCGGACGAGCGGGTGGTGCTACACGTATCCGCGGTCGATCAGTTCGTACAGTTCGTCGTCACTCCGGCTTTCCGTCCTTGTCTCCGGTGCCGTCTCGGGTTCCGGTGTGTCGGGTGTCCGCGGTGCGAGGAGGGAGAAGAGGTGGCCGCCGAGCCGTCGCGGGGTGGGGTAGGAGAACGCGACGGTGGCCGGGAGCCGGACGCCGGACGCGGTGGCGAGCCGGTTGCGCAGCCGTACCGCCATCGAGGAGTCGAAGCCCAGGTCCTTGAAGGTCTCGGTCGACCTCGCGACGAGGTCGGCGCCGGTCAGGTCCGGGGCCGTGCTGCTCAGCACGGCGGCTGTCTCGGCGCACACGAGGTCGAGGACGGACGATTCCGACCCCAGGTGGGCCGCGTCGGTGTCGGCGGTGGCGGGCCGGTGGGCGTCCGGTCCGCCGCCGCCCCGCGCGAGGATGCCCGGGTCCGCCGGGGCGGCGTCGGTGGCCTCGGGTGCCGTCAGCCAGTACCGACGGCGCTGGAACGGGTAGGTGGGCAGGCCGATCCGGCGCGGCCGGTGCGCGGCGAACACCTCGTCCCAGCGCACGGGTACGCCCCGCACGTGCAGTTCGGCCAGTGAGGTGAGGATCTGGCCCGTGCTGCCGTCGTCCTTGTGCAGGGTGCCCGTCACCACCGGCGCGGCCGACAGGGCGTCGGCGGTCTCCGCCATCGCCACGGCGAGCACCGGGTGCGGGCTGACCTCGACGAAGACCCCGCCCCGGTCGCGCATCAGGTGGGCGACGACCTCGCCGAAGCGGACCGGTGAGCGCAGGTTGTCGTACCAGTACGAGCCGTCGAGCGCGCGGGTGTCGATCGGTCCGCCGGTGACCGTGGAGTGGAACTCCACCGCCGACGGCTTCGGGGCGAGGTCCGCGGCGGCCTCCAGGACCCGGTCACGGATGCGTTCGACGTGGTGGGAGTGGGAGGCGTACTCGATCCTGACCCGGCGCACCCGGACACCCTCACCGGCCGCCATGGCGGCGAACTCCTCCAGTGCCGACAGGTCCCCGGAGATCACCACGGAGCCCGGTCCGTTGACCGCGCCGACGCAGAGCCGTCCGGGCCACCGCGCCAGCCGTTCCTCGACCCATGCCAGGGGCGCGGACACCGCGTTCAGCCCGCCCTGCCCGGCGAGTTCGGTCAGGGCCCGGCCGCGCAGGGCGACGATCCGTGCCGCGTCCTCCAGCGGGAGCGCGCCCGCCGCGCACGCGGCGGCGATCTCGCCCTGGGAGTGCCCCACCACCGCGTCGGGGACGACTCCGAGCGACCGCCACACCCGGGCCAGGGACACCATCATCGCGAACAGCGCCGGCTGGACGACGTCGTCGCCGTGTTCCAGCGACGGCGCCGGCCCGGTGCCGGTCACCACGTCCACCAGTGACCAGTCCACCCACGGCGCCAGCGCCCGCGCGCAGTCGTCGATGCCGCGTGCGAAGACCTCCGATTCCGCGTACAGGCGTCGTCCCATGCCCGTCCACTGGGAGCCCTGGCCGGGGAAGACGAAGACGACCGGGCCCGCCGGTCCGGCGGCCGTGCCGCGGACCACCTTCGGTGAACTCCCGCCGGTGGCCAGCGCCTCCAGACCGGCCAGTGACTCGGTACGGTCGCCGCCGAGCACCACCGCCCGGTGCGCGAACAGCGTCCGTGTCGTCACCAGCGAGTGCCCTACGTCGGCCGCCGTCAGCGACGGGTCCGCGGTCACGCGTTCCCGCAGCTTCGCCGCCTGTTGCCGCAGGGCCGGCGCCGAGCGTGCCGACAGCACCCACGGGACCGTCCCGGGCGCGCCCGCGGGGGCCGGGCCGTCGCCCGCGGGTGTCCGGGGGGCCTGTTCCAGGATCACGTGCGCGTTGGTGCCGCCCATGCCGAACGAGGACACCCCCGCCCGGCGCGGCCGGTGCGGTGTCCCGGGCCAGGGGCGCGCGGTGCCGGGGACGTCGAAGTCCTTCCGGAAGTCGGGGATGGCGGGGTTCGGGGAGCGGAAGTTCAGGCTGGGGACCAGGTGAGCGCGGTCCACGCAGAGTGCCGCCTTGATGAAGCCGACGATGCCCGCGGCCGGCTCCAGGTGCCCGACGTTCGTCTTCACCGAGCCGATCACCAGGGGGCGGTCGCGGCCGGTCGCCCGGAACACCTCGCGCAGGCCGGCCGTCTCGGCGGGGTCGCCGAGGCGGGTGCCGGTGCCGTGGGCCTCGACGTAGTCGATGTCGCCGAAGGGGACGCCCGCGCGGCGCAGGGCGGACAGCGTGGTCGCGGCCTGCGCGCCGGGGCTGGGGTCCGGCATCCGGGAGGTGGCGCCGCCGCTGCCGACGCTCCAGCCCCGGATCACCGTGTAGATGTGATCGCCGTCGGCGACGGCGTGGTCGAGCCGCTTCAGCAGGACCATTCCCCCGCCCTCGCCCCGGACGAAGCCGCTGGCCCGTTCGTCGAAGGTGAAGCAGCGGCCGTCGGGTGACAGGGCGCCCAGGTTCGCCATGGCGAGTCCCGCTTCCCGGTCGACGACCAGGTTGACGCCGCCGGTGATCGCCATGTCGACCGCGCCGCCGCTGATCCGGTCGCAGGCCAGGGCCAGCGCCACCAGGGAGGAGGACTGGCCCGCATCGGCGCAGAAGCTCATGCCCCGGACGTCGAACAGGCTCGATATCCGGTTGGCGATCAGCGCGCCGCTCGAACCGAGCGCGGCGTAGTGGTCGTCCCGGTCGCTGCCGGAGAGTCTGCGCAGTGTGTCGTACCCGGAGGACGCGGCGCCGACCAGGACGTCGACCTCGCGGCCGGCCAGCGCGGGCGCCGGGACCCGGGCGTCCTCGACGGTCTCCCAGGCGAGTTCCAGCGCCAGTCGCTGCACGGGGTCCATGGCGGCGGCCTCCGCCGGGTCCGTGCCGAAGAACTCCGCGTCGAACCCGTCGACGGCGTCGAAGAACGACCCCGCGTCCACGGTGGCGGCGTCCGGGTGGGGCGACCGCGCGGAGGCGGCCCGCTGTTCGGGGAACCTGCCGACGGTGGACCTCCCGTCGAGGAGGAGGCGCCAGAACTGCCCCAGGCCGGGTACGCCGGGGAAGCGGCACGACATGCCGATGACGGCGATGCCGGGGGGTGTGCCACTCATGCGAATTCCTTCCGGTTCTCTCGGCGCCCGGCGGTCACCGGCCGCACCGCTCTCAGCGCCAGGAGGTCAGCACCTCGCGCAAGGGGTCCGGCGCGTGCATGAAGTCGTGGTGGCCGCCGTCCAGGACATGGAGGTCGGCCGGGTCCGCGTACCGGCGCCACTCGCCGAGCCGGTCGAGGCTCACGTCGGGGTCGTCCCGCCAGTGCAGTACGGCCACGGGGCAGGGCGCCGCGGCCGGTTCCCGGCGGTGGTACCGGCGGGCGGCGGCGAGGTCCCGGAGCAGTACGGTCAGGCCCAGTTCGACCATGTCCGGCCGGGGTGCGAACCCCCGGCCGCGGAGGACCGACTCCAGTTCGGCGCGGAGTTCTGGCTCGGTCATGGTGAGCATCCGGTCGTCGGCGCTGTCGTGCGGCGCGAGCTGGCCCGACACGAAGAGGCGGGCCGGCCGGGGCAGGCCCTTCTCGGCGAGCCGGACGGCGGTCTCGTAGGCGGGCAGCGCGCCCGCGCAGTGCCCGAAGAACGCGAACGGCCGGTCGAGCAGCGGCTCCAGTGCGCCGGCCAGTTCCTCGGCGAGGTCCTCGTAGCTGCCGTAGTGCGGTTCGCCCAGCCGGTTCTCGCGGCCGGGGAACTGTACGGGGCAGACCTCGACGTCGTCGAGCGCGGCCGGCCAGGCGCTGAAGGCCGAGGCTCCGGCCCCGGCGTAGGGGAAGCAGAACAGGCGGGCGGGGTGGTCGTCGGACGGCGGCCGGACGAACCATGGTGACGGGACGGTGGTGGAGCCGGATGTCATGGCGTCATTCGTTTCTCGGCGACGATGGGGAGGTGGGTCATCCCGGCGATGAAGTACGACCGCAGGTGTCGCGGTTCGCCGTTGAGGGCGATCGATCCGCAGCGCCGGAGCAGTTCCTCGAAGAAGACGCGCAGGGTCAGCCGGGCCAGCGGTGCCCCGACGCAGAAGTGCGGTCCGAACCCGAAGGCGACCTGGCGCTTGGCGTTGTCCCGGGTGATGTCGAACCGGTGCGGGTCGGTGAACTGGCTCTCGTCCCGGTTGGCCGAGCCGATCCAGGCGACGACCGCCCCGCGGGCCGGGATCGTGCCCCCGTCGAGCCGGATGTCGTCCACCGCGTACCGCATGAAGTTACAGGCGGCCGAGGTCCAGCGCAGCCCCTCCTCGACCAGGTTCGGCACCAGTGCGGGGTCGGCCTGCGCCTTCGCGAACTGCTCGGGGTGCTCGGCGAGCGCCTGCACGGTGCCGGAGACGGTGTGCGGGGTCGTCACGTTGGCACCGAGCAGGACGCTGTAGCCGTCGAGGGCGATCTCCTCGTCGGTGAGCGGCGCGTCCCCGGCCCGGACGCTCATGAGGTGGTCGAGCAGGCTGCCGTCCTGGTCGCCGGTCGCCCGTCGCCGCCGGACCCACTCGGTGACGTAGGTGACCAGTTCGTGGTGGGAGATGGCCAGGGTCGCGGCCTCGCTGCCGAGCCGGAAGTGCGGGTCGGAGGGGGCCGTCACCATCGCGGTCAGCCGCACCAGTTCGTCCCAGTCCCGTTCCGGGATGCCCAGGAGCGGGCCGGTGACCATCGCCGGCAGGCGCAGTGCCTGCTCGGCCAGGTCGAAGGTGCCGCCGTCCAGGGCGGGCCGGAGGAACCGTACGACGGTCTCGCGGACGCGGTCCTCCCAAGGGGCCACCGCCCGCGCGGTGAGCCTGGCGCCGATGGCCCTGCGGACCTGGGTGTGCCGGGGCGGGTCGGTGGAGGTCATCAGCCGGCCGGCCGCCACGTCGTCCACCCCGAGGTGGGTCACCACCGTGCCGCGTTCCGAGGTGAACTCGCGGTGGTCGCCGAGCACCCGGCAGACGTCGTCGTAGCGGGTCACCGACCAGAACTCCCGGCCGTCCGGGAGGACCTGGTGGTGCACGGGGGCCTCGGCCCGCATGAGGTCCCAGACCGGGTGCGGATCGCCCGAGGCGTAGAGGTCGAGGTCGAACAGGTCGACGCGGTCGAGGTCGAGGTCGCGGGCCGGGCCCGGCGTCAGCCTCACGTCCCGGTCCTCTCCCGCTCGACCAGTGCGGCGACCCGGGCCGGCGTCTGCGCCAGATAGAAGTCGCGCACGGACAACTCGACGCCGTGGTCCTGGGCCACCCGATCGATGATCTTGATGCCGATCAGGGAATTCCCGCCCAGCGCGAAGAAGTCGTCATCGGGTCCTATTTCCGCCGGGTCCAGGTATTCCCCCCACAGCGCCGCGATATCCCGCACGAGTGACTCGGGCGCGCTCGGAGGCACGGCTTGCGCTTCTGACTCCATTGCCAGCCTTTTCCTTTCCACTGTCCCGCCGACGGGACAGTGCGCCGAGGGGCCGTCGCCGGGCCAACGTAAAGGGCCGGGGAAACGCATTGCAAGAGTTGACGGTGCGGTCCCCGCCGGGCACCGTTGTGCCGCCGGGCCACGCTATTTCTTTCTCACCCGGCTGCCTCCCCGGTCACCTCTTCGGGATTCTTCGGGTTTCACCAGCAGATTCGGGTTTCACCAGCAGAAGGGACGTGAGGTGCCGCACGAACAGCGAATGGCATCGCCCCGGAAATATCTGATGTGCCGTCCCACGTACTTCGACGTCACCTATTCGATCAATCCGTGGATGGACCCGGACCGTCCCACTTCCATGGAGACCGGGCTGTCCCAGTGGAAGTGGCTGTTCGACACCTTCGCCGGTCTGGGGCACGACGTACGGCTGATCGAGCCCGTGCCGGGGCTGCCCGACATGGTCTTCGCCGCGAACGGCGCCCTGGTGGTGGACCGCAAGGTGCTCGTGGCGCGCTTCCGGCACCCCCAGCGCCGGGACGAGTCCGCAGCCTACCTGGAGTGGTTCGGGCGCGGCGGCTGGTCGGAGGTCCGGCAGGCGGAGTACCTCAACGAGGGCGAGGGCGACTTCCTGTTCACCGGCACGGAGATCCTGGCCGGCACCGGCTTCCGCACCGAGCCGCGGGCCCATGACGAGGTGCGGGAGTTCTTCGGGCGTCCGGTGACCGGCCTGAGCCTGGTCGATCCGCGGTTCTACCACCTCGACACGGCCCTGGCGGTGCTCGGGGACGGCGAGATCATGTACTACCCGGGCGCGTTCTGCCCGCGCAGCCGGGCGGTGCTGGCCGAGCGGTACCCGGACGCCGTCCTCGCCGAGGAGGCCGACGCCGCCGTGTTCGGCCTCAACGCGCTGTCGGACGGCCGCAACGTCGTGCTGCCCCGCCGGGCGGCCGGCCTGGCGGCCCGGTTGCGCGAGCGCGGCTACCGCACCGTCGGCGCCGAGCTGGCCGAGCTGCTGAAGGCCGGGGGCAGCGTCAAGTGCTGCACGCTCGAACTGCGGGAATGAGGGGCGCGGCCGGTCGCGGGGAGCACGGTCCGCGGGCTGTCCCGTCGACAGGACAGCCGTACGGGAACGCGCGAGGGGACCGATGACCACCACACGCCGCCGCAACACCGTCCACAACGCGTGGGTCCGCCAGTTCCACGACCCCGGGGCCGACGGTCCGACGCTGGTCTGCTTCCCGCACGCCGGGGGCTCGGCGTCGGCCCACTTCCCGCTCTCCGCGGAGCTGTCCGCCGGGGCCGAGGTGCTGGTCGTGCGGTACCCGGGCCGGCAGGACCGGCTGGCCGAGCCCGCCTCGGAGGACCTGCGGGAGATGGCGGCCGAGGCCGCTCGGGCCCTGCTGCCCTGGCAGCACCGGCCGCTGGCGCTGTTCGGGCACAGCATGGGCTCCCTGCTGGCGTACGAGGTGGCGCTGCGCCTGGAGCGCCTCCGGGGCCGGGACCTGGTGGGGCTGGTCGTCTCGGGCCGGGCCGCCCCGTCCGTGCCCTCCGGGCGGCTCGTGCACGACCTCGACGACGAGCGCCTCACCGCCCATCTGGCCCGACTGGCCGGTACGCCGCCCGAGTTGCTCGCCGACAAGGAGCTGCTGGCGGTCGCCCTGCCCTCGCTGCGGGCCGACTACAAGGCCGTCGAGACCTACCGGGACCGCGCGGGCGCCAAGGTCGGATGCCCCATCAGCGGCTACCGGGGCAGGCAGGACACGGGCGTGCCGCGCGACGCCCTGGGCAAGTGGGCCGGCTACACGACCGGGCGGTGCGCCTTCCGGCACTTCGACGGCGGCCACTTCTACTTGCAGTCCCGGGAGCGGGAGGTGGCCCGTGCCGTCCTGCGTGATCTGGCCGGCTGTCGCTCATGACAGAATCGGCGGGTGCAGATCGGGATGCTGGGGCCGTTCGAAGTCCGTACCGACCAGGGCGACTTGGTCGATGTGCCGGGCGCCCGACTGCGCGGACTGCTGATCGCCCTCGCCCTGCGGACCGGGCAGCCGGTGCCGAAGGCGTCGCTGGTCGACTGGATCTGGGGCGAGCGCCCGCCGTCGGACGCGACGAACGCTTTGCAGCGCCTGGTCTCCCGGCTGCGCAAGGCCCTGCCGGACGGGGTGGTCGAGGGGCAGCCGGACGGCTACCGGCTGACGCTGCAACCCGACGCCGTCGACGCCGTGCGGTTCGAACGCCTCGTCGCCGCCGGCCGGGCCCGGACCGAGGACGGCCCCCGGCGGACCCGGCTGCTCGGCGAGGCCCTGCTGCTGTGGCGCGGCGCGGCGATGCAGGACGTCGGCCTCCAGGACAGCGCCGCCCTCGACGCCGCGGCCGCCCGCCTGGAGGCCCTGCGCCTGACCGCCACCGAGGAGCGGATCGACGCGGAGATCGCGCTCGGGGGCGGTGCGGAGCTGGTCGCGGAGCTGACCGACCTGGTGGCCGCGCATCCGGTACGGGAGCGGTTCGTCGCCGCGCTGATGCGGGCCCTCGTCGCGGCCGGCCGGGACAGCGAGGCGCTTCAGGTGTACCAGCGGGCCAGGGAGGCCCTGGCCGACGCGCTGGGCACCGACCCCTCTCCCGACCTGGCGGCGTTGCACGTCGCGGTGCTGCGGGGCGAGCTGGGGCGGGCCCGGCGGCAGGGCGAGGCGGGCCGCCGGACCAATCTGCGCGCCGAGCTGACCACCTTCGTCGGCCGGGACGGCGATGTCGCCGCGGTGCGCGAACTCGTCGCCCGGCACCGGCTCACCACCGTGATCGGGCCGGCCGGGGCGGGCAAGACCAGGCTGGCCACGGAGGCCGCGCGCACCATGCTCGGCGACCTCGGGGACGGGGTGTGGCTGGTGGAGCTGGCCGCCGTCCGGGTCAACGGCGGCCTGGCCGACGTGGCGCAGTCCACGCTGGCCGGGCTGGGCCTGCGGGACTCGCTGCTCGGCGGCGCCCCGAGCGCGGAGCTGACCGAACGGCTGGTCGCCGCGGTCCGGGAACGGGAGGCGCTGCTGATCCTGGACAACTGCGAGCACGTCATCGAGTCCGCGGCGGTCTTCGCCCACCGGGTGCTCGGGGAGTGCCGGAAGCTGCGCATCCTGGCGACCAGCCGGGAACCGCTCGGCATCACCGGGGAGGCGCTGTGGCTGGTCGAGCCGCTGGCCCTGCCGGCGGGTGACGCGGGCCCGGACGAGCTGGCGGCCTCGCCCGCCGTCCGGTTGCTGCGGGACCGGGCCGGGGCGGTCCGCCGGGACCTGGGGGCCGACGCGCGGACGCTGGCGACCACGGCGCGGGTCTGCCGGGCGCTGGACGGGATTCCGCTGGCGATCGAACTGGCGGCGGCCCGGCTGCGCACCATGTCCGTCGACCAGCTCGCCAATCGGCTCGACAACCGGTTCCGGCTGCTGACCAGCGGCAGCCGGACCGCGCTGCCCCGGCACAAGACGCTGCGGGCGTCGGTCGACTGGAGCTGGGAGCTGCTCAGCGACGCGGAGCGGGCCGTGCTGCGCCGGCTGTCGGTGTTCTCCGACGGGGCGAGCCTGGAGGCGGCCGAGCGGGTCTGCGCGGGCGACGCGGCCGACCCCGAGCAGGTACTGGAACTGCTCACCGCGCTGACCGAGAAGTCGCTGCTGCTCGCGGAGGGCGGCAGCGCCCCGCGCTACCGCATGATCGGCACGATCAAGGAGTACGCCCGGCACCGGCTCACCGAGGCGGGCGAGAGCGACCGGGCGCGCCACGCGCACCTGGCCTACTTCACCGAGCTGGTCGAGGTCGCGGAGCCGCATCTGCGCCGCGCCGAGCAACTGCAGTGGCTGGCCACGCTGGAGACCGAGCACGACAACATCGGCGTGGCGATGCGCGGGGCGCTCGCGGCGGGCGAGGCGCAGGCGGCGATGCGGCTGGCGGCGAGCGCGGGCTGGTACTGGTGGCTGGGCGGTCACCGCACCGAGGGCATGGAGCTGCTCACCGCGGCCACCAGGACGCCGGGCGAGGTCAGCGACGACTTCCGTGCCATGGTGTACGCCCTGATCGCGATGTTCATGAGTTCCGGGCGGGGCGGTGACGAGCACCAGGCCGCGGAGTGGATTCACAAGACGTACGAGTGCAGCCTGCGCAGCCGGCGCAGTCATCCGGTGCTCGGCTTCGTCGTACCGCTGGAGCGCATGCTGCGGGCGCCGGACGCGTTCCTGCCCGCGTTCGAGCCGCTGCTCGACGACGAGGACCCCTGGGTACGGGCGATGGCCCGGCTGCACCTGGGCAAGATGCGGATCATGCTCGGGCGGGACGGGCGGGACGCGGACGCCTATCTGGAGCGGGCGCTGACCGAGTTCCGGGCGCTCGGGGAGCGGCTCGGGATCTCCTTCGCGCTGACCGAGCTGGCGGACCGGATCGCGGTGCGCGGTGAGTTCGCCGCCGCGTGCGAGCACTACGAGGAGGCGATCGCGGTCGTCAGCGAGGTGGGCGCCGCCGAGGACATCGTGCGGATGCGGGCGCGGCAGGCGCAACTGTACCGGCTGCTCGGAGACGAGGAGGCCGGCGCGGCGGCCCTCGCCGAGGCGCGGCGCAGCGCGCGGCGGGTCACCTGGGCGGACTCGCTGGCCGAACTGGCCCTCGCGGAGGCGGAACTGGCCCGGTGGGACGGCCGCACCGAGGAGGCGTACGAGCAACTCGGCGTGGCGCGGACCCTGCTGGGCGACGAGGCGGAGGGGGCGATCATCCGGGCCACCACCCACGACCTGCTCGGCTATCTCACCGGCGACCTCGGCGAGGCCCGGACGCACCGGGCTGCGGCCTGCGCGGCGGCCTCCGAGGCGGGGCACGCGCCGCTGATCGCGCACGTGCTCGTCGGGGTGGCGGACCTGGCGCTGCGCCAGGGTGCGCACGAGCAGGCCGCGCAACTGCTCGCGGCGAGCGCGGGCGTGCGCGGGCTGCCGGACCGGTCCCACCCGGACGTGGCCCGGATCGAGCAGACCGCGCGCCGCCGCCTCGGCGACGCGCGGTTCGCCGAGGCGGCGCGGGAGGGGGCCCGGACCGACTGGTCTCACCTGGTCCGGGTCACGCTCGCTTCTTGAACGTGGACAGCGCCCACACGTAGCCGAGCAGGGCGAGCCCGACGCACCAGGCGACGGCCGCGACGGCGTCGCCGCGGGCCGGGCCGTCCTCGACCATCAGTCCGCGCAGCGTCTCGATGATCGGGGTGAAGGGCTGGTACTCGGCGAACTGCCGTACGCCGGCCCCCATGGTCTCGGCGGGGACGAACGCGCTGCTCAGGAAGGGCAGCAGGATCAGCGGTACGGCGGCCAGGCCGGCCGATTCGGCGGTCTTGGCGGCCAGTCCGACGGCGACGGTGAGCCAGCTCGTCGCGATGGTGAGCAGCACCACGAGGCCGAACACGGCGAGCCAGTCCATGGCGGACGCGGTCGGGTCGAACCCCATGGCGAAGGCCACGCCGACGATGGCCGCGTCGGCGACCAGGCAGCGCAGGGTGGTGACGACGACCTGGCCGGTGAGCACGGCGCCCCGGGAGACGTCCATCGCCTTGAACCGGTTGATGATGCCCTTGGTCATGTCGTCGTTCACGGCCGTCGCGGTGGCCCCGAGGCCGTAGCTGATGCCCATCACGAGCATGCCCGGGGTCGCGTAGTCGACGTAGTCCTCGCCGACGCTGAAGGCGCCGCCGAACACCTTGACGAACATGAGCATGACCAGGATGGGGATCAGCAGCGCGTTGAAGACCGTGAGCGGGTTGCGCAGGGTGTGCTTCAGGTTGCGGCGCAGCATGATCGACGAGTCGGTCAGGGCCGCGGAGAGGGAACTCACTTCGCCTCCTCCTTCACGCTCGGGCGCCCGGTCAGGGCGAGGAAGACGTCGTCGAGGTCCGGGGTGTGCACGGAGAACTCCTGGGCGTTGAGCCGGTGCTCGTCGAGCCGGTCCAGCGTGGCCCGCAGCGACTTGGAGTCACCGTTGCTGGGGATGCGGAGGGTGAGTTCCTGGTCGTCCCGGGTGGCCCCGGGCAGGATGCGCGCCGCCGTGTCGAGGTCGTCGAGGTCGGCGAACCGCAGCCGGACATGGGTGCCGGGCACCTGGCGCTTGAGTTCCTCGGGGGTGCCGTCGGCGACCAGGCGGCCCTGGTCGAGCACCACGACCCGGTCGGACAGCTCGTCGGCCTCCTCCAGGTACTGGGTGGTGAGGAAGATGGTGGTGCCGCCCGCCACCAGATCGCGGACGATGCCCCACATGGTGCGCCTGCTGCGGGGGTCCAGGCCCGTGGTCGGCTCGTCGAGGAAGATGATCCTCGGCCTGCCGACCAGGGTCATCGCCAGGTCGAGCTTGCGGCGCATGCCGCCGGAGTAGGTCGCCGCCATCTTGTCCGCGGACTCGGTGAGATCGAACCGCTCCAGCAACTGGGCGACCACCTGATCGCCGGAGGGCACCCGCTTCAGATCCGCCACCAGCCGCAGGTTCTCCCGGCCCGTCAGCAGGTCGTCCACCGCGGCGAACTGGCCGGTCACGCCGATGGCCCCGCGGACCTTCCTGGTCGCGGAGGCCACGTCGTGCCCGGCGACGCGCACCGTTCCGGCGTCGGCCTTCAGCAGTGTCGCGAGGACGTTCACCGTCGTGGTCTTCCCGGCCCCGTTGGGGCCGAGCATGGAGAACACCGTTCCCTCGGCGACCTCGAAGTCGATGCCGTCGAGCACGACCTTGTCGCCATATGCCTTGCGCAGTCCAGAGACCGCGATCGCCGCACTTGTCATGGCTCCACCGTCCGCGCCGGCCCTGTCACCGACCTGTCACGTGCCTGACACGGCCACTGACATGCCGGCGTCAGCGGGCCGATTCCGCTTCGATCACGTCGAGGACCTCCCGGCCGAGGTCGACCAGGTACATGTGGTCGCCGGGGAGTTCCGCATAGCTGAACCCGGCCGTGGTCGCGTCCCGCCACTGCCGCGCCTCCGCCGCGGTGACCAGGCCGTCGGCGGCGCCCCGCAGCGAGCAGATCGGCACCGGCACCGGTTCGTCGGTGCTGGGCACGTAATTCTCGTGCATCTCGCAGTCGGCCTGGAGCACGGGGAGGATCAGCTCGCGCATCTCCGGGTGGTCGAGGGCCTCGTGCCGGAATCCCGCGAACTCCTCGACGCGGGCGAGGAATTCCTCGTCGGGCAGCCCGGCCGCGCGCCGCTCGCGCTGGGTCCACGGCCCCGGCGAGCCACTGACCACCAGCCTCTCGACGCGCACCCCGCGCCGGGTCAGCAGGTGCACGAACTCGTAGGCGAGCACCGCGCCCAGGCTGTGCCCGAACACCACCACCCGCGCGTCCTCGCCGAGCGTCGCGGCGATGGAGTCGATCTCCTTCCCGGCCGCCTCTACGACATCGCGGTACGGCGCCTCCAGCATCCGCCGCTCCCTGCCGGGCGGTTCGAAGGCGACCACCCGCCACCGGCCGGCGGCCAGTGCCCGCCAGGGGTGGAAGAACGAGGCGCCCGCTCCCGCGAACGGCACGCACAGCAACGTGGTCTTGGCGTTCCGCGCGGTCCCGCCGGACGCGTTCACTCTGGCCGTCCCCCATCGTTTCGTCGTCGGTACGTCCCGGCGGCCGGTCATGCCGCGAACTTGCCGTTGATGACCTCCATGATCTCGGCCACGGGTCCGGGCATGTGCAGTTCGTGGTGGACGGCGCGCACGTCGTGCACCTCGATGGTGCCGAGCACATAGGGCCGCCACAGATGCGCGTACGAGTTCTCCTCCAGCGTCGCGTTGAAGAACACGACGTCGCCGCGGTAGACCGGTGACTGGAACTTCGACATGATCGCCGCGTTGTTGGCGAGAATCCTCGACATGGTGCCGACGAGCTGTTCCCGGTTCTCGGGGCCGAAGTACTCGCCGAAGTGCTGTTCGAGTTCGGCGCGGTAGTCCGCCAGCGTGCGCCCGGCGTGGATCTCCTTGAAGTAGTTCCCGCCGGGCTGGGAGTCCAGGATGGCCACGAAGGCGACCTCGCGTCCGCGCCGGTCGACCGCCTCGGCGACGGCCTGGACGACGGTACCGCCGTAGGACCAGCCGACCAGGTGGAAGGGGCCTTCCGGCTGGACCCTCACCATCTCGTCGACGTAGTCCTCGACCATCTCCTCCACCGACCCGGCCAGTTTGTCCCTGCCGTTCCAGCCGCGCGACTGCAGGGCGTAGGCCGGCCGGTCCTGGGCGTGCAGCACGAAGCTGAAGAACGCCCAGCCCAGCCCGCCGCCGCCGTGCAGGAACCACAGCGGCGGCTTGCCGGTGCCGGGGTCGCTGTTCAGCGTCAGCACGACGGCGAACGGGTCGGAGAGGTCCTCGGAGGCGGCGACGAGCAGCAGCGCGGCCAGCTCGGCCACCGTGGGGTACTTGATGATCGTCCTGAGCGGGATGTCGATGTCGAACTCGTCGCGGATGCGGGCGCTGAGCCGGGTGGCCAGCAGCGAGTGCCCGCCGAGTTCGAAGAAGTCGTCGTCGATGCCGATCCGGTCGAGGCCGAGCAGCTCGCCGAAGAGGGCGCACATCCTCTCCTCGTGGGAGTTGCGCGGCTCCCGGCCGTCCCCGGTGTCCGTCTCCTCGGACGGCAGCGCCCCCTCGTCGAGCCGTCCGTCCGGGGTGAGCGGAAGCTCCGGCAGGGGCAGCACCGCGGAGGGCACCGCGGGGCGCGGCAGACGCTCCCGCAGGTATCCGGGCAGCTCGGCGAGGAGGGCCTGGACACCGGCGTCGGGCTCGGGCACCACGTGGGCCACCAAGCGCCGGCCGCCGTCCTGGGTCTCCCGCGCCACGACCGCCGCCCCTGCCACGCCGGGGTGCCCGGCCAGCACCCGTTCGATCTCCGGCAGCTCGATCCGGAAGCCCTCGACGCTCACCTGGCGGTCGGTCCGCCCGAGGTGTTCGAGCTGTCCGTCGCCGGTCCAGCGCACCAGGTCCCCGGTGCGGTACATCCGGCCGCCGGGTTCGCCGTAGGGGCAGGCCAGGAACCGTTCGGCGGTCGGCACCGGCCGGCCGTGGTACCCGCGGGCCACCCCGGCACCGGCGACGTACAGCTCGCCCGGCACCCCGCGCGGTACCGGGCGCAGCCGTGCGTCGAGCACGTACACCCGGGTGTTCCCGGCCGGCAGCCCGATCGGCGCCCCCGCGCCCACCCTCAGGCGTGCCCCGGTGCTCCACGGTGTCGTCTCGGGGGTGCCGTACACGTGGACCACCTCGGCGGCCTGTTTGGCCAGGAGCCTGGCCAGCCGCGCCGGGACGGGCTCCCCGCCGACGATGATCCGCAGTCCGTTCGCGGCGTGCGGCACCCGCATCGCCAGCGCCTGCCAGAAGGCGGGCGTGGCCTGTACCGCGGTGACCTGGTGCCGGCGCATCAGCTCCGCCACCGCCGCCGGGTCCCCGGCCGTCTCCTCGCCCGCCACCACCACGGTCGCGCCGGAGAGCAGCGGGAGGAAGACCTCGGTGACGGCCGTGTCGAGCGCCACGGTGGTGCCGAACAGCATCCGGTCCGCGGGCGACAGCGGGAACCGGCGCCGTGCCGCGGCGAGGAAGCCGGCCACCGCGCCGCGCGGGACGGCCACGCCCCTCGGCTCCCCCGCCGGGTCCGCCGTGTAGAGCACGTACTGGGTGTTGCCGGGCCGGACGGTCACCTCCGGTGCCGAGTCCGGGTACGCCGCCAGGTCCGGGCCGGCCGGCGCGCCGGCGTCCAGTACGAGCACCGGCTCCGCGTCCGCGAGGACGCGTTCGGTCCGGGACCGCGGCTGGTCCGCGGCGACCGGTACGCAGGCCCCGCCGGCCTTCAGCACCGCCAGCAGCGCCACCACCAGGTCCACCGACCGGGGCAGGCACACGGCGACCCGCGACTCCGCCCGCACCCCGTGCTCGGCCAGCCAGTGCGCCAGTGCGCTGGAGCGCGCGTCCAGTTCCCGGTAGGTGACCGACTCGTCCTCGCCGATGACGGCGAGCGCCTGCGGGGTCTCCTCCGCGCGGGCGCGCAGCTCCTCGGCGAGCCCCTGCTCCAGGGCGGGTCCGGCGGTGCCGTTCACCTCCGTCAGCAGTCGCCGCCGTTCCCCCGCCAGCAGGACGTCGACCTCCTCGACGCGGCGGCCCGGATCGGCGGCCAACTGCTCCAGGACCCGTACGAACCGGGCGGCGACGGCCTCGGCCGTCTCCCGGTCGAACAGGTCGGTGGCGTACTGGATGTCGCCGCGCAGCGCCCCCGAGTCGTCCGCGACCACGTTGAAGAACAGGTCGACCTTGGAGGTCGACGCGGCGGTGCCCTCGACCTCCAGGGTGAGCCCGGCCAGTTCGAGCCGGGGCCGCTCGTAGTTCTGCAGGCCGAGCATCACCTGGAACAGCGGCTGGTAGGCGGCCGAGCGGGCCGGGTTGATCGCCTCGACCAGCATGTCGAACGGGACGTCCTGGTGCTCGTAGGCCGCCAGGGCCTTGTCCCGCACCTGGGCGAGCAGGCCGGTGAACGTGGGGTCGCCGGACAGGTCCACGCGCAGCACCTGGGTGTTGACGAAGAACCCGACCAGGTCGGCCAGGGCCTCGTCGGTGCGTCCGGCGATCGAGCTGCCGATGGTGACGTCCTGCCCGCCGCCCAGTCGGCACAGCAGCACCGCCAGCCCGGCGTGCAGGACCATCGACATGGTCGCGCCGCGTTCGTCGGCCACCCGCTGGAGCCCCGCCGCCACCTCCGGGGCCACCAGCAGGCCGACCGTGGCACCCCGCCCGCTCGCCTCCGGGGGGCGCGGGCGGTCCAGCGGCAGGGTCAGCGGCTGCGGCACCCCGGCCAGTTCCCGGCGCCAGTACGCGATCTGCCGGGCCGCGAGGCTGTCCGGGTCGGTGGCGTCGCCGAGCACCTCGCGCTGCCACATCGTGTAGTCCTTGTACTGCACGGGCAGCGGCTCCCACCCCGGGGCCCGGCCCGCGCGGCGCGCGGTGTAGGCCGCGGCCAGGTCCCGGGCCAGCGGCGCGCCCGAGCTGCCGTCGGTGGCGATGTGGTGGATGACCAGGACGAGGACGTGTTCCTCGGGCGAGCAGCGCAGCAGCCGTACCCGCAGCGGGATCTCGGCCGCCAGGTCGAACCGGTGGGCGCCGGCCTCGTCGACCGCGCCGGACACGTCCTCGGGCGCCACCTCGGTGACCGGCACCTCCGGGGCGGCCCGGTCGGTCGGCAGGATGCGCTGGTGCAGCTCACCCTCGTCGTTCATCGCGTAGACGGTCCGCAGGATCTCGTGCCGGTCGACCACGTCACGGAGGGCCGCGGTCAGGGCGGCCCGGTCCAGGGGTCCGGTCAGCCGGAAGGCCGCCGACATGTTCCAGTTCTCCGACCCGCCCTCCATCTGGTGCAGGACCCACATGCGGCGTTGCGCGAACGAAAGCGGAATCATCGCACTTACTCCTCTGTGAACATCTTGCGCAGGCCGGGGCGGCGGGGGGCGGCCGATTCCGCGGCCCACGCGGCGAGCGTGGCCACGGTCGGCAGGTCGAAGACCTTGCGGATCGGTATCTCGATCCCCATGTCGGCGCGGGCGCGGCTGATCAGCCGGGTGGCGAGCAGGGAGTGCCCGCCGAGTTCGAAGAAGTTGTCGTCGACGCCGACCCGGTCCACGCCCAGCACCTCGGCGAACAGCCCGGCCAGGGTCTCCTCGCGGGCGGTACGGGGGGCCCGGTAGGCGGTGGCGGCGTACTCCGGCTCGGGCAGCGCGGCCCGGTCCAGCTTGCCGTTCGGGGTGAGCGGCATCCGGTCCAGGACCACCAGGGCGGTGGGCACCATGAAGTCGGGCAGCCGCTGCGCGACGAAGCGGCGCAGCTCCCGCGTGTCGGGGCCGGAGGGGTCCGCCGAGTGGCCGGAGGGGCCGGACGGGTCGCCGGGCGGCGGGGTGCCGCCGGTGGCGGTGGGGACGACGTACCCGACCAGGTGCCTGCCGGTGCCGCCGCCGCGCCCGTCGCGGGCGACGACGACGGCCTGGGCGACGCCGGGGTGCGCGGTGAGCGCGGCCTCGACCTCGGCCGGTTCGACGCGGAAGCCGCGGATCTTGACCTGCGCGTCCCCGCGCCCCACGTACTCCAGTCGGTCCGCGTCGTTCCAGCGGGCCAGGTCGCCGGTGCGGTACATGCGCGCGCCGGGCGGGCCGAAGGGGTCGGCGACGAAGCGCTCGGCGGTCGGTGCCGCCCGGCCGTGGTAGCCGCGGCCCACGTTCCCGCCGACGTACAGCTCGCCTACCGCGCCGGGCGGCGCCGGGGTCAGGCCGGGGCCGAGGACGTAGGTCCGCATGTTGCCGAGCGGGGTGCCGACGGGTGCGCTGCCCGCCCGGTCCCGGGGGTCGTCGTCCACGGTGAAGGCGGTGGCGTAGAAGGTCTCGCTCTGACCGTAGGCGTTGACGATCCGTACGCCCGGGAAGGCGTCGCGGGTCCGTGCCACGAGCGAGGCGGGCAGGGCCTCGCCGGCGAAGACGACCGTCTCCACGTCGACCCGGCCGGCGATGTCGTCGACGAGTTCGGCGAAGGCGGACGGCACGGTGGAGATGACGCCGCCGGTCCAGTGGCCGCGGTCGCCCAGGACCAGGACGTCGGGGACGACCTCGACGACGCCGCCGTGGGCGAGGGTGGTGAAGATCTCGAACGCCGAGACGTCGAAGTTGACCGACGTGCCCGCGAGGAGCCGTTTGCCCGGTGCCATGCCGACGCGCGGGGCCAGTCGCAGCACGCCGTTGACCACGTTGGCGTGGGTGATGGCGACGCCCTTGGGCTTGCCGGTGGAGCCGGAGGTGTACATCACGTAGGCCGTCTGGCCGGCGTGCGGCGGGCGGACGGTGTCCGGGGCGTCCGGGGCGCGGTCGAGGGTGTCGAGGAGCAGGTCCGGGGCGTCGTGCGGCGGCAGTGCCGTGGCCGTCGCGGTGTCCGTGAGGACGAGCAGGGGCCGCGCCTCGGCGAGGATGGGCACGAGGCGGTGGCTGGGGTACCTGGGGTCGACCGGCAGATAGGCGCCGCCGGCCTTCAGGACCGCGAGCAGCGCGACCACCAGGTCCGCCGAGCGGGGCAGCGAGACGGCGACCACCGACTCCCGGCCCACGCCCCGGCGGGCCAGTTCGCGTGCGAGCCGGCCGACCCGGGCGGTGACCTCGCGGTAGGTGAGCGACACGTCCCCGGCGACCACGGCGGTCTCGTCCGGGGTCCGTTCCGCCTGCGCCTCGACCAGCCCGGTGATCGTGACGTCCGGGGTGGGGACGGCCGTGTCGTTGAACCGGACGAGGAGCCGGTCGTGTTCGGCCGGGTCCAGGACGTCGAGCCGGGCGACCGTCAGCTCCGGGGTGGCCGCCATCTGTTCCAGGACGCGCACGAACCGGTCGGCGTAGGTCCGCACCGTGTCCCGGTCGAAGAGGCCGGGCCGGTACTGGAGGAGGAACTCCAGGTGCTGGTCGGCCGCGGCCATCAGGGCCAGCGGGTAGTGGGTGCCGTTGGTCGGGCGCAGGCCGGCGAAGGCGATGCCGTCCGCGGCCTCGGTGGCGGCGCCGATGCCCTCCCGGTCGACGGGGTAGGACTCGAAGACGACCAGGGTGTCGAAGAGGGTCTGCAGTCCGAGGGACCGCTGGATCTCGGTGAGGCTGTGGTGATGGTGTTCCAGCAGGCCGGCCTGGCCGCGCTGTAGCCGGGTGACGACCTCGGCGAGGGTGTCGCCGGGCGCGTACCGCACCCGTACGGGCAGGGTGTTGATGAACATCCCGACCATCGACTCGACGCCGGTGACGGCGGGCGGGCGCCCGGAGACGGTGGCACCGAACACCAGGTCCTGGCGGCCGGTGAGCCGGCCGAGCAGCAGCCCCCAGGCGGCCTGGACGAGCGTGTTGACGGTGACGCCCAGCCCGGAGGCGCGCCGGGTGAGTTCGGCCGACACCTCGGCGGGGAGGGCGAACTCGATCTGGTCGAGGCCGTCGCCGCCCGTGCCGCGCGGGGCGAGCAGGGTCGGCTCCTCGATTCCGGCCAGCTCGGCCGCCCACGCCCGGTCCGCCTCGTCCCGGTCCTGCCTGGCCCGCCAGGCGAGGAACTCGCCGTAGCCCCGGGTGCCGGGCAGGCCGGCCGGGTCGCCGCGGGAGGCGTAGAGCAGCAGCAGGTCCCGCATCAGCAAGGGCGTGGACCAGCCGTCGCAGAGCACGTGGTGGACGGTCATCACGAGTTCGGCCCGGCCCGGTCCGGGGACGGCGAGCGCCAGCCGGATCAGCGGCGGGGTGTCCACGGCGAAGTGGGCGGCCCGGTCCTCGGCGAGGAACCGCTCGAACGTCTCGGTGCGCTCCGGCTCGGCGACCGCGGTCAGGTCGAGGTACCGCCACGGGAGGGTCACGTCTCCGGCGGGCACCACCTGCACGAAGTCGCCGTCGGCGCGGTCGACGAACGCCGCGCGGAGGTTGGGGTAGCGCTCCAGCAGGGCCTGCCCGGCCCGGCGCATCCGCTCCGGGTCGACGTCGCCGGTCATCTGGAACACCAACTGGATGTGGTACGGGTCGAAGGACGCCCCGGCCATCATGGTGTGGAACAGGATGCCGGACTGGGTGGGGGTGGTGGGCCAGATGTCGGTGAGCCTGCCGAACCGGCTCTCCCAGGTGTCGATCTCCTCCTGGCCCACGTCGACCAGGGGCGCGTCGGCCGGGGTGAGCCCGCCCGCCTCGGGTGCGGTGGCGTGCCGGGCGAGGGCGGTGAGTGCCCGGACCCACAGCGCGGCCAGGTCGGTGACCTCCTCGCGGGTGAGCACGCCGGTCGGGAAGGCGAGGTAGGCGGTCAGTTCCTCGCCGTCGGCGGTGTCGGCGGCGACCGCGTTGATCTCCAGGGCCGACAGTACGGGCAGGTCGGCGTCCGGCGCGGCGATCAGGTCCTGGTGGGAGGTGTCCGGGGCCCAGCCGAGCAGGCGCAGGTCTTCGGGGATGTCCGCGGCGGAGGTCCGGCCGAGGTAGTTGAACCCGATCTGCGGTTGCGGTGCCGCCGCCAGTGTCCCGGCGGTGCCGGGGTTGAGGTGCCGCAGCAGGCCGTAGCCGATGCCGTTGTCGGGCACCGCCCGGGACTGTTCCTTGACGGCCTTGAGCACCCGGCCGGCGGCCGGTCCGCCGGCGAGGGCGTCCGCCAGGTCGATGCCGGTCAGGTCGAGGCGTACCGGGTACAGCGAGGTGAACCAGCCGACGGTGCCGGACAGGTCGGCGCCGGGCACCAGGTGCTCCTCCCGGCCGTGCCCCTCCAGCCGGACCAGCGTCGAGGGCGCGGGGGTCCCCCGCTTCCGGCGCCAGTGGGCCAGGGCCAGGGCGAGGCCGGCCAGCAGCCCGTCGTCGGCCCGGCCGCGGAACACGGCGGGGACCGTGGTCAGCAGCGTCTCGGTGACGTCGGCCGGGACCCGGACGCGGACCGTGTCGACGGTGGCGGCGACATCCCGCGCGGGGTCCACCGCCCGTGCGCCGAGCGGGGGTTCGGCCTCCCCGAGGACCCGCTGCCACACGGGGAGTTCGGCCGTGCGCGCGGTCCCGGTCGCCTCGTCGGCCAGGGCGTGCGCCCACCGGCGGAACGAGGTGCCGGCGGGCGCCGGTTCCGGGGTGCGGCCTTCTTGGAGGTGCTGCCGGCACGCGATGAGGTCCGGTATCAGAATCCGCCACGACACCCCGTCGACGACCAGGTGGTGCAGCACGATCAGCAGCCTGTCCGGGCCCGGGTCGGAGGTGAACCACACGAACTGCGCCATGACCCCGGCGTCGGGGTCCAGTCGGCCGGCGGCGGCGTCCAGTTCGGCGTGCGCGTCGGCGTCGCGGTGGGGGACCTCCCGCAGCAGCGCGTCGGCGTCCGTACTGCCGGGCGGCTCGATCCACAGGCCCGAGCGGGCCCGGTCGAGCCGGGACCGCAGCACGTCGTGCCGGTCCAGCAGGGCCCCCAGGGTGGCGACCAGTGCCGGGCGGTCGACGCCCTCGGGCAGCGTCAGCATCCCGGACATCGAGAACCGGCCGAGGCCGCCGCCCAGCGCGAGGACGTGGGCCGCCATCGGTGGCAGCGGCGCCCAGCCGACGCCGCCGCCGGGCAGTTCGGCCAGCGTCGGGCGCTCGCCCTCCCGGCCTCCGACGAGTTCCGCGAGCCGGGCGACCGTGCGGTGCTCGAAGATCTCCCGGGTGCTGACCGTCAGGCCGCGGGACCTGGCCCGTGCGACGACCTGGATGGAGCGGATGCTGTCCCCGCCGGTGGCGAAGAAGTCGTCGTCGATGCCGACCCGCTCCAGGCCGAGTACTTCGGCGAAGAGCGCGCTGAGGGTCTCCTCCCGCTGGTCGCGCGGTGCCCGGCCCGTCGTGCCCTGCGCGTAGTCCGGCGGCGGCAGCGCCCTGCGGTTCAGCTTTCCGCTCGGCGTCAGCGGTATCTCCGACAGCGGTACGACCGCGGTGGGCACCATGTAGTCGGGCAGCCGCCCCTGGAGGTGCTCGCGCAGCTCGGCGAGGAGCGGGCCGACCGTCTTGGCCAGCGCGGGGGCGTTCACCAGGACCCGCGCGCCGACCGTGCCGGGCACGAAGGTGCCGGACACGCTCGGCGGTCCGCCCGGCCCCTCGGGCAGCAGTACCGCGTCGAAGCAGCGCGCGTCCTCGCCCGACGGGGTGAGGACGGCGTACCGGCCGTTCTCCTGGGCCCACCGGAGCACGTCCTGCGGGTCGGCGGGGCTGCCGGACAGGGGCGCCGGGTCGAGGAGGCCCGCCGCGACGGCCACGGTGGCCTCCTCGGCCAGCCGCGCGTTGGGCACGCCGGTGACCCGCACCGGGCCGGGTCCGACCCGGTCCTCCAGGATGTCGAGGTCGGGCACGGCGGACAGGTTCCCGCCCCAGGGCACCGACGGCACGTCGGCGAGGTGGAGGACGCGGGCGGGCGCCTTGTGCAGGACGGCCTCGTAGCGGTGCCGGGTCAGTTCGTTGTGGGCCCGCCCCGGCTTGAGGCGGATGTCGACGCCGACCGAGCGGTCCGCCGCCCACTCGGTGAACCACTGCGGGGCCACCACCAGTTCGCGTTCGGCGAGCAGTTCCTTCTCGACCAGGGTGCGCAGTTCCTCGTACGAGGCGTGCGGGTGCGCCGCGCGCTGTGCGGCGGTGAGCAGCAGCCGGAGGGTGCCGGCGTTGCGGACGTCACCGACGATGAGCCGGCCGCCCGGCGCGAGCAGTTCCATGGCCTCGCGCAGGACCCGGTCGAGGTAGTCGGCGCTGGGGAAGTACTGCACCACCGAGTTGAGCACGACGGTGTCGAACCGGCCGCGGGGCAGGCCGGACAGATCATCGGCGGCCTGGGCGCTCAACCGGACCCGGTCGCCGTAGCCGGCCTGCTCGGCCTGGGCCCTGACCCGTTCGACCACCGGGGCCGAGATGTCGGTGCCCCAGTACTCGTCCACCTCGCCGACGATCTTCGCCATCAGCAGACCGGCGCCCACACCGATGTCCAGCACCCGCTTCGGCGCGTACCGCAGCACCTGTGCCACCGCCGCGTCCCGCCACTGCCGCATCTGCTCCCGGGGGATCGGGTCGCCGTCGTAGGAGGACGTCCACATCTGGAAGTCCTCGCCCCAAGCCTGGTCCTCGGAGGCGCGGTAGCTGTCGTCGTAGACCTGCCGCCATTCGTCCGCCTGGGCACCGACGTCCGCCACCGCGGCATCCGGGTCGGGCACCACATAGCCCACGAGACGCTTGTCGCCCTCGGTGTCCTCCCGCACCACGACCGCCGCCTGCGCCACGCCGGGGTGCTCGGTCAACGCCTGTTCGATCTCGCCGAGTTCGATGCGGAAGCCGCGGATCTTGACCTGGAAGTCGGTCCGGCCCAGGTACTCGACCTGACCGTCCTTGCCCCAGCGCACCAGATCCCCGGTGCGGTACATCCGGCTGCCCGGCGCACCGAAGGGACACGCCACGAACCGGTTCGCCGTCAGAGCCGACTGCCCCAGATA
>NZ_JBIAZN010000042.1:0-17457 GCF_042899225.1 Streptomyces sp. NPDC000134
CGCCGGTCCTCTACCCGAGGCCGGCCCGTCGCGGCCCGCGGTATCAGCGGAGCGAGCAGCTCCCATTCCTGATCAGTGAGTTCATGACGACGTACCACGACGCCATGATCCACGACTCAGATGATCTTTGAAGACGGACCGGTCCTCCTCCATCCGCGCCAACGCGCAGAACGCCGCGAAGACGAGCGCGGGCAGCAGCACGGCACCGCGCCGGCGCCCGGCCGCCTCGGCTACCCGCTCACCGGCCCGGCGCACCCGCTCGCGCGGCAGCCACCGGTACGCCGGCACCAGCAGGAGGGAGAAGGCCAGCAGGACCACGAACCACAGATGCCCGGTCTCGAAGTGCTCGCCCTGCATGACGAACGGCACCTCGCCGGGTTCCGGCCGTACGTCGAAGAAGTGCGGCAGGAATCCGGCGTACGACTCGTCGTACCCGGCGTCGGCCGAGCGCTGCCGCAGCCGCTGCGGCAGCGGATCGAGTACGACGGTGGCGAAGACCAGCGGCACCCCCAGCCGCAGCAGCCGCTCCCTGGCGAAGCCGCCCGCGCCGCGCCGGCGCAGCGAGTGCCGGGCGCCATCATCGTGCGGGCGTCCCGGGGTTTTTCCGTACCGGGTGCTTGCTCATGACGGAGACCCGGTTGAAGGCGTTCATGGTGATGGCGACCCAGATCACCGCGGAGATCTCCGCGTCGGTCAGCGCGGCCCGCGCCCCGGCGTACGCGACGCTCTGCGCGCCGGCGTCGGCGGGGTGGGTGGTGGCCTCCGCCAGGGCGAGGGCCGCGCGTTCCCGGGCGTCGAACAACTCGGTGTCGCGCCAGGCCGCCAGCACGCCCAGCCGCTGGGCGGTCTCGCCCGCCCGCAGCGCCGCGCGGGTGTGCAGGTCCAGACAGTAGGCGCAGGCGTTGAGCTGGGAGACGCGCAGGTTGATCAGTTCGACGAGGAGCCGGTCCAGCCCGGCCGCGGCCGCCACGCCCTTCACGGCCTCCGCGGTCGCGCACCCCGCGCACGACGGTCCTGCACGGCGTCCAGTTGTGGGTCGCCCTCCCCGAGGCCCACCGCGACACCGCCCCCGACTTCCAGCACTACGTCCCCGCCCCCGTCCCCCTGGACGGCGGCACCGTCCGCGTCTTCCTGGGCACCCTCGCCGGGGACACCTCACCCGTGGCGACCTTCACGCCCCTCCTCGGCGCCGAACTCTCCCTCGACCCGGGCGCGATCCTCACCCTCGGCGTGGACCCCGGCTTCGAGCACGGCCTCCTCGTCGACACCGGCACCGTCCGCCTGAACGACACCCCCCTGGACCGCGCCGACCCGGGCTACGCCACCCCCGGCCGCACCCACCTCACCCTCACCAACACCGGCCCCGGCACCGCCCGCCTCGTCCTCCTGGGCGGGCCCCCCTTCAGCGAGGAGATCGTCATGTGTTGGAACTTCATCGGACGGTCGCACCAAGATATCGCGTAGGCGCGTTCGGACTGGATGACCGGCACCCGGTTCAGTGAGGTGGAGGGCTACGACGGAGATCCCCTGCCCGCCCCGGAACTCCCGTCCGTGCCTCTGAAACCCCGGGGCCGGGCGGGCTGATCCGCGCGGACGCGTGCTGATGGCAGCACCTGAGTGGCGCACGACTCGAGCAGGGTCTGGCGAACCCGATGCTGACCCCGCTCGCTGCGACGGTGCCCTCGAAGCGAGCGAGGACCCGCCCGGCGATGCCAACCGGCGGCGTCAGCCGTTCTGACGGGCCGCCAGGCTGCTCGCCGAGCTGGTCGCAGTACCCGTCGAACAGACTGCGGGCCATACCCCGCGGTGCGTCGGATCCGTGCCGGCCGGTGTCCCCGGAGTTTCACGCCCCATGGGGGTCCCGTTCGCTGATGCAGCCGTGGGCGAAGCTGTCCGGCCCCGCCGCGCTTGGGCCAAGACAGCGCCGCGTCTACGAAGGGGTGAGAGCGGAGCGTTGTTCGCGGCGTCGGCGTTGCCGGTCGACGTCGGCGACGGGGGCGGAGAGGAGGAGGGTTCTGGTGTAGGGGTGCTGGGGCCGGGAGGTGAGGGTCGCCGCGTCTCCTGCTTCCACGATGTCGCCGTGGTGGATGACGGCGACCCGATGGCTCATGCGGCGGACGACGGACAGGTCGTGGGAGACGAAGAGGTAGGCGACGTCCGTCTGTTGCTGGATGTCGAGGAGGAGGTCCAGGACAGTGGCCTGGGTGGTGAGGTCGAGGGCGGACACGGGTTCGTCGCACACGATGAGGCGGGGGCTGAGGGCGAGGGCGCGGGCTATGGCGACGCGCTGGCGCTGTCCGCCGGAGAATTCGCGGGGCAGGCGCCCAGCGGAATCCTTGGGCAGGTGCACCTGGTCGAGGAGGGCGGTGACGCGGTCGCGCGCGGTTCGGTCCTTCACACGCTGGGCCAGGAGGGGCTCGCTGAGCGTGTCGCCGATGGTGCGGGAAGGGTTCAGGGATGTGTAGGGGTCCTGGAAGATGACTTGGATCTCGCGGCTGAGAGCACGGCGCTCGGCGCGGCCCGCGTTCTCGATGGGCCGGCCGTCGAAGGTGATGGTGCCGGAGGCGACGGGGACCAGACCGAGGATGGCGCGGCCGATGGTGGTCTTGCCGGAGCCGGATTCGCCCACCAGGCCGAGGGTTTCGCCGACGCGGATGTGGAGGTCGATGCCTTTGAGTACCTCGGTGCGCGCGGCCCGCCATCCCTTGCCGGGGAAGGACACGCGCAACTGGTCCACGGTGAGCAGGTGGTCGGGGTCGGTGGTCATGCGGAGACGCTCCTTGTGGGGCGGGGCTGCCAGGGCTCCCGGGCCGGGGCGGAGTCGAGGACCGCGCCGAGGAGGTTTCGGGTGTACGGGTCCAGGGGGTGGTGCAGAATCTGGCGGGTCGTGCCGGTCTCGACGAGGCGGCCCCGGTTCATGACGGCTACGCGGTCGCAGAGGTCGGCGACGACACCGAGGTTGTGGGTGACGAGCAGGACGCCGAGGCCGCGTTCGTCGCGCAGGCGACGCAGCAGGTCGAGGATCTCGGCTTGGACGCGGACGTCGAGTGCGGTGGTGGGTTCGTCGGCGATGAGGAGCTGGGGGTCGCAGGAGATGGCGCCGGCGATGAGGACGCGTTGGGCCATGCCCCCGGAGATCTCGTGCGGGTAGCGGCGCAGTACGTCTTCGGGGGCGGGGATCTCGACCTGGCGCAGGAGTTCCACGGCGCGGTCGGTGGCCTGCTTGCGGGACAGGCCGAGGTGATGGCGCAGGGGTTCGGTGAGGTGGTTCCCCACGGTGAAGGCGGGGTCCAGGTTGCTCATCGGCTCCTGCGGTATGTAGGCGACCGTGGTGCCGCGCAGGGAGCGGTGGGCCCGTTCGGGCAGGCCGGCGAGTTCCTGGCCCGAGAGGTGGATGCTGCCGGCGCTGAGCCGGCCGCCTTCGGGGAGGATACCCAAGACGGAGAACGCGGTCTGGGTCTTGCCGGAGCCCGATTCGCCGACGAGCCCCACGATCTCGCCCTCGTGGACGTCGAAGTCGATGCCGTGGACGACTTCTTTGTCGGAGCCGTCCGCCAGCGTGTAGGCCACTTTCAGTCCGCGTACGGACAGCAGGCCGGCCCGTTCCCCGTCACCGGCGCTGTGATGTGTCGGCGCCGCCGTGGTGGCACCGGCGCGGCGGGGGCGGCGCCGGCGCGGCGAGCGGTCTTCGAGCGTGTCGCGCAGCGCGGCGGCCAGCAGGACGAGGGCTGCGTTGGTCAGGCCGAGCGCGAGGCCGGGCCACAGCATGAGCAGGGGCGCGCGCTGGATGTTCTGGAACGCCTCGTTGAGCATGGAGCCCCAGGTGGCAGTGGACCCGCTGCCGATCCCGAGGAATTCGAGCCCGGCCTGTAGCGCGATGGCCACGCCGGCGACCAGGGCGGTCTGGATGATGATGGGTCCGCGCACGACGATCAGGACGTGACGGGCGACGATACGGGGATCGGACAGGCCGGAGACGCGGGCGGCGTCGACGTACAGCTCGCCGCGGATGTCGGCGACGATGCCGCGCACGAGCCGGTAGAAGCTCGGTGCGGCCAGCACGCCGAGGACCATCATGAGGGCCCACACATCGGGGCCGAGGACGGCGCGGGACGCGAGCAGGACGACCATCGCGGGCAGGGCCATGACCAGGTTGACGCTCCAGCTCGCCGCGGCGTCGAACCAGCCGCCGCGGTAGCCGGCGTACAGACCGGCGGGAACACCGAGGAGCAGCGCCAGACCGAGGGCGATGACGGCTCCGCCAAGGGTGTTGCGGCCGCCGTAGACCAGGCGGGAGAGGATGTCGCGGCCCGCGGAGTCGGCGCCGAGCAGGTGGCCGCCGCCCGGGTGCGCGAAGGCGTCGGCCAGGGTCGCGTCGGCGGGGCCGTACGGTGCCAGCAGCGGCGCACACACCGAAGCGATGATCAGCACCGCCAGGATCAGCAGCGACATGGCCGCGAGCGGGTTGCGTATCAGGCGTCCCAGCGTGCTCCGGGGCGGCGGCGCGGATGGTGTGTCGGGCACGGTGGGGTTCAGGGTGTCGCTCATGCGATCCGCGCCTTCGGGTTGAGCCAGCCGATCAGGATGTCGACGGCGAGGTTGATCAGGACGACGCCGATGACGGTGAGCATGACCAGGGCCATGATCACGGGGATGTCGCCGCGGGTGGTGTACGCGACGGTCATGCTGCCCAGGCCGGGCAGACCGAAGATCTGCTCGACCAGGACGGCGCCGCCGAGAAGCCCGACGAACTGCATGCCCAGGACGGACAGGCCCGGCGCGGCGGCGTTGCGCAGGACGTGCTTGAGGACGATGCGCCGGGTGGGGAGCCCGCGGGCGCGCAGGGTGCGCACGTAGTCCTGGCGCATCACGTCGATGACCGCGCCGCGCACCTGTTGGGAGACGCCGGCGATCGAGGCCACCGACAGCGAGGCGATGGGCAGGGTCACGGTGGACAGCCAGCCGGTGGGGGACTCGGTGAAGGGGGTGTACCCGATGGCGGGGAACCAGCCCAGATGCACGGCGAAGACCAGGACGAGGACCAGGGTGACGAGGAAGCCCGGCAGCGCGTAGCCGGCCACGCCCAGGATCTGCACGATCCGGTCGACGGCACCGCGGCGCACGCCGGCCCACACTCCCAGGAGGAAGGAGACCAGGGCGGTCACCAGGGTCACTCCGAGCATCAGGCTGAGGGTGACGGGCAGCCGGTTGGTGATGGCCAGGGAGACGTCCTCGCTGGAGAACCAGGATGTGCCGAAGTCGCCCCGGACCGCGTGCGTGAACCACTGCCAGTACTGGGTGAGGACGGGCTGGTCGAGTCCGAGTGCGGTGTTGCGGGCGTCGACGTCGGCCTGGGGGGCGCCGGGGCCGAGGAGTTGGCGGCCGACGTCGGTGTCGGGTATCGACAGCAGGAGGTAGGTCAGCAGGGAGATGACGAGGAGGAGCGCTGCTCCGGCCCCGATTCTGCGTGCGATGAAGGTCAGCATGAGTCTCGGTATCCATGACCGGCGGCCCGTGGGGCCGGCGTGAGCGGCAGGCTGCAGGCTCATGCGGGAGCCCGCTCTGGCGCGAAAAAGGGGTGCCCCGAGCGCTGTGGGAGCGGGACTGGCGGTCACCATACCCCGGTAGTTGACCAGTTGGTAGGTTTTCTCTGGCTGTTTTCTACCGCCTGGTAGATTCCGGCGTCCAGCGTCCGGCCGGCACCCGAGGAGAGCGCTCCGTGAGCCAGGAACCCCGTACGAAGGGCGAGCGCACCCGGGCGCGGATCCTCGACGCCGCGACCGATCTCTTCGCCCGCTCCGGATATCACCCGGTCTCCCTGCGCGAGATCGCCGCCCACGCCGGCATGACCCATGCCGGACTGCTGCACCACTTCCCCGGCAAGGAAGACATGCTCCTTGAGGTGCTGTGGCGCCGTGACCGCCAGGACGCCGCCCTGCTGTTCCCGGGCCTGCTCGACGAGGGCGCGGCCGGGCCGGCCGACGTCGTCCCGCCGCAGGAGCGCCTGGAGCGGCTGGTCGCCTTCGTGGACCGCAACACCCGCACCCGCGGCATGGTCGCGCTGTACGCGAAGCTGTCGGCCGAGGCGTCCGATCCGGAGCACCCGGCCCGCGACTACTTCGTCCGCCGCTACCGGCTGCTGCGTGAGCGGATCGCCCTCTTGCTGGCAGAACTCTTCGCGCAGGCGTCGCCGCGGCAGACGGCCGATCCGCTTGCCGTGGCGCAGCAGTTGCTGGCGATGATGGACGGCATGCAGATCCAGTGGCTGCTGGAGCCGGACGAGGCGCCCATGGAACAGCGGGTGTGGGACTTCCTGGGCGGCTTCGGCCTGCGGCCGGCCGAGGCTGCCCAGGAACGCCCCGTCGATGGCGGCTAACGGCCCAGCAGCGCCGTGATCTCGGCCGCGGTGTTCTGGTGGGCGGCCGCGTTGGGGTGGAAGCCGGCCGCGGCCGCGGTGTCGGTGGGCTCGATCCAACGCACCCCCGCGGGCTTGCAGGCGTCGTGACCGATCGACGGGGTGTACACGTCCACGAACGTGGCCCCGTTGGCCGCGGCCTGCTGTGCCAGCACGCTGTTGAGCTGCCGGGTCTTGTCCCGCAGCCAGGGGAAGTCGCCGGTGGCCAGCGGGACGGTGCTGCGGCAGGCGGACCCGTCGTCGGGCACGAGGGCGGGGTAGCCGACCAGGAAGATCCTCGCCTGCGGCGCCTTGGCGCGGATCGCCTTCAGGTCGGCGGCGACCTTCGGTGCGGTCGCGTTGATGCGCGAGCCGATCTCGTCGGTTCCGCCCAGGCTGTAGCTGGTCTTGCACGGCGCCCCGCTGGGGCTGAGGTAGGCCAGCAGGACGCAGCGGGTGATCGTGCCGGCCAGGTCGAGGTCGTTGCCGCCGATGCCGAGGGTGACCACGGCCGTGTCCGCGCGCACCGCGTCGAGCTGCGCGGCGATGTCGCCCTGGGCTCCGGTGACGTGCTGGGTGGTGGCTCCGGCGCAGGTCACGTCCGTGGAGGAGGTGGCGCCGATCCCCGCGGCCAGCAGGGTGGGGTAGTTGTGGTCCGATCGCCCGCAGGTGGTGTCCGTCTGTGCGGGGATGCCCAGACCGGAGCTGAACGAGTCCCCGAGTGCGGCGTAGTGGCCGACCGTGGTCGCCGCGCCGGCGGGCGCGACGGCGGTGGCCAGGGCGACACCGGCGCACCCCGCGATCAGCAAGGTGCGGTGACGGCGGAGGAGGTGTGCACCGGAAGGGCGGAGCAGGGCGGGGCGCAGCGTCATCGCTGTACCTCTTCTCGTGAGTGGAGGGCCCGAAGCGCCGGTCCCGCCCGAGGGACCGGCCGGGCGCAAAAACCGTAGAGTGATCGGTTTCCAGTCGTCAACGGGTCGGACGTGACCGTGTGACCCTCGGACGGGAGGCCGGCCGGCCGGTGCGGACGGTGTCTCGACTTCGAAAACCGATCAATATATGGTTTTGGTTGGGTGGCATGGTGCTGCCCGATCAAGACGACCGGGGCCCCCGCCATGACCCAGCACACTTCCCGTTCCCACCCGACGGCCGACGCGCTGACGCTCACCGAGAAGGCGTCGCTGACCAGCGGCGCCGGCGACTTCGTCACCGAGGCGGTCGCCGCGGTACCCGCCGTCTCCATGTCGGACGGACCGCACGGACTGCGCCTGCCCAAGGAGGCCGGCGACGGAGGCCAGCTCGACCTGCACAGCGCGTCGCCGGCCACGTGCTTCCCGCCGGCCGTGGCGCTGGGCAGCAGCTGGGATGCGGAACTGGCCGAACAGGTCGCGGGAGCCATCGCCGTGGAAGCCCGGGACCACGGTGTCCATGTGGTGCTGGGCCCCGGGATCAACATCAAGCGTTCTCCGCTGTGCGGCCGCAACTTCGAGTACTTCTCCGAGGACCCGCTGCTCACCGCCGAACTCGGCGGAGCCGTGGTCCGCGGCTTGCAGCGCTCCGGTGTCGGCGCCGCGCTGAAGCACTTCGCGGCCAACAACCAGGAAACCGACCGGATGCGGGTGAGCGCCGACGTCGACGAGCGGCCGCTGCGCGAGATCTACCTGCGCGCCTTCGAACGCATCGTCCGCCGGGACCGGCCCTGGTCGGTCATGTCCGCCTACAACGCCCTCAACGGCACCCCGCTGAGCGAGAACCGGCGCCTGCTCACCGACATCCTGCGCCGCGAATGGGGCTTCGACGGCATCGTCATGTCCGACTGGGGCGCGGTCCGCGACCGCGTCGCCGCCCTGGCCGCGGGCCTGGACCTCCAGATGCCGACCACCCGCGGCCGCACCGACGCCGAAGTCGTCCACGCCGTGCGGAGCGGCGAACTCGACGTCCGGGGGCTGGACGCGGCCGTGGAGCGCCTCGCCCTGTTCGCCCGCCGTACCACCGCCGCCGTGTCGACGGACTCGGACCCGGTCGACTACGAGGAGCATCACGCCCTCGCGCGCCGGGCGGCCGAGCGGTGTGTCGTCCTGCTCAAGAACGAGCGGGAGCTGCTGCCGTTCGACCCGGCGGCCGGCTCCCTCGCGGTGATCGGGGAACTCGCCCGCACCCCGCGCTACCAGGGAGCCGGAAGCTCCCAGGTCACCCCCACACACCTGGACACCCCGCTGGACGCTCTGCGGGAGTCGACCGGCGGCGCGGCCGTGGAGTACGCCCCCGGCTACCGGATCGACGGAACACCGGACGAGGAACTGCTCGCCCAGGCCGTACGGCTGGCTGCCGGCAGCGAGAGCGTGGTCCTCTTCCTCGGGCTGCCCGCCCAGGACGAGTCCGAAGGCTTCGACCGGGACCACCTCGACCTGCCCGCCGTCCAGCTCGCCCTGCTGGAGCGGATCACCGAAGCCAACCCGCGCACCGCGGTCGTGCTGTCCAACGGCGGGGTGGTGCGTACCGCCCCCTGGCACGAGCGCGTTCCCGCCCTGGTGGAAGGCTGGCTCCTCGGCCAGGGCGGCGGCACCGCTCTCGCCCGGATTTTGTTCGGCCACGCCGCTCCTTCCGGACGGCTCGCCGAGACCATCCCGCTCCGCCTCGAAGACGCTCCCAGTCACCTGTCGTTCCCCGGCGAGGAAGGGCATGTGCGCTACGGGGAGGGCGTGTTCGTGGGCTACCGCGGCCACGACCAGCGCGGAAACGATGTCGCCTTCCCCTTCGGCCACGGCCTGACCTACACCACCTTCACCTACAGTGACCTCGCCGTGGCTCAGGCGCCGGCCGACCGGATCGAGGCACGCCTGACCGTCACCAACACCGGGCCCCGCAGCGGCCGCGAGACCGTCCAGATCTACGTCAGCGCACCGGACGGCTCCCGCGTCGCCCGACCGCCGCGCGAACTGCGCGGCTTCGCCCAGGTCGACCTGGAACCCGGCCAGAGCCGCGAGGTGACCGTCACCTTCGACCGCGCCGACCTCGCCTACTACAGCGAGCGCGAAACCGGCTGGTTCGTCGAGGGCGGCACCTACACCGTGGCGGCGGGCGCCTCGTCCCGCGACATCCGCTGTACGGCACCACTGACCGTGGACGGCGATGTCTCCACCGTCCGTCTGACCGGACGCAGCACGCTGGGCGAGTGGCTGTCCCACCCCGTCGGCGGCCCGCTGCTCCTGGAGGCGTTCGCCGCCGGCCGCACCCAGCACAGCGACGGGGCGGCGGGAGCACTGGCCGATCCCGTACTGCGCCGCTTCCTGGCCGGCATGCCGCTGGAGGTCATCGCGGAGTTCCCGCAGAGCCCTGTGTCGCCCTCGCACCTGGACGCCCTGTGCGAGCGCGCCGCCCGCACGCCCTCCAACTGAGACACCGGCCTCACGGAAGGGAACCCCGATGTCTTCCTCTGTCGCCGCCCGCGCCGCCGACTCCGCGCGCGCACTCACCCGGCTCCTTGATCATGAGTCTTCGGCCGCGTTCTACCGCGACCTGCACCAGCACCCCGAACTGTCGATGGCCGAGCACCGCACGGCCGCGAAGCTGGCGGACCAGCTCCGCTCGACCGGGATGGGGGTCCACGAGCGCGTCGGGGGCACCGGGGTGGTCGGGGTGCTGCGCAACGGTGAGGGGCCGGTGGTGTGGCTGCGGGCCGACATGGACGCGCTCCCGGTGCAGGAGGCGACCGGACTTCCCTACGCCTCCCGCACCCCCGGTGTCATGCACGCGTGCGGACACGACCTGCATGTGACCTGGCTGGCCGGGGCCGCCCAAGCTCTCGCCGCCGCCCGCGACGCGTGGGCAGGCACACTCGTGGTGATCGGCCAGCCCGCCGAGGAAGGCGGCACCGGTGAGTCGGGCGCCGCGGCCATGGTCGCCGACGGGCTGCACGAGCGCTTCCCGCTGCCCGACGCCGTGTTCGGCCAGCATGTGGCGCCCGGCCCGGTGGGCCTCATCGCGCACACCCCCGGGCTGACCATGGGCGCCCTCGACGACATCGACGTGCGCATTCACGGCGTGGGCGGGCATGGATCGCGGCCCGAGGCGACCGTCGACCCGGTCGTGACGGCCGCCCACGTCATCACCCGCCTGCAGAGCGTCATCTCCCGCGAGATCGCCGCGTCCGACGTCGCGGTCCTCACCGTCGGACAGGTCCACGCCGGCACCAAGAACAACATCATTCCCGCGCACGCCGATCTCGGCCTGAATCTGCGCACCCGGGACACCGAGGTCCGCGAGCGCTTGATGGCGGCGGTGCGGCGCGTCGTCGAAGGCGAGTGCGCCGCCGCGGGCTGCCCTCGCCCGCCGCACCTGGAGGTCGGTTACAGCGTCCCGGCCACCGTGAACGACGCGGACCTGGACGCGCAGGTCGCGGCGACCCACCGCGCCTTGTTCGGACAGTCGGCCGTCGCCGACTTCGGACCCGTCACCGGCAGCGAGGACTTCTCCCTGCTGGTTCCCCCGGGGACCCCCTACGACTACTGGTATGTCACCGCGACGCCCGAGGACGTGTGGGAGCGGGCACAAGGCACCTCGGTGGCACAGAAGTTCGCGGCGGTCCCCTCCAACCACAGCGACGTCTTCGCCCCCGACCTCGGCGTCCTGCCCACCGGCATCCAGACGCTCGTGGCCGCGGCCCTGACCCGGTACGCGCTGTGACGCGGCGGCGGAGCGCTCCGTCCGCCGTATAACGACTGGGCCATGCCCGGTTCAGCCATTGACTCCGAAAACCGATCAGCTTACGGTTTTCACTCATGGGGGACTCCGTATCGAGGAGTCCTGTTTCCACGTGCCTTCGGGCCACATCTGCTGCCGGTGACGTGGTCCCGGCCCGTCCCGACGGAGTGACGACATGAGGATTTCGGCACGCACCAGCGCCGTCGCGGCCACTGCGGTTGTCGCGTCACTGGTTCTCGCGGGCTGCGGCGGGGAAGGCGACGGATCGACGACCGCGGCGCCCGCCACGCTCGACATCGCGACGCTCACCGCCGCACAGAGCCTGGACCCCAAGGACGCCATCGGCGGCGCCCTTCCCTACTTCCAGGCCGTCTACGACACCCTGATCAAGCGGACGCCGGAGGGCACCTTCGCGCCGATGCTCGCGACCGAGTGGAGCTACGACACCGCCCGCACCCGCCTCGATCTCACCCTGCGGGAAGGGGTGGAGTTCAGTGACGGCACGGCCTTCGACGCGAAGGCGGTCCAGGCGAACCTGGAGCACTTCCAGAAGGGCGGTGGTGGCGCGGCCAAGGAGCTCGCCGCTGTGAAGAGCGTCGACGTCAAGGACGCCACGCACCTGTCCCTGGTGCTGTCCGCCCCCGACCCGGCGCTGTTGTTCTCGCTCAGTGACGCGGCCGGCCTGATGGCGAGCCCGGCCAAGCTCACCGGCGGGTCCCTCACGACCGAGCCGGTCGGGACCGGGCCGTACACCCTGGACAAGGCCAAGACCGCCATCGGCAACAAGTACGTCTACCAGCGCAAGGCCGGCTACTGGGGCGACAAGCTGCCCTTCAAGTCCCTGACGATCAGCGTCTTCGACAACGAGACGGCCGTCGTCAACGGCCTGAAGACCGGGCAGATCGACAGTGCCGTGCTCCAGGACGCCGGCCAGCAGAGCGCCATCACCTCCGACACCCGCCTCAAGAAGGCGGACTACACCTTCGACTTCCAGGGCCTGCTCCTCTTCGACCGCGGCGGCGTGCACACCCCGGCACTGGCCGAGCCCGAAGTGCGCAGGGCCCTCAACCTCGCCATCGATCGCCGGACCATGCTCGAGCAGTTGCGCCAGGGGCGTGGCGAACTCACCGGCCAGGTCTTCGGCCCGGAGACCAAGGCGTACGACAAGAGCCTCGACACCGCTTACGCGCACGACCCCGCGAAGGCCAGGAAGCTCCTCGCCGAGGCCGGCTACGCGGACGGCTTCACGCTGAAGCTGCCGCGCGTGAGCGCCATCGTCAACGACGCCCTCGCCAGCTCACTGTCCTCCGACCTCAAGGCGATCGGGGTCAAGGTCGACTGGGAGGCGCTGGACGGCGCGAGCGCCGTGCAGAAGATCTACCGCGAGCGCGCCTACTCGGCGATGGTGATGAACATCGGGCAGTCACCCATCGACTGGGTGACCGCCCAGGACCTCGTCGTTCCCGGCACCTTCAACATGTTCGGCACCAGCGACAAGGCCGTGGAGAGCCTGCTTCCGCGGATCCAGGCCGGTGACGGGGCCGAGGCAGCGGACGCGGCGCGCGCCCTCAACAAGCACCTGGTCGACGAGGGCTGGTTCGTGCCCTTCTACCGCATGCGGTACCAGCTCGTGACCGGCCCCGGTGTCAAGGCCCAGCCGCAGTCGGGCATGGCCGT
The DNA here is from genome assembly GCF_042899225.1 of Streptomyces sp. NPDC000134. Taxonomy (NCBI): domain Bacteria; kingdom Bacillati; phylum Actinomycetota; class Actinomycetes; order Kitasatosporales; family Streptomycetaceae; genus Streptomyces; species Streptomyces sp. NPDC000134. The sequence continues at coordinate 12,776 of NZ_JBIAZN010000042.1, forward strand.
CCCCTCGATCTACAACTACGCCCCCGTCGGCTCCTGAACCAGGCGGTGGACACGTAGCCGAAACGGTGGGCCTCGGGCCGGGGATCCGGTCCGAGGCCCGCACCCTTCTACGCCCAGTCGACGTCCGTCGCCGGGAAGAACGGCAGATCGCGCTCTCGCCACAACCTGCTGTGCCGCCCCAGCATCCGACGGTGCCGCTCCCACGGGTCCGGGCTGCCGGACCAGGCGATCGAGGCCACGGACGCCAGGCGAGGCAGCAGCAGCGTGGCCAGTTCCTCGAAGTCCCGCAGGTTCTCTGCGAACAGCGTCGCCTCCACGCCGGCGACGCGCTCTTCGGGCAGCGCGTGCGACCGCGGATCCCATCCGGCGATGTACCGCACACTGCGCGGCCGGTAACTGGGGAAGCCCAGAGTGGCGGCCTGCTCGGTCCGACCGGAGGGAGCGACCTCGGGAGCGTAGCGCCGGTCGAGGTAGAGATGGGACTGCGGGGACAGCAGCAGCATCCCTCCACCGTCCAGCACACGCTGCGCGTCGTCGGCGGAGGGTGCGAAGAACCACTTCAGCGCTGCCAGGAACGCACCGTTGAAGCCGGCACCCGCCAGATCAGGACGTTGGGCCAGCTCCTCCTCGGTGTCGGGCAGGTCCATCATCTCGGGATCCACCCAGAACTGGGCGATGTCCCGCGGCTCGATGCCGGCCCGCGAGGACTCCTGCCAGGCCAGCGGCCGCTTGCCCAGCTCCCGCACCATCGCCCGCAACTCCCGCACCGCGGTGGCGAATCCCTGCGCGGTGATGCCGACCGCTTCGTCGCCGCCGATGTGGACGAACGGGCCGTCCGTCGATGCGCACACGTCGGCGAGGATCGTGCGCACCACCTCGCGCGTTCCGGCGTCGGCCAGATCGAGCGGGGGAGTGTACGGAAAACGGCCGGCAAGGCCCGGCGGAGCCGGTGCGGGAGGCAGGCCGGGCAGCGCAGCCCGCAGTGCGGCGCAATGCCCCGGGAGATCGATCTCGGGCACCAGAACGATGTGCCGCGAGGCGGCGTACTCCTGCAACGCACGGTACTCGTCCACCGTGTAGAAGCCGCTGCCGGCCGAACCCGCCGTCAGGGCCGGAAGGGAGGGGATCTCGATCCGCCAGCCCTCATTGTCCGTCAGGTGCAGGTGCAGCACGTTGATCTTGTACAGGGCCGCCAGATCGATCAGCCGGAGCATCTCCGCGAGCGGGACGAAGTGGCGTGCCGTGTCGAGGAGCAGGCCCCGCCAGGCGTAGTGCGGAGCGTCGGTGAACTCCTGTGCCACCAGGGTGTCGTCCGGCTCGGTCAGGGCGATCAGATGCAGAGCCGTGGTGGCCGCGCGGAAGACGCCCGCGGGTGTGCGGCCCCGGCAGACGATCGCCCCGTTGCGCACGCTCACGGCGTACGCCTCGTCGGCGGGGCCGGACGTGCCGTCGGGAGCCACTCCGAGCGCACGCCGGCGAGCCGGCACGGACGCGTCCAGTTCCAGACGGATCTCCGCGGCCTGCTGAGCGCTGCCGGCGGGCACGAGCCGTGCGCCCAGATGCGGATCGAACAGGTCACGGACGGTGCGCTCGACGGTGGCCAGGACCGGAGCGGCCGAGGTCAGCCTCCACGGTCCGGCGGCGAGCAGGCCCGAAGGCCCGTCGTGGACGACGTGGTCGGCGGGAGCAGGAAGGACGGCATGCATCGCGGATCCTCACGGCGGCCCGGCGCCCAGGAGCCCAGGGCGCCGGGGTCAGGTTCGGCAGGGGACTCCTGGGCGTCGGGCTTCCGGGGCCGGCGCGGTGACTCCCCCACTGAGTCTCTTCATCCAGCCCTGGAAACACCTGTACGCTAACACGAAAACCGATCATTGAACGCTTTTTGTGGGTGCGTCCCTGGCGCCCCGACCGGCAAAGGAGTCGCAGCGATGGCAGTACCGCCTGCCGCCCGGTACCCCCTGGCGGACGGCTTCCTCATGGGAGCCTCCACCTCCGCGCACCAGACCGAGGGCAACAACATCTCCAGCGACCTGTGGGCCCTGGAGAACACGCCGGACAGTGTGCTGCCCGAGCGCAGCGGAGACGCGGCCGACAGCTTTCACCGCTGGCCCGAGGATATGGATCTGCTCAGCGAACTCGGCTTCAACGCCTACCGCTTCAGCATCGAATGGGCCCGCATCGAACCGGAGGAGGGGCGCGTCTCCCGCGCCGCGATCGCCCACTACCGGGCCATGGTCCTCGGTGCGCGGGAACGGGGCCTGGAACCGGTGGTCACACTCCACCACTTCACTTCACCCCGCTGGTTCAGCCGGCGCGGTGGCTGGCTCGCCGAGGACTCCGCGCAGCGTTTCGCCGCCTACGCGCGCACCGCGGTCGAGGTCCTCGGTGGAGACGTGCGCTACGTCGCAACGATCAACGAGCCCAACATGGTGGCCCTTGTCCACGCCGTGCGCCGCCGGGCGTCCCGCAGCGGTGGCGGCGCCGGCGGAGTCGCCTTCGACCCCTCCACCGTCGAGCCCGACCAGCAGGTCACTGAAGCCCTGATCAGGGCCCACCGCGCCGCAGCCCGCGCCCTCAGGGAAGCAGACCCCGACTACCTGGTCGGCTGGACCGTCGCCAATCAGGTCTACCAGCCCGAACCCGGCGCCGAAGAAGTGGCCAGGGCGCATGCTCTGTCACGGGAGGACGTCTTCCTGCACGCCGCCCGCGGCGATGACTGGATCGGCGTGCAGGCGTACACCCGCCACCGCATCGGAGTGAACGGCCCCCTGCCCGTACCGGACGGGGCCGAGGCGACACTGACCGGCTGGGAGTTCTACCCCCAAGCCCTGGGGCAAGCCGTCCAGCACACCCGCCAGGTCGTCGGGCCGGACGTACCCATCCTGGTCACCGAGAACGGCATCGCCACCGCCGACGACGAACGCCGCATCGCCTACACCGAACAAGCCCTGGCCGGCCTGGCCGCCGCTCTGCAGGACGGCGCCGATGTCCGTGGCTACCTGCACTGGAGCGCCCTGGACAACTACGAATGGGGCAGCTACCGGCCCACCTTCGGCCTCATCGCCGTCGACCCGCACACCTTCGCGCGCACCCCCAAGCCCTCGGCCCACTGGCTCGGCGCCCTGGCACGGAACGGCTACCTGCCCACCAGCACCGCAGCAGCGGACGGGAACCCGTCCGTTCACACGCTAGTGTGACCGTCATGGCGCGACGTGGCCCTTACGAGAAGGGCGAGGCAAAGCGGGAAGAGATCCTCCAAGCAGCCCTAGAGATCTTCGCGCAAGAGGGCTACCGCGGTACCTCACTGCGCAAGGTGGCCGCCCGCTGCAACCTGAGCCTGCCCGGACTCATGCACTACTTCAACTCCAAGGAGGACCTCCTCACGCAGGTCCTCCGCGCCCGGGACGCCTCGGCACGCGCCCGGCACGCCGAGTTCAAGGGTGCGGAAACCTACCGCTCCATCATCCAGGAGGGTGCGGACACGCCCGGTCTGGTGGAACTGTTCGTCTCGATGGCCGCCGCCGCCAGCGACACGACCCACCCTGCCCACGGCCTGTTCGCGGAGCGATACGCCGAGATCCGACCCCAGATCACCGCCTTCCTGCAACGTCGCATGGACGAAGGTGCCGTGCGAACGGACCTGCCCCCCGAACGGCTTGCCGCGATCCTGGTCGCGCTCGCCGACGGTATCCAGCTTCAATGGCTCACCGACCGGAACGTCGACATGCAACAGCCCATCGACGACGTCATGGTCCTGCTCGCCGCGCCCGGAGACACGTAGGAACGGCGACATCCGCGAGCACGCCGGATGAGCGGCCGGGGTTCTGCCGCCGTGCGGTTGCGGGCTGAGGCCGGCGCCTGCCGGGCGCGCGTGGGCGCTTCCGCCCGTGTCACGCCGTGGTGGTGCCGCCGGCTTCTCCATGACGCCGCCGCACGCCAAGACGTGGTCCCAGCGAGGTCGCACGCCGGTGGTCCGGGTCCGCGGACGCTCCCGCAGACGCATCTCCATCGCCGCGCTGACCTGCTACAAACCCGGACACCGGTCGCGGCTGATCTACCGGCCCCGCCGCGACGACGGTAACCGCGACGGACGCAAGAGCTTCTCCTGGCGCGACTACCGCGACCTGCTCATCGCCGCCCACACCCAGCTCGGCGGCCCGATCGTCCTCGTCTGGGACACCTCAACGTCCACAGGGCCGCAGGGCTACGAGAGTTCGCCGAGACGCGGGACTGGCTGACCATCTACTACCTGCCGCCCTACGCACCCGGCCTCAACCCCATCGAGGGCATCTGGTCCCTCCTGCGGCGCGGCTGGCTCTCCAACGTCGCCTTCACCACCCCCGAGCACCTCATGCAGCGCATACGAAAAGGTCTCCGCCACATCCAGTACCGCAGCCACCTCATAGACGGCTGCCTCACCGAGACGGGGCTGACGATCAACCCCCGATAACCAGCAGCGACATCACGAGTTCAACGTCAGTAGAGGGCGTCTGAAAAGCCCTTCAGTGGACTGGTCTTGTGAGGCGACGTACCAGGGTCCGTCTTCAGAGATCATCTGAGTCGTGGATCATGGCGTCGTGGTACGTCGTACGTCGTCATGAACTCACTGATCAGGAATGGGAGCTGCTCGCTCCGCTGATACCGCGGGCCGCGACGGGCCGGCCTCGGGTAGAGGACCGGCG
>NZ_JBIAZN010000043.1:0-14518 GCF_042899225.1 Streptomyces sp. NPDC000134
TCGTCGAACGCTTCGCGGTAGGCGGGGAAGGTTTCGTACAGTTCGCGTCCCATGCCGATGCGTTGGGAGCCCTGGCCGGTGAAGAGCACGGCCAGTCGTCCGCGTGTCGCGGTGCCTGTGGTGACGCCGGGTGCTGTTTCGCCTCGTGCGACGGCGTCCAGGCCGGTGAGTGCCTCGTTGCGGTCGGCGGCCAGGACGACCGCGCGGTCCGGCAGCGCGGCCCGGCCCAGGGCCAGCGCGGCACCCAGCTCGGACAGGTCCAGTTCGGGTCGCCGCACGAGGAAGGACAGCAACCGCTGCGCCTGCGCGCGCAGGGCCGTCGTACCGCGGCCGGACAGCGGCAGGGGTACCGGAACGTCCTTCGGCCAGGTCGATGTCGTATCGACGGCGGCGGGCTCCGCCTGTTCGAGGATGACGTGGGCGTTGGTGCCGCTGACGCCGAACGCGGAGACACCCGCCCGTCGGGGCCGTCCGGTCTCGGGCCACTCCCGCTGTTCCGTCAGCAGTTCCACCGCGCCGGCCGACCAGTCGACCTGCGGGGTGGGGGCGTCGACGTGCAGGGTGCGCGGCAGGATGCCGTGCTGGAGGGCCAGTACCGTCTTGATGACGCCGGCCACGCCCGCGGCGGCCTGGGCGTGTCCGATGTTGGACTTCAGCGATCCGAGCAGCAGCGGGCGTTCGCGGTCCTGGCCGTAGGTGGCCAGGACGGCTTGGGCTTCGATGGGGTCGCCCAGTGCCGTGCCGGTGCCGTGCGCCTCGACCGCGTCCACGTCACCCGGGGTCAGCCCGGCCTGTGCCAGCGCCCGCCGGATCACCCGCTGCTGGGAGGGGCCGTTGGGGGCGGTCAGGCCGTTGGAGGCACCGTCCTGGTTGACGGCCGAGCCCCGCACCACCGCCAAAACCCGGTGGCCGTTGCGCCGGGCGTCCGAGAGCCGTTCCAACGCCAGCACGCCCACGCCCTCGGCCCAGCCCGTGCCGTCGGCAGCCGCCGCGAAGGACTTGCAGCGGCCGTCGGCCGACATGCCGCGTTGCCGGGAGAAGGCTATGAAGATGCCGGGCGTCGGCATCACCGTGACCCCGCCGGCCAGCGCGATCGAGCACTCTCCCGCCCGCAGGGCCTGCGCGGCCAGGTGCAGTGCCACGAGAGAGGAGGAGCAAGCGGTGTCCACGGCGACCGACGGGCCCTCGAAGCCGAGCGCGTACGACACCCGGCCCGACAGCACGCTGGCCGAGGCGCCGAGACCGAGCATGCCCTCCAGCTCGGCGGGCACGGGTTCCACGCCCGACCCGTAGTTGTGGTAGGTCACGCCGGAGAAGACACCGACGTCCTTGCCGCGCAGGGCGGTGGGGTCCAGACCGGCCCGCTCCAGCGCCTCCCACGACGTCTCCAGCATGAGCCGCTGCTGCGGGTCGATGGCCAGGGCCTCGCGGGGCGAGATGCCGAAGAACCCGGCGTCGAACTCACCCGCGTCGTGCAGGAAGCCGCCTTGCTCGGCGTAGCTGGTGCCGGTGTGGTCCGGGTCGGGGTGGAAGAGGGAGTCCAGGTCCCAGCCCCGGTCCGTCGGGAAGTCGCTGATGCCGTCACGGCCGTCGAGTACGAGGTCCCACAGTTCCTCGGGCGTGGTCACACCACCCGGCAGCCTGCACGCCATGCCGACGATGGCTATCGGCTCGTCCGTCGTCGCCGGGACGGCCGCCGGCACCGCGGCCGCGGGCGCCGGCAGGTCGTCGACCAGCTCTTCCAGCAGGAAGGCGGTGAGGACCTGTGGTGTCGGGTAGTCGAAGAGGAGGGTGGTCGGCAGAGTGCGGCCGGTAAGGGCGTTGAGACGGTTGCGCAGTTGTACGGCGGTGGCCGAGTCGAAGCCGATCTGGTTGAACACCATGTCCGGTTCGATGTCGTCCGGCGAGGAGAACCCCAGGACGGCCGCGGTCTCCCGGCGGACGGTGGCCAGCAGGATGCGTTCCTGTTCCGGTGCGGGCTGCCCGGCAAGGTCGGCGGTGAGGACACCGGTGTCCGACGACGGTTCCGCGAGGCCCGGCAGATGGTCGGCCACTGAACCCACGGCGTCGGTCGCTGGGGCGCTTCTGAGCCAGTAGTGCTGGTGTTGGAAGGGGTAGGTGGGGAGGTGGTGGGCGGTGTGTGGGGGTGTGTCGGTGTCGGTGGTGTGGTTGAGGTGGGTGGTCCAGTTGATGGGGAGGCCGCGGGTCCATGCGTGGCCGAGGGAGGTGAGGAGTTGTCGGATGTCGCCGTGGTGGCGGCGGAGGGTGCCGGTGATGAGGAGGGGGCCGGGGTCGGTGGCTTCGGCTGTGGCTTCGGCTGTGGCTTCGATGCTGGTGGTGAGGACGGGGTGGGCGCTGATTTCGATGTAGGTGGTGTAGCCGTGGGTGAGGAGGTGGTGGATGGCGGGGGCGAAGTGGACGGTGTTGCGGAGGTTGCGGTACCAGTAGGTGGCGTCGAGGTGGGTGGTGTCGAGCCAGTCGGTTTCGACGGTGGAGAGGAAGGGGGTGTGGGAGGTGGTGGGGGTGATGTCGGCGAGGGTGTGGGTGAGGTGTTCCTGGATGGTTTCGACGTGGGTGGTGTGGGAGGCGTAGTCGACGTCGATGGTGCGTGCGCGGATGCCGGTCTGCTCGCAGGTGGCGGCGAGTTCGGTGAGGGCTTGTGGTTCGCCTGCGACGACGACGGAGTCGGGTCCGTTGAGGGCGGCTGTCTGGATGCGGTCGTTCCAGGGGGCGGTGAGTTCCTGGGCTTGGGCTGGGGTGAGGGCGAGGGACATCATGCCGCCGTGGCCGGAGAGGTGGGCGGCGATGGCCTGGCTGCGCAGGACGACGACTTTGGCGGCGTCTGCCAGGGACAGGGCGCCGGCTATGTGGGCTGCGGCGATCTCGCCCTGGGAGTGTCCGATGACTGCTGAGGGCTGGACGCCTGCCGTCTGCCACATGCGTGCCAGGGCGATCATGACGGCGAAGGAGACGGGTTGGATGATGTCGACCCGGTCCAGGGGCTGTTGTGTGTGGATGGTGTCGAGGAGGGACCAGCCGGTCAGTGGGTCCATGACGGCGGCGCATTCGTGGAGTGCCTGGGCGAAGACGGGTGAGGTGCCGGCCAGTTCGGCGCCCATGCCGGTCCATTGTGTGCCCTGGCCGGGGAAGACGAACACTGTGCGTCCTTGTACGTCTGCCCGGCCGCTGTTGGTGCCGTCGGCCACGTCCTGGAGTCCGGTGAGTGCTTCGGTGCGGTCCTCGGCCACCACTACCGCGCGGTCCGGCAATGCTGCCCGGCCGTGCATCAGTCCCGCGGCGATCGCACCCACATCCAGCTCGGGGTGTGTGCGTATGAACTCGGCCAACTGCCGTGCCTGCGCCCGCAGTCCCGCTCCGCCACGTCCCGACACCACCAGCGGCACCACACCTTCCGGCCCGGGTACCGCGACCGGTTCTTCCGCCACTTCCTCCAGGATGATGTGGGCGTTGGTGCCGCTCACGCCGAAGCCCGACACGCCTGCTCGTCTCGGGCGCCCTGTCTCCGGCCATTCGCGTTCTTCGGTCAGCAGTTCCACCGCGCCCGCCGACCAGTCCACCTGTGTCGACGGCGCGTCCACGTGCAGCGTCCGGGGCAGCACTCCGTGTCGCATGGCCATGACCATTTTGATGACGCCGGCCACTCCGGCGGCGGCCTGCGCGTGGCCGATGTTCGACTTCAGCGAGCCCAGCCACAGGGGCCGTTCGCGGTCCTGCCCGTAGGTGGCCAGCAGGGCTTGGGCTTCGATGGGGTCGCCCAGTGCCGTGCCGGTGCCGTGTGCTTCCACCGTGTCCACTTCGGCCGGGGTCAGGCCCGCGCCGGCCAGTGCCCGGTGGATGACGCGTTGCTGGGAGGGGCCGTTGGGTGCGGTGAGGCCGTTGGAGGCGCCGTCCTGGTTGACCGCGCTGCCGCGCACCACCGCCAGGACCCGGTGTCCCAGCCGTTCCGCGTCCGACAGGCGCTCCACCAGCAGCACACCCACGCCCTCGGAGAAGCCGGTGCCGTCCGCCGCCGCGGCGAACGCCTTGCACCGGCCGTCGGCCGACAGACCGCGCTGCCGGGAGAAGCCGACGAAGACGCCGGGATTGGCCATGACGGTGACGCCGCCGGCGAGTGCCATCGAGCACTCCCCGGCCCGCAGCGCCTGGACGGCCAGGTGCAGGGCGACCAGCGACGACGAGCACGCCGTGTCCACCGTCACCGCGGGGCCCTCGAAGCCGAGCACGTAGGAGACGCGGCCGGACAGGACGCTGGCCGAGGTGCCCGTGCCCATGACGGCCTCGAGTTCCTCGGGGACGCGGGCTGCGGAGCCGTAACTGTGGTAAGTGACGCCGGTGAAGACACCGACGTCCTTACCGCGCAGGGCGGTCGGGTCGATGCCGGCCCGTTCGAGAACCTCCCAGGAGGTCTCCAGCATGAGCCGCTGCTGCGGGTCCATGGCCAGGGCCTCGCGCGGGGAGATGCCGAAGAAGGCCGCGTCGAAACCGCCCGCGTCATGCAGGAAACCGCCCTGGCGGACGTAACTGGTGCCGGGGTGGTCGGGGTCCGGGTCGAAGAGGCTGTCCAGGTCCCAGCCCCGGTCGGTCGGGAAGTCACCGATGGCGTCACCGCCGGTGGCGACGAGGTTCCACAGCTCCTCCGGAGAGGTCACGCCGCCCGGCAGGCGGCAGGCCATGCTCACGATCGCGACGGGTTCCGACAGCCCTCGGCGGATGTCGGCGTTCTCCCGTTCCAGCCGCTCGTTCTCCATGAGCGTGACACGCAGCGCTTCGACGACCTTCGCGTCGGGAGTGGTCATCCCGGTCTCCGCCTTCTTCCCCATCGTCATCACTTACCGGCCTTGCTCATGGCGCGTTGCACCAGGTCGTCGACGCCCATGTCGGCTATCGCCGTCTCCCGTCCCCGCGCCGGGACTTCCGCCGCGTCCGCTTCCCCTTCCTCGGTGAGCGTCATGAGGGCGTCGAGGACGCCCAGTTCCCGCAGGCGGCTCAGCGGTGTCCTGGCCAGGACGCGGCGCAGGTCCCTCTCGCTGTCCGACGCGGCGGGAGCGGGGGTGTCGTCCAGGCCCAGTGCCGCGCGCAGGTGACGCACGAGGGCGTCGGGCGTCGGATAGTCGAAGACGAGGGTGGTCGGCAGACGGACCCCGGTGTGGTTGGCGAGCCGGTTGCGCAGTTCGACCGCCGTGAGGGAGTCGAAGCCCAGCTCCTTGAAGGCGAGATCGGGGCCGATGGCGTGGGCGGTGGCGTGGCCCAGTACCCGGGCGGCCTCCTCCCGGACCAGGCCGAGCAGGAGCTGTCCCTGTTCCTCGGCGGTGACACGGCCGAGGCGCTGGGTGAAGGCACCGACGTCGGCGGCCGTGCCCGCCGTACGCCGGGGCTGCCGGACCAGGCCGCGCAGCAGCGGCGGCACCGGCCCCGTGGCGGCCTGCGCCCGCAGCGCGCCGAAGTCCAGTCTCATCGGCAGCAGCACCGGCTGGGGCAGGCGCAGCGCGGTGTCGAACAGTGCCGCACCCTCGTCCTCCGACAGTCCGATGACTCCGCCGCGTGCCATCCGCTGCTGGTCGGCGGCGGTGAGATGACCGGTCAGGCCGGTCCCCGAGCCCTGTGTCCACAGACCCCAGGCCAGCGAGACAGCGGAAAGCCCCTCGGCTCGGCGCTGGTGGGCGAAAGCGTCCAGGTAGGCGTTGGCGGCGACATAGCCGCCCTGCCCGGAACTGCCGAGCGTGCCGGCGGCCGAGGAGAACAGGACGAACAGTGCCAGGTCCAAGTGCCGGGTCAGTTCGTGCAGGTGCCGTGCGGCGTCGGCCTTGGAGGCGAGGACGGTGTCCAGTCGTTCGGCGGTCAGGGCGGTGAGTACGCCGTCGTCCAGGGCACCGGCACTGTGCACCACACCGTTCAGCGGGGCGTCCGGGGAGACGGTCGACAGCAGGGCGGCCACGGCGTCCCGGTCGGATACGTCGCAGGCGGCGATGCGGACCCTCGCCCCGAGGGCGGTCAGTTCGCGTTCCAGCTCGGCGGCGCCGTCGGCCCGGGGGCCGCTGCGGCTGGCCAGCAGCAGGTTGCGTACGCCGTGCTCGGTCACCAGGCGCCGGGCCGCAACCTTGCCGAGTGCTCCGGTACCACCGGTGACGAGAACGGTGCCCCGCGGGTCGGGCCGGCGCGGCAGCGTGAACACGTTCTTGCCGATGTGCCGGCCCTGGCTCATGAACCGGAACGCGGCCGGAGCGTGCCGGATGTCCCAGGTGGTGAGCGGCGGCGGGGTCAGAACGCCCTGGTCGAAGAGGGCGACCAGCTCGCTCAGCATCCGCTCGATGCGTTCACCGCCCGCCTCGGCCAGGTCGAAGGCCCGGTAGGTGACGCCGGGGTGCCGGGCACCGACCTCGGTGGCGTCACGGATGTCGGTCTTGCCCATCTCGATGAACCGGCCGCCCCTGGGCAGCAGGCGCAGCGAGGCGTCCACGAAGTCACCGGCGAGCGCGTCCAGGACGACGTCGAAGCCCCGTCCGCCGGTCAGGTCGAGGAACTGCCGCTCGAAGTCCAGGGTGCGGGAGTTGGCGAGCCGGCCGTCGGGTACGCCGGCGGCGTGCGCCGCGTCCCACTTGGCCGGACTGGCGGTGCCGTAGACCTCGGCGCCCCAGTACCGGGCGAGCTGCACGGCGGCCATGCCGACACCACCGGCGGCGGCGTGGATCAGCACCGACTCGCCGCGCTCCAGCCCCGCCAGGTCCCGCAGCCCGAACCAGGCGGTGAGGTAGACGCAGGGCACCGAGGCCGCCTGTTCGAAGGACCAGCCCCTCGGCATGGGGGCGAGGGTGCGGCAGTCGGCTACGGCCACGGGGCCGCCCGCGCCCTCGAAGAGGCCCATGACCCGGTCGCCCGGGGCGAAACGGGTGACGCCCGGACCGACCTCCGTGACCACACCGGCGCCTTCGTTGCCGATGCTGATCTCACCCGGGTACATGCCCAGCGCCATCAGTACGTCACGGAAGTTGAGGCCCGCGGCGCGCGTCTCGATCCGGACGTGCCCAGGAGGCAGTGCCGCCCGTGCCTCCGGCGCCGGCAGGAGGGCCAGGCCGTCCAGCGTGCCCGGGGCCCGCGTGCCCAGCTCCCACGCGGGTTCACCCGCCGGTGCCGTCAGTACCTCGTCGGCGCCGGCCCGGGTGAGACGCCGCTGGTGGCAGACCCCGTCACGCAGGGCGAGCTGTGGTTCGTCGCCGTCGAGCAGGGCGGCCAGCAGGGCGGGGAGCGTGTCGGCGGAGGCCGCCGTGGTGTCCGTGTCGAGGAGCAGGACGCGGCCGGGGTGCTCCGACTGCGCTGTGCCCACGAGGCCCCACGCCGCGGCCACCGCCGGGTTCAGCCGGTCACCGTCCCGCACGCTCACGGCACCCCTGGTCAGCACCACCAGGCGGGTCCGCTCCAGCGCGGGTGCGCCGAGCCACGCCTGGAGCACCTCCAGGGTGCGGTGGGTGACGTGGTGCACGTCGGTGCCCTCGGGTTCGTACAGCAGGACCGCCGACGGTCCGGTCACTCGCGTCACGTCCTCCGCGGTCCGCACGGAGACCGTCTCCACGGGGGCGGCGGGAGCGATCCGCGACTCCTCCCAGCCCACGAGGAACATGTGCTCCAGCGGCGTCCGCCCGCCGGCGCCGACGGCGTCCGGCCCGCCCGTCGGCACCGGCCGCGACACCAGCGACTCGATCACCGCGACGGGCGCGCCGCTCGGGTCGGCCAGACGGATACCCACCCCGTCCTTCCCGGAAGGCGTGATCCGTACCCGCAGTGCCGACGCGCCCGAAGCGTGCAGCGACACCCCTCGGTAGGCGAAGGGCAGCGCGGGGCCGGTGTCAGCGCCGGTGCGGTCGCGGAAGGCGGTGGCGTGCAGGGCCGTGTCGAGCAGCGCGGGGTGCAGACCGAACGCGGCCGCCTCGGCGGTCAGTTCCTCGGGCAGGGCGACCTCCGCGTAGATGTCGTCGCCCCGCTTCCACGCCGCGCGCAGGCCCCGGAAGGCGGGACCGTACCCGTATCCGTCCGCCGCCAGCTCCTCGTAGACGCCGCGCACCCGGTCCTCCGGGACCGGTACCGCTCCGGCGGGCGGCCACCGCGTCAGGTCCTGTGCGTCCGGCTCGGCGCCGCCGCCGGCCGGGCCGCTCTCCGGGCTCAGCGTGCCGCTGACGTGCCGCACCCAGGCCGCCTCCTGACGGCGTGAGTGCACCGACACCTGACGGCGCCCGGACCCGTCCGGCGCGTCCACGGTCACCCGCACCTGCACGCCCTCGTGCTCAGGGAGCGGCAGCGGCGCCTCCACCACCAGTTCCTCGACGGCACCGCAGCCGACCTCGTCCCCGGCCCGCACGGCCAGCTCCACGAAGGCCGCCCCCGGCAACAGCACCGTCCCCGCCGCCGCGTGGTCCGCCAGCCACGGATGCGTACGCAACGACAGCCGCGAGGTGAACAGCACACCGCCGGACCCGGGCAGCTCCGTCACAGCGCCCAGCAGCGGATGCTCGGCCCGCGCCAGCCCGAGCGCCGTGGCGTCAGCCGCGCCTGCGCCCCGGCCCAGCCAATACCGCTGGTGTTGGAAGGGGTAGGTGGGGAGGTGGTGGGCGGTGTGTGGGGGTGTGTCGGTGTCGGTGTCGGTGGTGTGGTTGAGGTGGGTGGTCCAGTTGATGGGGAGGCCGCGGGTCCATGCGTGGCCGAGGGAGGTGAGGAGTTGTCGGATGTCGCCGTGGTTGCGGCGGAGGGTGCCGGTGATGAGGAGGGGGCCGGGGTTGGTGTGTTCGGCTGTGGCTTCGGCTGTGGCTTCGATGCTGGTGGTGAGGACGGGGTGGGCGCTGATTTCGATGTAGGTGGTGTAGCCGTGGGTGAGGAGGTGGTGGATGGCGGGGGCGAAGCGGACGGTGTTGCGGAGGTTGCGGTACCAGTAGGTGGCGTCGAGGTGGGTGGTGTCGAGCCAGTCGGTTTCGACGGTGGAGAGGAAGGGGGTGTGGGAGGTGGTGGGGGTGATGTCGGCGAGGGTGTGGGTGAGGTGTTCCTGGATGGTTTCGACGTGGGTGGTGTGGGAGGCGTAGTCGACGTCGATGGTGCGGGCGCGGATGCCGGTCTGGTCGCAGGTGGCGGCGAGTTCGGTGAGGGCTTGTGGTTCGCCCGCGACGACGACGGAGTCGGGTCCGTTGAGGGCGGCTGTCTGGATGCGGTCGTTCCAGGGGGCGGTGAGTTCTTCGGCTTGGTGTGGGGTGAGGGCGAGGGACATCATGCCGCCGTGGCCGGAGAGGTGGGCGGCGATGGCCTGGCTGCGCAGGACGACGACTTTGGCGGCGTCGGCCAGGGACAGGGCGCCGGCTATGTGGGCTGCGGCGATCTCGCCCTGGGAGTGTCCGATGACCGCTGAGGGCTGGACGCCTGCTGTCTGCCACATGCGTGCCAGGGCGATCATGACGGCGAAGGAGACGGGTTGGATGACGTCGACCCGGTCCAGGGGCTGTTGTGTGTGGATGGTGTCGAGGAGGGACCAGCCGGTCAGTGGGTCCATGACGGCGGCGCATTCGTGGAGTGCCTGGGCGAAGACGGGGGAGGTGCCGGCCAGTTCGGCGCCCATGCCGGTCCATTGCGTGCCCTGGCCGGGGAAGACGAACACTGTGCGTCCCTGTACGTCTGCCCGGCCGCTGTTGGCGCCATCAGCCACGTCCTGGAGTCCGGCGAGTGCTTCGGCGCGGTCCTCGGCTACCACTACCGCGCGGTCCGGCAATGCTGCCCGGCCGTGCATCAGTCCCGCGGCGATCGCACCCACATCCAGCTCGGGGTGTGTGCGTATGAACTCGGCCAGTTGTCGTGCCTGGGCGCGGGTGCCCTGGTCGTCGGCTGCGGAGATGAGCAGGGGCAGGGGGCCGTCGAGGTGGGGGCTGGGGGTGTCGGGGGGTTTGGGAACGTGTTCCAGGATGACGTGGGCGTTGGTGCCGCTCACGCCGAAGCTCGATACTCCGGCTCGTCTCGGGCGCCCTGTCTGCGGCCATTCGCGTTCTTCGGTCAGCAGTTCCACCGCGCCCGCGGACCAGTCCACCTGAGGGCTGGGGGTGTCGACGTGCAGGGTGCGCGGCAGCACTCCGTGTCGCATGGCCATGACCATCTTGATGACGCCGGCTACTCCGGCGGCGGCCTGCGCGTGCCCGATGTTCGACTTCAGCGAGCCCAGCCACAGGGGCCGTTCGCGGTCCTGCCCGTAGGTCGCCAGCAGGGCCTGCACCTCGATCGGATCGCCGAGCCGAGTGCCGGTGCCGTGGCCTTCGACCGCGTCGATGTCCGAGGGGGCGAGGCGGGCGGCGGCCAGGGCGTCCTGGATGACGCGTTGCTGGGAGGGGCCGTTGGGTGCGGTGAGGCCGTTGGAGGCGCCGTCCTGGTTGACCGCGCTGCCACGCACCACCGCCAGGACCCGGTGTCCCAGCCGTTCCGCGTCCGACAGGCGCTCCACCAGCAGCACACCCACGCCCTCCGCCCAGCCCGTGCCGTCCGCCGCCGCGCCGTACGCCTTGCACCGGCCGTCCTCGGCCATGCCGCGCTGCCGGGAGAATCCGACGAAGACGCTGGGCGTCGACATGACGGTGGCGCCGCCCACCAGGGCCATGGAGCACTCGCCCGACCGGAGGGCCTGGGCCGCCAGGTGCAGGCACACCAGGGAGGACGAGCACGCCGTGTCGACGGTCACGGCGGGGCCCTCGAAGCCGAGCACGTACGACACCCGGCCGGTGAGCACACTCGCCGAGCTGCCCGTCATCAGATAGCCCTCGACACCGTCGGGGACCGCGTCGACATCGGTGACGTAATCCTGGTTGAGGGTGCCGAAGTAGACGCCGACGTTCTCGCCGCGCAGGGCGGTCGGGTCGATGCCGGCCCGTTCGAACGCCTCCCAGGACGTCTCCAGGAGCAGCCGCTGCTGCGGGTCCATGGCCAGCGCCTCACGCGGGGAGATGCCGAAGAAGCCCGCGTCGAAGCCGCCCGCGTCATTCAGGAAACCGCCCTCACGGACGTAACTGGTGCCGGGATGGTCGGGGTCCGGGTCGAAGAGGTGGTCCAGATCCCAGTCGCGGTCCTCGGGGAAGGCGCCGACGGCGTCGCCACCGGCCGCCACCAGGTTCCACAGGTCCTCGGGCGACGTCACGCCGCCCGGCAGCTTGCAGGCCATGCCGACGATGGCGACGGGCTCCGTACGCTCGGCCTCGATCCGGTCGAGCCGCTGCCGGGTCTCGTGCAGGTCGGCGGTCACCCGCTTCAGATACCGGACCAGTTTCTCGTCATTGTCCACCGGGGGTCACCTTCCTCTTCACTCGTGGGCGCGGCTGGGGTCCGACGGGTCGACGATCCCGAACTCCTCGTCGATGAAGGCCAGGACGTCGTCGACCGACGCCGTGTCGAGCGTCGTCTGGATGCTGTCGGTGCCGCCGGCCGGTCCGGGGGCGACGGTGCTGAGCCGGGCCGCCAGCACCCGGAGCCGGGCGGCGGCGACGGTGTCCTTGGCACGGTCGGCCGGGCGGGCCGCCACCAGGTCCTCCAGCCGTGCCAGCTCGCTCAGCAGCGGGTCCTCCGCGGTGCCCGTGTCCAGCAGGGTGTTCAGGTGGTCGGCGAGCGCCACGGGTGTCGGGAAGTCGAAGGCGAAGGTGGCGGGGAGACGCAGCCCGGTGCGGGCGAGGAGCCGGTCGCGCAGTTCGATCACCGTGAGCGAGTCGAAGCCGATGTCGGTGAAGGCAGCCCCGTGGCCGATGCGCCCGGCGGAGGTGTGACCGAGGACGTGGGCCGCTTCCTGCCGGACCAGGTCGAGGAGGATCGCCTGCCGGTCGACGGCGCCCACGCCGGCCAGCCGGGTGCTGAGCGCGTCCGCTCCGTCGGCCGGTGCCCGCCCGGCCCGTTGCCGCTCGCGCCGGGGCCGGGGGACCAGACCGCGCAGCAGCGGGGGGACCGGTCCGCCGGCGGCCTGGGCACGCAGGGCGCCCGCGTCCAGCTTCATGGGGAGCAGCACGGGTGTGCCGCCGCGCAGTGCGGCGTCGAACAGCTCCATGCCCTCGGCCGCCGACAGCGGTGTCATGCCGTCGCGGGCGAGCCTGCGGCGGTCGGCGGCGTCGAGCCCGGCGGTCATGCCTGCGTTCTGGGCCCACATGCCCCAGCCGAGGGAGAGCGCCGGGAGTCCCCGGGCGGCGCGGTGCTGTGCCAGGGCGTCCAGATAGGCGTTGGCGGCCGCGTAGTTGCCCTGCCCCGAGCTGCCGAAGGTGCCGGCCGCGGAGGAGAAGAGGACGAAGGCGGAGAGGTCCAGGCCGGCGGTCAGTTCGTGGAGGTGGCGGGCGCCGTCCGCCTTCGGGCGCAGCACCGTGTCCATCCGGTCCGGTGCCAGCGCCGTCAGTACGCCGTCGTCCAGTACGCCGGCCGTGTGCACCACCGCCGTCAGCGGCGCGTCGGCCGGTACCCCGGCCAGCAGGCCGGCCACGGCTTCCCGGTCCCCGACGTCGCAGGCGAGCACGTGGACGCGAGCCCCGGCCGCCTCCAGTTCCGCCGCCAGTTCGGCCGCGCCGGGCGCGGTGGGTCCGCTCCGGCTGGCCAGGACGAGGCTGCGCGCTCCGTGCGTACGCACCAGGTGCCGGGCCACCACCGCGCCGAGCGACCCCGTGCCGCCCGTGACGAGCACCGTGCCGTCGCCGAGCGGTGTGCCGCGGGTCACGGGTGCCTCACCCGGCGTCTGGGCGCGCACCAGCCGGCGCAGGAAGCACCGCCCCTCGCGGACCGCGGCCTGGGTCTCGTCGGCCGCGAACAGGGCGGGTACGAGCGTGCTCAGTGCCGTGCGCGAGGACGGCGCGTCGTCGATGTCGACCAGGGCGACGCGTCCGGCGTTCTCCGACTGCGCGGTCCCGGCCAGACCCCACAGGGCGCCGAGCGCGGGGTCGACGTCCTCTCCCGGTGCCACGGCCACCGCGCCCCTGGTGATCACGGCCAGCCGCGTGCCGTCCAGGACCGGTTCGGCCGACCACGCCTGGACGACGGCCAGCAGGCGGCCGGTCAGGTCGCGCAGGGCGCCGGGTTCCGTCAGTTCGACCGTCAGCGTGCCGGTGGGGCCGCCGCCGCGTGCGGCCAGTGCGCGGACGTCCGCCGCCGTGCCGACCGGCACCGTCACGGACTCCGTGACGCCGTCCGGGGCGGACGGTGCCACCGGCGTCGTCTCCTCCCAGTCCGGGCGCAGCAGGTGCTCGGCGGCCGGACCGCCGGCGAACCGCGCGGGCTCGACCGGGCGGGACACCATCGAGCCCACGGACGCGACGGGGGCACCGGTCCCGTCGGCCAGGTGCAGGGTCATGCTGTCCCCGCCGGTCGGGACCACCCGTACCCGCACGGCCGTGGCACCCGCGGCGTGCAGGGTGACGTCACGCCACACGTAGGGCAGTGCCGTGTGCGCGCCGGTGCGGTCGGCGCGGTGCTGGAAGTCTGCCGCGTGCAGGGCGGCGTCGAGCAGCGCCGGGTGCAGTCCGAAGGCCGCCGCCCGGTCCTCGTGATCGTCGGGCAGGGCCACCTCGGCGTACACCGCGCCGTCCGCGCGCCAGGCGGCCCGCACCCCCTGGAACACCGGCCCGTAGCGGTACCCGGCCTGCTCCAGCCCGTCGTACAGTGCCGCCACCTCCGCCGGGTCCACGGCGACGGCACCCGCCGGCGGCCACACCGACAGGTCCACCGCCTCCGGCGTCGTACCCGGTGTGGTAGCCGGTGTCGTCTCCGGCGCGGACACCGGACGCAGCGTCCCGGAGACGTGGCGGACCCACGCGGCGCCCGCGTCCTCGGCCCGTGAGTGCATCCGTACCGTGCGCCGGCCGTCCTCCCCGGCCGCCCCCACGCTCACCCGCAGTCGCACCCCGGTGCCCTCGGCCAGCGGCAGCGGGGTCTCCATCACCAACTCCTCGACCGCGCCGCAGCCGACCTCGTCACCGGCGCGCAACGCCAGTTCCACGAAGGCCGCGCCGGGCAGCAGTACCGCTCCGGCCGCGACGTGGTCGGCCAGCCACGGGTGGGTGGCCAGGGACAGCCGGGACGTGAACAGCACCTCCTCCGACTCCGGCACCTCCACCACCGCGCCCAGCAACGGGTGTCCGGCTTTCTCCAGGCCCGCCGCCGTCACGTCGCCGACCGCCGCGCCGTCCGCCGTCAGCCAGTAGGTCTCCCGCTGGAACCGGTAGGTCGGCAGGTCGGCCGGGCCGGCGTCGGTCCGGCCCAGCAGCGCGGACCGGTCGATCGGTACGCCCCGGGTGTGGCAGACGGCCAGCGCCGTGAGGACCGCGCGCACCTCGTCGCCGTCGCGGCGCAGCGCGGGCACGAACACCGCCCGGCTCTCCGCACCGGAGCCGAGGCAGTCCCGGCCCATCGCGGACAGCGTGCCGTCCGGGCCGAGTTCCAGATACGTGGTGACGCCGTGGTCGGCCAATGTCTGGATGCCGTCGGCGTAGCGGACGGTGGCGCGTGCGTGGTGGGCCCAGTA
>NZ_JBIAZN010000044.1:0-10818 GCF_042899225.1 Streptomyces sp. NPDC000134
GTGCAGACTTCGTCGAACGCTTCGCGGTAGGCGGGGAAGGTTTCGTACAGTTCGCGTCCCATGCCGATGCGTTGGGAGCCCTGGCCGGTGAAGAGTACGGCCAGTCGTCCGCGTGTCGCGGTGCCTGTGGTGACGCCGGGTGCTGTTTCGCCTCGTGCGACGGCGTCCAGGCCGGTCAGTGCCTCGTTGCGGTCGGCGGCCAGGACGACCGCGCGGTCCGGCAGCGCGGCCCGGCCCAGGGCCAGCGCGGCACCCAACTCGGACAGGTCCAGCTCCCCGTGGGCCTCGGCGTGGTCCCGCACCTGGCGTGCCTGCGCCCGCAGCGCTGCCGTGCCGTGGCCGGAGAGGAGCAACGGCATCACGGGGAGGGCGGCCGGACCGGGCGTCCGGGCCGACGTCAGTTCCGGGGCCTGCTCCAGGATCACGTGGGCATTCGTGCCGCTGACGCCGAAGCCCGAGACACCCGCCCGGCGCGGACGGTCCGCCCGCGGCCACTCCCGCTCCTCCGTCAGCAGTTCCACCGCGCCCGCCGACCAGTCGACCTGCGGGGTGGGGGCGTCGACGTGCAGGGTGCGCGGCAGGATGCCGTGCTGGAGGGCCAGTACCGTCTTGATGACACCCGCGACGCCCGCGGCGCCCTGGGTGTGCCCGATGTTCGACTTCAGCGAGCCCAGCCACAGCGGCCGGTCCGCGGGGCGGCCCTGTCCGTAGGTGGCCAGCAGGGCCTGCGCCTCGATGGGGTCGCCCAGCGCCGTGCCCGTGCCGTGTGCCTCGACCGCGTCGACGTCGGACGCGGTGAGGCGGGCGTCGGCCAGGGCCTGGCGGATGACGCGCTGCTGGGAGGGGCCGTTGGGTGCGGTCAGGCCGTTGGAGGCGCCGTCCTGGTTGACCGCGCTGCCGCGCACCACCGCCAGCACCCGGTGGCCCAGGCGCTGGGCGTCCGACAGCCGTTCGAGGAGCAGGACACCCGCGCCCTCGGCGAAGATCGTGCCGTCCGCGGCGGCGGCGAACGCCTTGCAGCGGGCGTCGGCGGCGAGACCGCGCTGCCGGGAGAAACCGATGTAGGCGCGAGGGGTGCCCAGGACGGTGACACCCGCGGCGAGGGCCATGGAACAGTCACCCGCGCGCAGGGCCCGCGCCGCGAGGTGGAGGGCCACCAGGGAGGCCGAGCAGGCGGTGTCGACGGTGACGGCGGGGCCCTCGAAGCCGAAGGTGTAGGAGATCCGGCCGGACAGCACGCTGCCCGCCCCGGAGGTCATCAGATAGCTCTCCAACTCCTCGGGGAGGCCGGTGAGTTCGCTGCCGTAGTCGCAGCCCGCGAAGCCGGCGAAGACCCCGACGTCCGTGCCGCGCCACGCGGTCGGGTCGATGCCCGCGCGTTCGAAGGTCTCCCAGGACAGTTCGAGCAGGAGACGCTGCTGCGGGTCCATGGTGACCGCTTCGCGCGGGGAGATGCCGAAGAAGGCGGCGTCGAAGTCGCCCGCGTCGTGCAGGAAGCCGCCCTCGCGGACGTAGCTGGTGCCGTGGTGGTCGGGGTCGGGGTGGAAGAGGCCGGCCAGGTCCCAGCCGCGGTTGCCGGGGAAGGGCGTGATGCCGTCCCGGCCGCGGCGCACCAGGTCCCACAGTTCCTCGGGGGAGGTGACGCCGCCCGGGAGGCGGCAGGCCATCGCCACGACGGCGATCGGCTCGGACCGCTCGGCCTCCAGTTCGCGGACCCGCTGCTGGGAACGGCGGGCGTCCGCCAGCACGCGCTTGAGGTAGTCGCGCAGCTTCCCGTCATCTGCCATGAGAGTTCGCTCCTGATGGAAACGCGTCGGAGGTCTGCTGGGCTGGGGCTGTGGTCGCGGGTCGTGGTCGGTCAGGTGATCAAGAGGTGCCGAACTCCCGGTCGATGAGGTCGAACATGTCCTCGTCGCTCGCGGTGTCCACGTCGAACTCCTCGACTTCGGCACCAATGGGGGCCGGCCCCGTTGCCGTCCTCCACTGCTCGACGAGCGCGTTCAGGCGGGTCAGGACGGTGGCGTGGGTCGACGCGTCGGGGCTCGTCCCGGCCAGCGTCGCGGCCACGGCGTCGAGTTCGCTCAGCAGCAGCTCGGCCGGGTCGACCTCCTGGCCCAGCTCGGCGAGGAGGAAGCGGGCCAGGGCGGCGGGTGCGGGGTGGTCGAAGACGAGGGTGGCGGGCAGCCGGGTGCCGGCCCGGCGCGAAAGACGGTTGCGCAGCTCCACCGCGGTGAGCGAGTCGAAGCCGATCTCCCGGAAGGGCTGGTGGGGGTCGATGGCGTCGGCGGAGGAGTGGCCGAGGACGGCGGCGGCCTCCTGCTGGACCAGGTCGAGCAGGATCTTCTGCCGCTGTCCCGGGGTCGCCCTGGCCAGACGGCCGGCCAGGTCGCCGGGGTCCGCCGCCGTGTTGTCGACGGCCCGGCGCGGGGCCCGGACGAGGGAGGCGAGCAGCGCGGGCAGGGTGCCGGCGCCGGCCAGCTCGCGCAGGGCGGCGAAGTCCATGCGGGCGGGCACCAGGACGGCGGCGGGGGTGCGCAGGGCGGCGTCGAACAGCTCCATGCCCTCGGGCACGGACAGGGCGAGCATGCCGCCCTTGGCCATGCGCCGCTGGTCGGCGTCGTCGAGGTGGGCGCTCATGTCGGTGACCTGGCCCCACAGCCCCCAGGCGAGGGAGGTGGCGGGCAGCCCGGCGGCGTGCCGGTGGCGGGCGAGCGCGTCCAGAAAGGCGTTGGCGGCGGAGTAGTTGCCCTGGCCCGGGGAGTCGAAGGTGCCCGCTCCGGAAGAGAAGAGGACGAAGGCGCTCAGCGGCAGCGCGGCCGTCAGCTCGTGCAGGTTGAGCGCGGCGTCCACCTTCGGCCGGAACGTCGCGGCCAGCCGCTCCGGTGTCAGCGCGGTGATCACACCGTCGTCCAGGAGTCCGGCGGCGTGCACCACGGCGGTCAGCGGGGCGTCCGGCGGGATCGAGGCGAGCAGGGCGGCCGCCGCGTCCCGGTCGGCGACGTCGCAGGCGACGGTGCGGACGGTGGCGGCGCCCAGCGCGCGCAGCTCGTCCTCCAGCTCGGGCACGCCGTCGGCGGCCCGGCCGCGCCGCCCGGCCAGGACGACGTGGCGCACACCGTGCTCGGTGACCATGCGCCGGGCCACCAGCCGGCCCAGGGTGCCCGTGCCGCCGGTGACCAGCACGGTGCCGTCGGAGTCGAGGGGCCGGGGCAGGGTGAAGACGTTCTTGCCGGTGTGCCGGCCCTGGCTCATGAACCGGAAGGCGGCCGGGGCCTCCCGCACGTCCCAGGTGTGCAGCGGAAGGGGACGCAGCACACCCTGCTCGAAGAGCGCGGCCAGGTCCCGCAGCATCTCCCCGATACGGTCGTCGCCCGCCTCGTGGAGGGAGAACGCCCGGTAGGCGACGCCGGGGTGGGCGGCCGCCACCTCGGCGGGGTCGCGCAGGTCGCTCTTGCCCATCTCCAGGAAGCGCCCGCCGCGCGGCAGCAGCCGCAGGGAGGCGTCGACCAGGTCGCCGGCCAGCGAGTCGAGGACGATGTCGGCGCCGCGGCCCCGCGTGACGTCGAGGAAGCGGCCTTCGAACTCCGTGGTGCGGGACCCGGCGATGCGGTCGGCGGGGACGCCGGTGGCACGCACCGTGTCCCACTTGGCGGGGGACGCGGTGGCGAGGACGTCGGCGCCCCAGTGCCGGGCGAGCTGCACGGCGGCCATGCCGACACCGCCGGCGGCGGCGTGCACGAGGACCGTCTCGCCCGCGCGCAGCCCGGCGAGGTCGCGCAGACCGTAGTAGGCGGTGAGGAAGGCCATGGGTACGGAGGCGGCCTGCTGGAAGGTCCAGCCGTCCGGGACCCTGGTGACGGTGCGCCGGTCGGCGACGGCGAACGGGCCGACGGCATCGGGGAACAGGCCCATCACCCGGTCGCCCACGGCGAGTCCGGTGACGCCGGGGCCGGTCTCGGTGACGATGCCCGCGCCCTCGTTGCCGAGGGTGGCGTCGACCTTGTTCATGCCGAGCGCGACCAGGACGTCGAGGAAGTTCAGGCCCGCGGCCCGCACCTCGACGCGGACCTGCCCGGCGGCGAGCGGTTCGAGCGCGGCGGGGGAGGGGCGCAGCGCCAGTCCTTCGAGGGTGCCGTCACTGCCGGGCTCCAGCCGCCACGCCGCCGTGTCCGCGGGGGCGGTCAGCGCGCCGGTGGTGTCGGCGCGGGTGAGCCGGCGGGCGAAGCGCACGCCGTCGCGCAGGGCGAGCTGGGGCTCGGTGCCGGTGAGGACGGCGGGCAGCAGGGCGCGGGACGTCCGGGCTCCGTCGGTGTCCACGAGGGTGATCCGGTCGGGGTTCTCGGCCTGCGCGGACCGCAGCAGGCCGAGGGCGGCCGCGGCGGCGGGGTCGGTGAGTTCACGGTCGTGGTGCACGGCGACCGCGCCGTGGGTGAGGACCAGCAGCCGGGTGTCGTCCAGTTCGGGCGCGGCCAGCCAGGTCTGGACCAGGTCGAGGACCCGGCCGGTGACGTCACGGACGGCGTCGGCGCTCAGCCCGCCGGCCGCCGCCTCCAGTTCGAGGAGCAGCGTCTCGGGGATGCCCAGGTCGGCGGTCTCGGCGAGTTCCCGGATGTCCTCGGCGGTCGCCACCGGCACGGGGTGCGGCGCGTCCTCGACGGGGCCGGGCGCGGGGAGTTCGTCCCAGCCGACGCGGAACAGCCGGTCGCGGACGGGGGCGGTACGGGTGGCGGGCAGGTCCGTGGCGAGCGGCCGGGACACCACCGAGCCGACGGTGGCGACCGGCGCGCCCGTACCGTCCGCCAGGTGCAGGGCGACCTCATCGGCGCCGTTCGGGGTGACGCGGACGCGCAGCGCGGTCGCCCCGGCGGCGTGCAGGGCGACGTCGCGGTAGGCGAAGGGCAGGGCGAGTACGGCGTCGGCGCCGGCCGGGGCGCGGAAGCCGATGGCGTGCATGGCGGAGTCCAGCAGCACCGGGTGCAGTCCGAACCCGTCCGCGGACAGCCCCTGGTCCTCGGCGAGGGCGACCTCGGCGAACACCTCCTCGCCCCGCGTCCACACCGCGCGCAGGCCCCGGAACGCCGGCCCGTAGCCGTATCCGGCGGCGGCCATCTCCTCGTACGCCTCCGTCACCCGCTCCGGGCCGACCGGGACCGCCCCGGCCGGCGGCCACGGGGCCAGGCCCTCCGGCGGGGGGCCGGCGTCCGGGGCCAGGAAGCCGCTGACGTGCCGGGTCCAGGCCGCGCCGGGGTCGCCGTCCGCGGGGCGGGAGCGCACGGACAGCGGGCGGCGGCCCTGCTCGTCCGCCTCGCCGACGAGGACCTGTACGCGTACGCCGTCACCCTCGGCCAGGGGCAGCGGCGCCTCGACGACGAGTTCCTCCAGGCCGGGGCAGCCCACCTCGTCCCCGGCGCGTACCGCCAGCTCGACGAAGGCCGCGCCGGGCAGCAGCACCGTGCCACCCGCCGCGTGGTCGGCCAGCCAGGGGTGGGTACGCAGCGACAGGCGGGCGGTGAACAGCACGGAGTCGGACGCGGAGCCGGTCCCGGTCCCGGAGACCTCGGTGACCGCGCCGAGCAGCGGGTGCCCGGCCGGTGTCAGCCCGAGGCTCGCGGCGTCGCCGTGGCCCTGCCCCCGGCCCGACTCCAGCCAGTAGTGCCGGTGCTGGAAGGCGTAGGTGGGCAGGTCGGTGACGATCGGCCGCTCGGGGCTTCCGGCGCCCCCGGCGCCCCCGGCGTCATCCGCCGCACCGGCAAGGACCGCGGGCCAGTCGACGGGCAGCCCGCCCACGTGTCCCTCCGCGAGCGAGGCCAGCATCCGGGGCGCGCCGCCCTCGCCGCGCCGCAGCGAGCCCACGGCGACCGCCTCGGCCCCGGCGTCCTCGAAGAGCTGCTGCATGGCGGTCACCAGCACGGGGTGGGCGCTGGACTCCACGAAGAACCCGAAGCCGTCGGCGAGCAGTTCGCGCACGGCGGCCTCGAAGTCCACCGGGCGACGGGCGTTGCTGAACCAGTACTCGGCGTCCAGCCCGGTGGTGTCGAACGCGCCGCCGGTGACCGTCGAGTAGAACGGGACGGCCGAGCGGCGCGGACGGACGTCGGCGAACATCGCGAGGATACGGCCGCGCAGCGGATCGACCTGGGCGCAGTGCGAGGCGACCGTGGAGCCGACGACACGGGCTCGCAGGCCGTCGGCCTCGCAGCCGGCCACGAACTCCGCGAGCGCCTCCTCCGTACCGGCGACCGTGACCGCGGCGGGCCCGTTGCGGCCGGCGACGGCCAGTTGCCCGTCCCACGCCGCGAGCCGCTTCTCCACCGCTTCGGCGGAGGCGGCGACGGAGGCCACCGCGCCCTTGCCGACCAGTTCCTCGGCGAACAGGGCGCTGCGCAGCACGACTATGCGGGCCGCCTCCTCCAGTGTCAGCGCTCCGGCGACGTACGCCGCCGCGATCTCCCCCTGGCTGTGGCCGACCACCGCCGCCGGTGCCACCCCGGCCGCCGTCCACACCGCGGCCAGCGACACGTGCACCGCGAACAGCGCGGGCTGGAGCACCTCGATGCGCTCCATGGACGGCGCCGCCGCGACACCCCGGACGACGTCGGTGACGGACCAGTCGAGATGGCGGCGCAGCGCCTCGTCGCACTCGGCGAACCGGGCGGCGAACACGGGGGAGGAGTCGAGGAGTTCGGCCGCCATACCGGGCCACTGCGAGCCCTGGCCGGGGAAGACGAAGACGGTGTGCCCGGTGGCCGGGCCGCCGTCGCCCCGCACCACCTCGGGCGCGGGGGCGTTCTCGGCCAGCGCGGCCAGGCCGCGCAGCGCGGTGTCCCGGTCGGCGGCCAGTACGACACCGCGCTGTTCCAGCGCCGCCCGCCCGGTGGCCAGAGACCGGGAGAGGTCCGTCAGGGCCACGCCGGGACGGTCCGTCACGTACGACCGCAGCCGCTCGGCCTGGGCGCGCAGCGCGGCCTCGCCGCGCCCGGAGACCAGCAGCGGCACGGGGGCGCCGGTCAGGAGTGGCTCCTCGGGAACCGTCCGGTCCGCCGGAACGGTGGCGGCCGGGGCCTCCTCCAGGATCACGTGGGCGTTGGTGCCGCTGATACCGAAACCGGACACGGCGGCCCGGCGGGGCCGTCCCGTCCGAGGCCATGCCCGCTCCTCGGTCAGCAGTTCCACCGCCCCCGCCGACCAGTCCACCTGCGGTGTCGGCGCGTCCACGTGCAGGGTGCGCGGCAGCACTCCGTGCCGCATCGCCATCACCATCTTGATGACTCCGGCCGCACCGGCGGCTGCCTGCGTGTGCCCGATGTTCGACTTGACCGACCCCAGCCACAGCGGCAGTTCGCGGTCCCGGCCGTAGGTGGCCAGCAGCGCCTGCGCCTCGATGGGGTCGCCCAGCGCCGTGCCGGTGCCGTGCGCCTCCACCACGTCCACCTCGGCGGCGGTCAGCCGGGCGTTGTGCAGCGCCCGCCGGATGACGCGCCGCTGCGAAGGGCCGTTCGGCGCCGTCAGCCCGTTCGACGCGCCGTCCTGGTTGACCGCCGAGCCGCGTACCACCGCCAGTACCGGATGGCCCGCCTCGACCGCGTCGGACAGCCTCTCCAGGAGCAGCACCCCGGCGCCCTCGGCGAACCCGGTACCGTCCGCCGCCGCCGCGAACGCCTTGCACCGGCCGTCGGGGGCGAGCCCGCGCTGCCGCGAGAAGCCGACGAACGCGTCGGACTCCGCCATCACCGTGACCCCGCCGGCCAACGCCAGCGAGCACTCTCCCGCCCGCAGCGCCTGCGCCGCCAGGTGCAGGGTGACCAGCGACGACGAGCACGCCGTGTCCACGGTCACGGCCGGCCCCTCGAAGCCCAGCACGTACGACACCCGGCCCGACAGCACACTGCCCGCTCCGCCCGTGAGGAGGAAGCCCGCGAGTTCGTCGGGGACCTCGGGCAGCCCGGCGCCGTAGTCGTGGAAGGCGATGCCGGAGTACACGCCGACGTCCTTGCCGCGCAGGCTCGTCGGGTCGATACCGGCCCGCTCCAGCACCTCCCAGGACAGCTCCAGCATGATCCGCTGCTGCGGGTCCATCGCCACGGCCTCGCGCGGCGAGATGCCGAAGAAACCGGCGTCGAACATCCCGGCGTCGTGCAGGAAGCCGCCCTCACTGGCGTAACTGGTGCCGGGGTGGTCGGGGTCGGGGTGGAACAGGTTGTCCAGGTCCCAGCCGCGGTCGGCCGGGAACCCGGTGATGCCGTCGCCCCCGCTGGACACCAGCTCCCACAGCTCGTCGGGCGAGGTCACCCCGCCCGGCAGTCGGCAGGCCATGCCGACGACGGCGACGGGCGCGGTGCCGGCCGCGACCGCCTTGTCGTACTCGTGCTTCAGCCGGGCGTTGTCCTTCAGCGAGGCGCGCAGCGCTTCGACGATCTGTTCAGTCTGGCCGCTGCTCATGGCTGCTCCCACCGTGTCGAGTGCGCGATCACAACCGGTTCCCGTCCAGCGCTCGTTGGACCAGCCCGGCGACATCCATTGCGTTGATCAGGTCGAGTTCCTCGGCGGCGGCCGTCGCGGACGGCGACCCCCCGCCGTCGTCCGGTCCGTCCGGGCCGGCCGTCCGGGCGAGCTGGCGCAGTGCGTCCAGCAGCCCGGCCTCCCGGAACCGGCCGAGCGGAATCGAGGCCAGCGTCCGGCGCAGCTCCTCCTCGTCCGTCTCGCTCAGCTCCTCGTCGGCCGCGTCCGCGAGCAGTTCGGTGCGCAGGTGCTCCACCAGCGCGGCCGGCGTGGGGTAGTCGAAGACGAGGGTGGCGGGCAGCCTGGTGCCCAGGGCGGCGCCGAGGGTGTTGCGCAGATTGACCGCGGCGAGCGAGTCGAAGCCCATCTCCTGGAAGGCCCGCCCCGGCTTCACGGCCTCGGCGCCGCTGTGTCCCAACGCCAGCGCCGTGTGCTCGCGGACCGCCTTCATCAGCGCTCGTTCCCGCTCGGCGTCGGAGGCCGCGGCGAGCTGCCGCAGGAACTGCGAGGCCGACTCGTCACCGGCATCGTCCGCGGCCAGACCGTCGACGATCTCCCGTACGCCCGGCAGGTCGCCGATCAGCGGGCTCGGCCGCAGCGAGGTGAAGGCGGGCACGAACGCCGCCCAGTCGACGTCCACCACGGCTACCCGGGTGTCGTCGCCGCGCACCGCGAGGGTGAGCGCCGCCATGGCCTCCTCGGGCGCCATCGGCAGCACACCGCGCCGGCGCAACTGCTCCCGCGCGGCGGCGTCGGACGCCACACCGAACCCGTCGATCACACCCCAGGCCACCGAGGTGGCCGTCAGCCCCCGCGCCCGCCGCCGTTCGATCAGCGCGTCGAGCTGGGCGTTGGCGGCACCGATGAGCCCCTGCCCGCCGCCGCCCCACACACTGGCGACGGAGGAGAAGACGACGAACAGGTCCAGGTCCCGTCCGCTCAGCAGCGCGTCGAGGTGCCACAGCCCGTCGACCTTGGCCGCCAGCGTCCGGGCCAGTTCCCCGGTGGTGGTGGCGTCGGCCTGGGCGACGCGTGCGAGGTCGGCGGTGTGCACGACACCTCGCAGGCCGGGTGCGACAGCGGGCCCTGAGAGCAGCCGCGCGAGCGCCTCCCGGTCGCCGAGGTCGACCTGACAGACGGTGATCTTCGTGCCGTGCGCGCTCAGCTCGTCACGCACCTCGCGCACCTGTGGCGCCTCCGGGTCCGACGCGACGGTCAGCACCAGGTGCTCGGCGCCGGCCTCGGCGAGCCAGCGCGCGGCGTACCGGCCGAGGCCCTCGGTACCGCCGGTGACCAGCACGGTGCCGCGAGGCCGCCACTCCGGCCCGGCCGTCGCGCCCGGCGGCAGCGGACGGCCGCTCATCCTGCGCACCAGCGCGCCCGTGGGCCGGATCGCGAACTGGTCCTCACCGTCCGCGGCGGCCAGCACCCCGAGCAGGGTGCGGGCGGCCCGTTCGTCGAACACCTCGGGCAGGTCGACCAACCCGCCCCAGAGGTCCGGCTGCTCCAGCGCCACGGCGAGCCCGAGCCCCCACACGGCCGCCTGCTCGGGGGCGTCGATGCCGTCCGGGCCGCCGACGGCGACCGCACCCCGGGTGGCGCAGTACAACCGGTGCCCCGAGCCCAGGTCGCCGAGCGCCTGCACCAGTGCCAGGGTCGCCGCGACGCCCTCGGTGAGCGTGGCACCGCCCGGCCGCGGACGCCCGTCGAGCGCGAGCAGCGACAGGACGCCGCCGACATCGTCCACTCCCGCCAGCGCGTCCCGCAGCGTCTCGGCCAGCCCGCCCCGGTCGGCGGCGGCCCCGGCCCGTACGACGACGGCGCGCAGCCCCTGCCGGTCCAGCGCCGGCGCGACCCGCTCGGCGTACTCCTCGGCACCGCCGCCGTCCGGCAGCACGACCAGCCAGGTGCCGGACGGCACCCCGGACGCCGCGCCGGGCAGCGGCTTCCACAGCACCTCGTAGCGCAGCCGGTCCGCCGCGGCCCGCTCGTCACGCCGGCGCCGCCACGCCGACAGCACGCCCAGCGCCCCGCCGACGGCGTCCAGCTCCGCGCCGTCCCGCACCCCCAGCGCCTCACCCAGGGACCCGAGGTCCTCGCGCTCGACGGCATCCCAGAAACGGGCGTCGGCATCATCGGCGGTGCCGGGGGTTTCGTCGGCGGTGAGCCAGTAGTGGGTGCGTTGGAAGGGGTAGGTGGGCAGTTCGGGTGCGAGGGAGGGCGAGGTGGTGGTGCCGTGGAGGGCGGTGAGGTCGAAGGGGATGCCGGCGGTGTGGAGTTGGGCGAGTGCGGAGGTGAGGGTGCGGGTTTCGTCGTGGT
>NZ_JBIAZN010000045.1:0-10609 GCF_042899225.1 Streptomyces sp. NPDC000134
TCCACGGCCGCGACTCCCGCTTCCCCACGACCCGACCAACGAGCAGACAGGCTGATGGTTACTTGATCAATAACTTCTGTTAGGACCTCTTAGGGAGCCGGCGAGCAGATGGCCCGCACCGACGCCGGCGGCCGGGCCGGTCCGGCCGTCGACGCGATGCCCGATCGCGTCCGGACGACTTGCGACGCCCGGCGGAACATTCCGGCTGACCGGGCCGAGGGCAGCGCGTGGCGGTCCGCGCGGGCAGCCGGCTGGCTCAGCGCCGCCGTCCGCCTCACGCAGATCGTCCACGAATTCCCCGCGGGGAGGAGCGGGTGGCAGCCCGCCCCTCCCCCCGCCCCCCCACGCGGCGGTCTTCGGTGCGCCCGCGGTGAGCGGGCGCCCGGCGGCTTCTCAGGCCGCTCGCCACAGGGCCGGCACGGTCGGCGGCTCCCAGCCCGGCTGAGCCGTGTGCGGCTGGAGGCAGACGTAGGCCCGGCCGGCGTACGTGACCCGGTCGCCCGCCCGGTAGGCGGTGCCCACGGCCCAGGTCCCGCCCGGCGGCGGGGTGGGGCCGGGCCCGGGGTCCTGCGCGACGTCCAGGACGAAGTCGAACGCCGCCTCCCGGCCCCCGCTCCCGTCCCGTACGTTCATCAGCAGCCGCGGGTCGAAGATCGTGTCGGTGTTGTTGCGTGGCTCGTTCGGGAAGTAGAGCTGTGTGGTCAGGACCGAACGGCCGGGCGCCTGCAGCTTGACGTGCAGGTGGCGCGTGCGGCCGGGGTAGAGGCCCGGCACGATGGTGGTCAGCGTGAAGGAGCCGCCGGAGTCGGTGAACTGGTGTCCGCGCAGCCGGAAGCCCGTGTTGTCGTAGGCGCCGTTCGTGTCGGCCTGCCAGAAGTCCAGCAGGACGCCGGCCAGCGGGAGACAGGCGCGGCCGAAGACGTAACCGCTCACGGTGAGCCGGGTGCCGGGCAGGCCGGACTCCAGCAGACTGGTGCGCTGCGGTGAGTTCGGTTTGAAGTAGGGGCCCTCCATCTGCTCCGGGGTCGGGTCGTCACCGTCGTCGCAGGACGGCGTGAGGTCCGGAGCCGAACCGCTCGCCGCCGCGGTGCGGGCGAGGGCCGGGCCGCCGGCCAGGGCGACGGGGATCGCGGCGGTGGCGGCGAGTGCCGCGCGCAGCACCGTCTTGCGGCGCACGAGCCGGCGGGACTCCGCCTCGCGGCCGGCTCCGGGGTCGTCCGGACCCGCGCCGTGCGTGCCTGCTCCGTCCATGTCTCCTCCTCGTGGGGGGTGTGGGCAACGAAACTAGGCGCGCCCGGACGAGGCTTCGAGGGACTGGTGGTGGCTGCTGTGGTGTTTTCGGAAGGCTCCCGGACTGCTTCCGGTCTCACGCCGGAAGAACCGGCCGAAGTAGGCGGGGTCGCTGAACCCGGTCCGCGCGGCGACCTGCCGGACCGACAACCGGGTGTGGGCCAGCATCTGTTGCGCCTGGTACACGCGGGCCTCGATCAGGAGCCTGCCCGGCGGGCGGCCGGTGGCGGCCCGCACCGCCTGGGTGAGGTACCCGGGTGTGACCCCCAACCGGCCGGCGCACTGCCGCACGCTCCATCCCGCCGTCTCGGAGCGGGCGATGAGTTCCGTGAACGCCTCGGCCACGGCGGCCGCACGGCCATGGGCCCGCGGCCCGGCGGCGTGTCCGGCGGGCCCGGGAATCCGGGCGGCGCGCAGGACGAGCGCGTGCAACAGGGACCGCAGCACGCTTTCGTGTCCCGCCGCGCGCTGCCGGTATTCCGCGATCAGTTCGGCGAACAGGCACCCGATCGCCCGGTCGTGCTCCGGGTCCAGCGCGAACCAGCACCGCGTCCCGAGCCCTCGCAGCACCTCCCGGTCGCCGGGGTGGTCCACCAGGAAATCCTCGGTGAACAGCACGAGGGACCCCTCCGGGCCCCGGCCGCCCTCCCAGTGGTGCACCTGGCCGGGCAGGACCACGGCCAGGTGCGGAGGGCACACCGGCCATCTGGCGAGATCGACGACGTGGGTACCCGAACCGGCGGTGACGTGCACCATCTCGTAGAAGGTGTGCCGGTGCGGCCGGTCCCACCGGGAGAGCGGCCCCACCTGCTCGAAGGAGCCCGCGGCGAACGGAGGGGCGCCCGGTCCGGCCACCTCCAGCCGGTGCAGCGCCACATCCCCCGCGCCGGGGGGCAGGCTCGGGACTCCGGGTAAGACCGTGGTCTTGCGCATCGGGCGTACTCCTTCCTCGGACACCGGCCGTGCCGCGCACATCCGCTCCCCTATGGTCTACACCATTCCCCTGCCCCTCGCCCTCGGGTGTCACCAGCTCCCTGCTCGGAGCCGACGCTTCGGCTGGCGCCGCGCCGCCCGCACCGACCTACCGACCCGGCCCGAGGCACCCCCCGCACAACGGCCGCACGGCACCGCTCGGCTCGGTTCGACACTTGTGGGTGGCGTGGTTGTCCAGCACCAAGTGCATGTCCATGTCCGCCGAGATCTCCTGGTCGAGTCTGACCAGGAACTTCTTGAACTCTAGACCCCGGCGATCAAGACCTGGCTGGTCGCCCACTCCCGCTTCCACCTGCACTTCACCCCCACCGGATCGTCCTGGCTAAATCTGGTGGAACGCTGGTTCGCGGAGCTGACGAACAAGCGGATACGACGCGGCGTCCACAAGAGCGTCCAGGCACTGGAGAAGGACATCCGTGCCTGGATCGCCGCATGGAACACCGACCCCAGGCCCTACGTCTGGACGAAGACCGCAGACGAGACGCTCGAACGCCTCGCCAGTTATGCGAACAGAATTCCTGACTCATCAGGAGACTAGGGCCTGCCCGGCCCGCGCCGTCGCGGCGGGAGCCTCCTGGGCGTCACCCACCCGAACAGAGGCAGATCCCGTGCGGGCGCGTGCGCTCGACCCGAGATTGGCCTCATGAACGATCCGCTGTTCGATCATGTCGCCTCTCTCGCCCGCCTCTCCCCGCGCCGTACACCGAGGACCCCGGCCCGCCCACCGACGGTCGTACCGGGCGGTGTCCGCGGCGGCAGCAGGCGGGAGCAGGCTCCCCGGCCGGCCTCCGCCGTGTCACTGCTGAGCGGTCCCCGATGGCGGATCGAGGGCCGAGAGGGCCCGCAGGACGTCGACCGCCATGCGGTGCCGACGGAATTTGGACAGCCGCGCCCTCAGCTCCCGCGACATCAGTGTCGCCCTGTGTGACCGTAGTCCCGGGTACTCCCTGGCGAACAGCCGGCCGTAGAAGCACGCCTCGTCGACGAGACCCTGATCCAGCAGGGTCAGCGCCAGCCGGGCCTGGCTCAGCGCCCGCAGACAGTTCTCGTGGCCGGAACGCGTCTCGACCGCGGACCGCAGGGAAGCGAGGGCCGGCTGGACATCTCCCAGCCGGCAGAGGACCTGCCCCGAGCGGTAGGCGAAGCCGGCCGGTGAGTAACGCGCGAACGGCCCGTCTCCGGGGGCCGCCCGCCCCAGTGACCGCTCGGCCGCGGACAGATCCCGGCGGGCGTCGTGGGGTTCTCCGGCGACGGCCCGCGCGTACGCGCGCTGGGCGAGGACGAACGCCCGGAGGTCACCGTCCTGGGCCTGGCCGACGGCGGTGACCGCCGCGTCGGCGAGATCGACC
The DNA here is from genome assembly GCF_042899225.1 of Streptomyces sp. NPDC000134. Classification (NCBI taxonomy): domain Bacteria; kingdom Bacillati; phylum Actinomycetota; class Actinomycetes; order Kitasatosporales; family Streptomycetaceae; genus Streptomyces; species Streptomyces sp. NPDC000134. The sequence goes on from NZ_JBIAZN010000045.1 coordinate 3,633, forward strand.
GCGTAGCGCGGTGCCTGCATGCGAAGCGCCTGCACGCTCATGGAACGCAGTGTCATCGCACGGACCCGGTCGTCCCCGGCTTCGGCCGCGGCGTCCAGCGCGAGGAAGTGATAGCGCTGGGCAAGGCCCTGGTAACCGGCGTCCGCGGACGCGCCCCCCAATATGTACGCGAGCCTGGCGCTCGCCGACACGAGCGCCAGGCGTACGTCGGGAAGCACGGCTCGAGCCAGCAGGCTCCCCATGTCGTCACCGAGGTAGGAAGCCAGCGCGCCACGGGCGTGCGCGCCGCCGAACCGGGTCCAGTTGGCGTAGAACCGGTTGACGACGAAACGGACCCTCTCGACATCGGCGGCCCCCGCCTTCGCCTCCGCTCCGGGACGGTCCGTCCCGGTGGCAGAGGGAAGAACCCGCACGTCCGGAACCGGGCGTTCCTGGAAGACATACGCCCGCAGCGCCGGCCGGTGCTTCGGTTCCGTGTCCGTCCGCGCCAGGGCGACGAGGCCGGAGAGGGAGTCCCGAGGCGCCGGTTCCGGGACGGGATCTGCTCGACGCACAGCAGGTTCGCGAACCAGCCCCGTCTCCGACGCGTCGATCAAGCGGCCGATCCTGCGTGTCAGCACCTCGGCCACCGACCGGGCGACGAAATCCCGGGGCCGGGACCCGGTCAGCCAGTGGGCGACCGAGGTGCGGTCGTACCGCAGGAGGACATCGTGCGCGGCCGCAAGACGATTGACCTCGCGCGCCAGTTCCGCCGAGGTCAGGTTCGCTTCGGCCAGCAGGTGTGCGAGCGCTTCGTTGCGGCGGGGTATGTGAGGAGACACTGGCGGCCCCTTGTCGGGTGGCTTCGGCGATCGGCCGTCACCGGTCAGGCCTGGTCACGGAGACGGTCGTCTCGGCGGGCAGGAAGGTGTCTCCGGCTGTCGCGGTGAGGTGGACGGTCTCTCGTGATCCGGCGGGTACGGTGAGTACGACGGTGCCGTCGGGGCCGGTGCGGGCCGTGTGGGCGCCGATGCGTACGGTGGCTCCCTGGACCGGCCGTTCGTCCCCGTGGATGTCGGCGGTCACCCGGCCGGTGATCTGCAGACGGTGGTGCGGGGACGGGCGCGCCGTCGCTGTCAGAGCGAGCTGGGAGGGGCGCGGCATGGTGTCCGGGCAGGCCGCTACCGGCGGCAGCCCGTCGGCCCGCTTCCCCAGCCATGACGAGGAGACGGTCCCGGTCTTCTCCACCCCCGGTTCCCCGTTTTCGGGCCTGGGCATGATCTGCCGGTACCGCAGCGCACTCCTGAGATGGCCGACCCGGGCGCCCTTCGTGTCCGTCGCGACCAGGTCGTCGTTGATGACTACTTCACTGGTGACGCTGCCGGTGACGGTCTGCGTGCCGTTCAGGAAGTACTCGCCGTCGTCGCTGTAGTCGTGGTAGCGGACGGAGAAGTCACCGCCGGTGATGTCTCCGCCGATGGTGATCACGGCGGTGCCGGAGTGGTGGCCCTTGACCAGGTGCTCTCCCGGCATGTCGTAACTGGACCGGTAGGCCTGCGGCGTGGGCGCCCAGGAGCCGACCTCCGTGGTCGCAGTGGGCACAGCGGTGGTGGGCGGACGGCTGATGCGGGCGATGAGCAGTTCGCTGGGGGCAGTTCCCTTCTGGAGCACGTACGCGTTGGCGTCCGGTGCCGGCGGGATCAGGGAGCGCCCCTGCAACAGGACCCGCGTCGAGTCCGGGCTCCACACCTGCTGTCCGGAGAGGTTGTTCGCGGGAATGTCCGTGCCGCCGTCGTAGGGATTGAGAGGCTGGCCCACGAGACGGCCGTCGCGGTCGCCCGTGGCCGGCAGCAGCCACGGGTTCAGGTCGCAGGCGAAGCCGGGGCGGCTGGAGACGTAGTAGATCGCTTCGATGGCCCGGGAGAGGTTGATGAACGGCCGGTTCAACGGCAGCAGGCCCAGGGCCGTCATGCGGTTCTGGGTACGCCAGGAGGCCGTCAGCAGCAGGTCGTCGTCGGGAGAGAGGGCTCCGTCCTCGTTCCAGTCCGGATACCCGGTCAACTGGGTCACCCGTCCGGTGCGCAGGTCGATCTTCTGCTGTTGCGGGATGCTGCCCGGCTGTGCGGCCAGCACGATGGCCGACCGTCCGCCGTCCGCGAAGGACTTGAACTCCTGGAGCGAGCCGCCGTTCGCCCACCCGTCGGGATCGGTGTCCGCCGGACCCGTCGGCCCGGGAGGATTGATCACGCGCGGATCGCCCAAGGCGTAACCCGAGGCGCCGCGCACCAGAGCGGCGACGATCATGACCAGTCCGTCCGGGCGCGTGACCGAGTACCCGAGATGCACGCCGTCAGGCGCCAGGTGGTAGGTGCGCCTGCCGAGGTTGCGCTGGCCGGGAGTGACGTCACCGGACAGGTCGACCGGCAGCCACTGGTGGCTGCGGCAGTCGAGCAGGCTCGGGGCGCATTCGAGGATTCGCACCGTGTCGCCCAGTTCGTTCGCCAGGAACATGCGCTTCCGGTCGGGAAACGCGTAGGCGAAGCCGCCGATGATGCCGGGGTGGTCGGGCATGGAGCAGGTCAGGCAGCGCACGTTGCCGCCGTCCGCGTCCGCGATCCACTCCCGACCGCCGTTGTAGTCCTGGAACAGGATGTGACGGCCGTCCGGGAACCAGGTGGGCCCCCACGGCATCACCCCGTCCGGCACCGGTACGGCGTCGCGCTCCACCGCGTAGAACGGCGTCACGGGCGGCTTCGTCGCGGCACCCTCCACGGCTGCCTCGACCGGGGCGGGGACGGCCCACGCGAGGAGCATCGCGACAAGGGTCGCGGTCGGGACGCGCCATCTGTGCTTACGAAGGGCGCTCTTCGGGCCTCTCGACTCGCTCGGCATCATCAATCCTCCGCTTCCTTCGCGAGAGTTGTGCCGCGTTCGGCGGGCCGGCCCCGGCAACGGGACCATCCACGCTTCCGGCCTACCCGGCAAGGGCGTCGCACACCCATCTCGGTTCGGCGGAAGCCGCAAGAGGACGCCGTCCAGTGTGCGCGACATGAGGCGCCAGTTGCGAGAAGGCCGCTCGTCCCATGTCCGGGCCGCGATGGTCACGCGTACAGCGGAGAGGTAGGGGCGACCCCCATGCTGCGGTAGCCCAGGTAGACGAGGGGGCGCACATGGCGTGGACCGGAGCCACCGGCTCCGAACGGTTCGGTGGTGGCGGCGAACAGTTCCTGTCAACACCGTTGCTTCCAGCCAGACTTGGGCCGTCACTGTGTGTCGGTCGTGACGCAGCGGTGAGGGGTCTCCCCGCGTGAGGTCCCGGCCCGGATCGCGCCCATGTGTCATTGCCTTCGGGCGGTGTCCCGCCGAACCGACATGGAAGCACGGACACCATCTCCAGGTGCGACCAGAACCGGGCACGTGGCGGCGTACGGTCCGTGCCGCTGCTCACAAGACAGCCATGGCAGATCCAGCAACACACCGCTGCTGGCGCCCCAGGGGGATCAGGTCGACCGACCAGCCGGGAAACGTCTGGCAGGGCGGAAGGTTTGGCCGGGCGAGATCGGTGCAGACGATGACCTGACACGTTCTTTATACGAAACGGAGAGGCACCATGGGCATCATCGCGTGGATCATCATCGGCCTGCTCGCCGGCGCCATCGCCAAGGCGCTGATGCCGGGCAAGGACCCGGGCGGCATCATCATCACCATGCTCATCGGCATCGCCGGCGGCCTGCTCGGCGGCTGGCTCGGCAAGGTCATCTTCGGCGTCGACTCCATCGACGGCTTCTTCGACCTCTCCACCTGGATCGCCGCGATCGTCGGCTCCATCATCCTGCTCGTCCTCTACCGCGTCGTCACCGGCAACCGGCGCTCGCACCGTCACGCGTAACCCGCTGACGGCATACCACTTCCGTACACGCTGACGGCTCCCCTCCCTGTACGCAGGACGGGAGCCGTCAGCGTGTGCGGCCGCGGTGGTTCTTCGCACGAGTCGCGGTTCCGGCTCGGCTTCCGTGCTGCGGTTGCTCAAGTGGCATCCGGTCCCGACGGGCCGCCGCGGCACTGTCGGCAGACCCGAACATTTCTAGCTGGCTCGCGCTGACGGTCCGCGCGCACGACACCGCTCGTACGGACTTCCCCGGCCAGGTCGCCGAGACCTCGGCCACTCCCCCGGCAGCGCCACCCGGCGGGCACCCGGCACGCCCGGCACCAGCCCGGCTCAGGCGGAGGCGCGGGCGATGGTGCCCGCGGTGAGCGTGACCAGCATCTCCCGCAGGGCAGTCACGAAGTCCAGTTCGAACGCGGTGAGTGCGGGGTCGGCTTCGTAGGCGGCGAGCATCGCCGGGGAGGGCCGTGCGTGTGTCCACACCGCGCCGACGGCCATGATCATGCCTGCGGTCAACCGCGGTGCGCTGTTGCCCAGCTCGGGAAGGCACTGGTGGGCCAACGCCGCGATGTCGGCGACGTTGGCCACGGCCGCGCGCTTGTGGCGGGCGGCCACCTGCGGGGAAACGTTGTGTTCCAGTACGCCCGCCTGCGCGCTCAGCAGGTCGCACAGGACCCGGCGTCGGGCGAGGGAGCCCGCGATGACGGCGGCGAACTGCTCCGCGCGCCGGCCCACCGGAGCGTCCTGGTCGACGCCGGCGTGCACCAGGGCAGGCAAGTCGGCCACCCACTGCCGCCAGGCGCGGTCGAGGAGTTCCAGCAGAATCGCCTCACGCGATTCGAAGTAGCGCAGCACATTGGACTTCGCCAGCCCGACGCGGCGGCTCAGCTCGTTCAGGCTGATCGCGCCGATGGACATCTCGTCGAGCATGGTGGCGGCGGTGTCGAGGATGGCCCGGCGCCGCACCTCACGCTGCTCCTCACTGCGCGCACGCTGGAAGTTCGTCATGCCCCCAGGTTACAGACTGCCGGTCTTTTGACATCAGACCGGCGGTCTTCTACGTTGGGGTCCCAGCCGAACAGACCGCCGGTCTGAAAAGGCGGACGACATGGCCCGGCGCAGCGGCGGCCTGGGGAGAACACCGCAGCACGCCGACGCCGCCCGCGTCGAAAGCATCGTCGGCATGTTCTTCCCGCGCGGTGTCACGACACTGCCGACCACCCCGTGCCCGAGCGAACACCGACGCATCCGAGGAGCGTGACACCGGTGAACCACTGGACTCCCGACGACATCCCCGATCAGAGCGGTCGCACGGCGTTGATCACCGGCGGGAACGGCGGGATCGGACTGGAGACCGCCCGCACGCTCGCCCGGCACGGGGCCCGCGTCATCCTGGCCGGCCGCAGCCGGGCCAGACTGGACCAGGCCGCGGAGGCGGTACGCGCCGCGGCCCCCGAGGCCCGGACGGACACCCTCACGCTCGACCTCTCCGACCTCTCCTCCGTCCGCGACGCGGCCACCCAAATCGCCGAGACCGAGACGGTCGACCTGCTCATCAACAACGCCGGCGTGATGAACCTGCCCGAGCGGCGGACCACCCACGACGGCCTGGAGATGACGGTCGGCGTCAATCACCTCGGCCACTTCGCCTTCGACGCCCAGGTCTGGCCCGCCGTGCGCCGCTCGTCCGCACCGCGCGTGGTCACCGTCAGCGCCATCGCGGCGCGGTGGCCGACGGGCGGGCTGGACGACCTGATGAGCGAAAAGAGCTACCGCGCCATGGGCGCCTACGCCAAGTCCAAGCGCGCCAACATCGTCTACACCCTCGAACTCGCGCGCCGCACCGCAGGCAGCTCCGTCGAGGCGCTAGTCGTCCACCCGGGCTCGGCGATGACCGGACTGCAGCAGCACGGCACCGGCGTTCTGAGCCGCATGATCACCCCGATCGCCGCACGCCTGCTCATGGGCTCGGCCGAGGGCGCGGCCTGGCCCTCCCTGTACGCCGCGACCAGCCCGCACGTCGACTCGGGCCGGTTCATCGGCCCCGCCGGACGGGACCAGACCTCCGGCGCACCCAAGCCCGCCAAGCTCCCCGCAGGCGCCGACGACCCCGCGGTGGGCAGGCGGCTGTGGGCGACGAGCGAACAGCTCACAGGCGTCCCTTTCGACCTAGAAGCCGACGACACCGTCTAGGGTCCGCTTCCCAGGTCGCCAGAGGGCGGATCATGCGGCGTGACGCCCCGTCCCGCACCAGTCGGTGGACGGAGAGGCCGCCAACCGGGCAGTGACCCGGTCGCTACGTGGTGGACTGCCGTCCAGGACGCCGCAGCCGCCCGCCGAGCAGCACCGCGCACGCCCCGACGGTCAGCAGCCCCCCGGCCACGAAGGTGTCCCGCACGTCGGTCCGCGGCAGAATCTGTCCGCCGAGCACGGCGCCCGCCGCGATTCCGGCGTTGTACGCACCGGAGTTGGCCGCGAGTGCGATATCCGTGCGGCCCGGGGCGCAGTGCAGCATCGCGTCCTGGGTGGTCATGAACACCGGCCCCAGCGCACCGCCCATCAGCGCCAGGAACACCACCGCTGCCACCGGATCGGTGCCGGCCGAGTACAGGCCGAGCATGGCCACCGCCTGCGCCGCCACAGCCGTGGTCAGCGCGGACTGCGGAAAGCGGTGGAGCAATGCCCCGGTGACACTCACACCGGCCAGACACGCCACACCGAAAACCACGAACAGGGCGCTGACGCTGTTCGGGGAGAACCCGCCGACGTCACCCAGGAACTCCACGATGTACGTGTATCCCGTGAACGCCCAAGTTGCGGACAGAACCCCGGCCACAAGCACCGTGGCGAACCGGCGGGTGTCGGGGCTGGTTCCGTAGGCGGCGGGTTCTTCTTCCGGCCGCGAGGTCGGCAGCAGAACGGCGATCGTCACCCGAGAGACAAGGCCAAGAGCCGCCAGCATGGCGACGGGCACCTGCCAGTCGCTCTGCCGGCCCAGCCAGGTTCCCGCCGGAACACCTAGTCTTCTGAGTCAGGAATTCTATTCAGATAGCCGACGAGGCGTTCAAGGATCGCGTCTGCGGTCTTCGTCCAGACGTAGGGTTTGGGGTCG
>NZ_JBIAZN010000046.1:0-8732 GCF_042899225.1 Streptomyces sp. NPDC000134
CCGCATACGCCACCCGCAAATCCCGCGCCAACACCCCCATCGACCAACCATCCGAAGCAATGTGATGCGTCACCACCAACAACACATGCTCCGTCACCGAAACCCGCAGCAACCATGCCCGCCAGGGCAGTTCCTTGCCAAGATCGAATCCCCGCTGGGAGTACTTGGCGAGCCAGTCCTTCAGCTCGTTTTCCGACGTCTGCACCACCGTGAACGGCGGGCGCGCCTCCGCGCCGCCGAGGATTCGCTGCACCGGTACGCCCGCCATGTTCGGGAACACGGTGCGCAGGCTCTCGTGCCGGTCGGCAACATCACCCAGCGCCGCTTCCAGAGCCGCCACATCCAGCTCACCCGACAACCGCAGCGCCAACGGCAGGTTGTACACCGCCGCCGCACCCGACTGCGACTCCTCCAGCCGGTTGAGGAACCACATCCGCTGCTGCGCGAACGACAACGGCACCACCTCCGGACGCGACCGCGCCCGCAACGCCACCCGCGACCGCCCCGCCGCACCCTCCAACCGCCGCGCGATCCCGGCCACCGTCGGATCGGCGAACAACTCCCGGATACTCACCTCCGCATCCAGCACCGCCCGAATCCGAGCCAACAACCGCATCCCCAACAGCGAATCCCCACCGAGCTGGAAGAAGTCGTCGTCACCGCCGACCAGCTCCAGCCCCAGCAACTCGGCGAACAGGCCGCAGAGCACCTCCTCGGTGGGCGTCGCCGGACCACGCCGCACGCTGCCGCCAACACGCTCGGGGGCAGGCAGCGCAGGGCGGTCGAGCTTGCCGTTGGGGGTGAGCGGGAGGGCCTCCAGCACCACCACGGCGGCCGGAACCATGTAGTCAGGCAGGCGGGCGGCAAGGAACTCCCGCAGGGCGTCGCCCTGCACGTTCTCCGCGCCGGCAGTGGGGACGACGTAGCCGACCAGCCGCTGGTCGCCGGGCTGGTGCTCGCGTACGACCACGGCGGCCTGGCCGACATCAGGGTGAGCGGCCAGCACCGCCTCGACCTCACCCGGCTCGATCCGGAAGCCCCGGACCTTCACCTGCTCATCAGCACGCCCGGCGAAGTACAACTGCCCGTCCGCCGACCACTTCGCCAGATCACCGGAGCGGTACATCCGCTGGTCCGGGGCGAAGGGGCAGGCCACGAACCGCTCAGCGGTCAAGTCAGGGCGGCCGATGTAGCCACGGGCCAGACCGGGACCACTGATGTAGACCTCCCCCACCACACCCGCCGGCACCGGCTGGAGGAAACCGTCGAGAACAAAGACGCGCATATTGCCGATCGGGCCGCCGATGGCGGGCGGCCGGGAATCCACGACCACGGGTGCATGGGTGGCGGTGGTGATGACGGTCGCCTCGGTCGGCCCGTACGTGTTCCACACCCGAGCCCGCGCACTCCACCGCGCCGCCAGATCGGCCGTCAGCCGTTCCGCGCCCAGGACCCAGTTCTCCACCCCGGGCAGATCCATCGGGTCCAGCACTCCCAGCAGCGAGGGCACCACACTCGCCACGGACACACCGGAGGCACGGATCATCTCGGCCAGAGCCTGCGGGTCTTCCCGCTCCTCGTCCGTGGCGATGGCCAGCGTGCCACCGGCGGCCAATGTCACGGCGACATCCAGAACAGCCGCGTCAAAGCTGAAGGACGCGAACTGAAGGGTGGTGACCCCTTCACCCGCGCCGAGCACGGGACGCATCGCCGCCGCCAGGTTCGCAACACCCCGATGAGCGACCGCCACACCCTTGGGACGCCCGGTGGAACCCGACGTATAGATCACATACGCCAACTCGTCCGACCCCACCCGCACCTCGCCCAGCGGCTCAGCAGACTCGGAGGCGATCGCCTCGGCACGCTCATCCAGCAGGACCGTCCGCCCGCCTGTCACCAGCAGGTCCGACACGGACACCACGACGTCCGCACCACTGTCGGCCACCATGAACGCCAGCCGGTCAGCGGGATACGCGGGATCGAGCGGCACATACGCCCCACCCGCCTTCCACACCGCGAGCATCCCGACGACCATCTCCACCCCACGCGGCAGACACAACCCAACCCGCGACTCCCGCCCCACCCCCACACCACGCAAATACCGCGCCAACCGATTCGACCGAGCTTCCAGCTCGGCGTACGACACCGCATCCGAGCCACACCGAACCGCAACAGCGTCAGGCGAGCCCTGGACATGTGCCCGTACCAGATCGGGCAGCAGGTCATCGGCCACCGGCAAGGCCGTGGCGTTCCACTCCCCCACCACCCGCGCCCGCTCGCCCTCACCCAACACATCCACATCGCTCAGCCGGACCTCGGGATCGGCCGCGACCTGCTCCAGCACCCGGACGAACCGATCCGCCAACTTCCTCGCCGTGCTCTCGTCGAAGAGGTCGACGGCGTACTCCAGGGCGCAGGCGAGGCCGGTGGGTGTGCCGTCCGGTCGGTGGAGTTCGCGTATCTGTGCCGACAGTTCGAACTGTGTGCCCGAGGTCGCGACCGGTTCCGGTCGGGTGGTCAGTCCGGGGAGGTCGAAGCCGTTGTCGGGGGTGTTCTGGAACGTGAAGCCGACCTGGAAGAGGGCCTGCCGGGACAGGGAGCGTTCCGGGTTGAGTGCTTCCACCAGGCGTTCGACGGGCAGGTCCTGGTGGGCGTAGGCCGCCAGGTCGGTCGTCCGGACTCGGGTGAGCAGTTCGGCGAAGGTGGGGTCGCCGCTGAGGTCGGTGCGCAGCACCAAGGTGTTGAGAAAGTAGCCGATCAGGTCGTCCAGGGCTTCGTCGACCCGGCCGGCGACGGGTGTTCCGAGGGGGATGTCGTCGCCGGCGCCCAGTTTGGACAGCAGTGCCGCGAATGCCGCCTGGGTGACCATGGCCATCGTCGCGTCGTGGTCACGGGCGATCTGCCGCAGCCGCCGGTGGGTGTCGGCGGAGGCGATGGAGGTGAGCCTGGCGCCGCGGTGGCCGGCGACCGGCGGGCGCGGCCGGTCGGTGGGGAGGGTCAGTTCCCGGGGCAGGTCCGCCAGGGCCGTCCTCCAGTGGGCCATCTGGCCGCCGATGAGGCTCTGGGGGTCTTCCTCGTCGCGGAGGAGGTCTCGCTGCCACAGGGTGAAGTCCGCGTACTGCACGGGCAGCGGGGCCCATCCTGGCGTACGGCCCTCGCGTCGGGCCGTGTACGCGGTGCGCAGGTCGCGGGCCAGGACGCCCAGCGACCAGCCGTCGGCGGCGATGTGGTGGACGATCACCAGCAGTACGTGCTCGTCCGGTGCGGTGGCGTAGAGCGTGACCCGCCAGGGCAGGTCGGACTCCAGGTCGAAGCCCCGGTCCGCCTCGGCGGCCAGCAGGTCCGCCAGTTCGGTCTCGTCGGTGTCGGCCCTCGTCAGGCGGGCGTCCACGTCCGTCAGGACCTTCTGGTAGGGGACGCCGTCGGTCTCTCCGTAGACCGTGCGCAGTGTCTCGTGCCGTTCGACGGTGTCGGCCCAGGCGGTCTGGAGTGCCGTGGTGTCGAGGGTGCCGCTCAGGCGCAGGCACAGGACGACGTTGTTGGTGCCGGCGGGGCCGGCCAGTCGGTGGAGGAACCATGTGCGCTGCTGCCCGAAGGACATCGGCAGCGGGGTGGGCCGTTCGTCCGCCCGTGTCACCGCCGGGCGTGCGGCGCCCAGGCCGCTGAGGCGGCCGGCCAGCAGGGCGGGGGTCGGGGACTCGAAGAGCATCCGGTTGGACATCTCCACGCCGAGCACGGTACGGACCCTGCTGGTGAGCCGGGTGGCGAGGAGGGAGTCGCCGCCGAATTCGAAGAAGCCGTCGTCGGGTCCGACGTGGGAGATCTGGAGGACCTGGGCGAAGAGGGAGCAGAGGATCTCCTGCTGCGGGGTGGCCGTCCGGTTCCCGCCCGTGGTGTGCGTCGAGGGCTCGGTGGCCCGGTCCGGGTCGGTTTCGACCGGCTGGTCCGGGGCGGTTCCGACCGGCTGGTCCGGGTCGGTCTCTCCCGGCGTGACCGGGTCTGCGTGGGGGGCGGTGCGGTCGAGGAGTCGCAGTTCGCCGTCGGGGGTCCAGTGGGCGCGGTCACCGGTGCGGTACATGCGTCCGCCGCCGAAGGGGCAGGCGACGAGGCGGGCGGCGGTACGGCCGGGGCGGTCGAGGTAGCCGTGGGCGGTGGCTGCCGCGACGTACAGCTCGCCGGGGGTGCCGGCCGGTACGGGGCGGAGGTGGTCGTCGAGGACGTAGTGGGCGGTGCCTGTGCGGGGGCGGCCCAGTGGCAGCGTCTCGGGGGCGGGCGCGCCGGGTGGGAGGGTGTGAACGGCCGTGCAGACGGTGGGGCCCGTGGTTCCGTGCAGGTGGTGGAGTGCGAGGTGGGGGCAGAGGTGGGCCACTTCGGCGACGGCTTGCGCCGGTACCGTGTCACCGCTGGTCAGGACGTGCCGCAGGCCGGCCAGGCACTCCGGGTCCTCGTGGGCCAGCGTGCGGAACCGGTCGGCCGTCAGGTGGACGGTGGTCAGGTCCGCGGTGGCGATCAGTGCGCTCAGTGTCGCGGCGTCGTCGGCGCCCTCGGGGGCCACGACGACGCAGCCGCCGTTCAGCAGGGGCAGCCAGGTCTCGAGTCCGGAGGGGTCGGAGGCCGGGGGGCTGTGCAGGAGCGTCCGGCCGGTGACGGCGTCGCTCCGGCCGAGGTCTGCTGCCAGGTCCGCGATCCCGCCGTGGGTCAGGGTGACGCCCTCCGGCGCGCCGGTGACGGCGTACGTCACGGTGAGCGGCCAGTTCGCGGCCGGCCTGACCTGCGGCGGGGTGTCCGGCCGGTCGCCGGTGAGGGCCTCGCGGACGTCGGGCTCGGTGATGTCGAAGACGGAGGTGGCGTCCGCGCGTACGGTGGCGGCGCGCTCGGCCGGGCAGGCGGGGTCGATGGGTACGGCGGCCGCGCCGGCCTTGGCGATGCCGAGGAGCACGACCGGCAGGTCGGGGGACGGGGGCAGGGCCACTGTCACCCGGTCCCCGGCGCGCACGCCCCGCGCGGTCAGGAAGTGGGCGACGGCGTTCGCCCGTCGGTCGAGTCGGCCGTACGTGAGGCTGGTGTCCCCCCAGACGATCGCCGCCCGGTCGCGGCAGCGGGTGACGACCCGGTCGAAGGCGTCGAGGACCGTCTCGTCGCTCGTCGCGGGTCCGAGGTTCACTCCGGCGGTGAGCCGTTCGCGCTCGCCCCGCAGCATCACGCCGATCCCGGCCATGGGGACCGCGGGGTCTGCGGCGACCTGTTCCAGCACTCGCACCAGGCGCTCGCCGAGGGTGGCGATCTCGCCCTGGCCGAACAGGTCGGGCCGGTAGGTGAGCCGGAGGCTGTCGGACGCGGCGCTCAGGATGAGCGGGTAGTGCGCGGCGTCCCGGCCGGTGACGTCTACCAGCCGCACACCGTCGCCGAGGGGCCGGGCGTTGGACGCGTCGATGTGCCCCATCCTGGTGGGGAAGTTCTGGAACACCGCGAGGGTGTCGAAGAGTTCGCGGGAGCCGCTGAGCTGCTGGAGTTCCGACAGGCTGAGATGTTCGTGGGCGAGGAGCGCGGTCTGCTCGTCGAACAGCCGGACGAGGAAGGACTCCAGGGACTCCTGTTCGTTCCAACGCGCCCTTACCGGCAGGGTGTTGATGAACATGCCGACCATCCGGTCGATGCCGGGGACGTCCGGCGGCCGGCCGGAAGTCGTCGCACCGAACGTCACGTCGTCGCGGCCGTGCAGCCTGCCGAGCAGGATGCCCCAGGCCGCGCGCATCAGCGTGTTCATGGTCGTGCCGAGCCGGCGGGCCTGCTGCCGCAGGTCGTCGGCCAGGGAAGGGTCGAGGCGTACGGGCGCGTGGAGCGGGTCCACCGGTGCGCGGGTTCCCTTGGCGGGCGCGATCAGGGTGGGTTCCGCTCCCGCCAGCACCGGCCGCCAGGCCGCGAGGGCGGCCTGGCGGTCCTGTTCGGCCAGCCAAGTCAAATAAGCGGAATACGGCGTTACCGGCGGCAGAAAAGCATCGTTGCCCGCATGCTCGTAGAGGGAGACGAGTTCATCGACGAGTGTGGCGATCGACCAGCCGTCGCAGAGAATATGGTGCAGGGTGAGCAGCACGCGGTGGCGTTCTTCACCGAGCCGCAGCACGGCGACGCGCATCAGCGGTGGCTTGGAAAGGTCGAATCGGCGCAGCCATTCCCGCGTCATGGCCTGTTGTCGCTGATCCGCATTCGCGCCGCTGAGGTCGGACTCGGTCCAGGGGACTTCGACTTCGCGCAGGACGACCTGGACGGTTTCGCCACCCGCTACGGGCCGGAAACCGGCCCGTAGCGGGGCGTGCCGACGTGTCAGCGTGCGGACAGCCGTCCGTAATCGGTCCAGGTCGAGCGGGCCTTCGAAGTCCAGGATCGACTGACCCCGGTAGACGTCCGTGGCCTGCGGATCGTATTCCGCGTGAAAGAGCAGCCCTTTTTGCACGGCTGTCAGTGGCCAGATATCGACTATCTCGGGCTTCCCCACGCGCGCCCTCCCCGTCGATCTTCGGGAACAACGCCGAAAACTCTATACAGACGAGATGACCGTCCGACCGTCGTCCAACTGTGCAGAACCGCACGGACGGCGTTCTCGAATTGACATAATCTGCGGGTCTTCCTGGTCCGGGCGCAGATCCGGGCGCAGATTATCCGGTGTGGAATACAGGGCCCGACGGCCGAAATCTCAGGGGAATTTAAGGCGCGCCGCCTCCGGTGCTGATCAAAGTGACGCCGAGTGGTCGGTGCCGCCGGTCAGGGAGCGGAGCAGGGCGTGCTGGCGGCGGACCTGGTCGCGGCCCCCGCCTCCCCCGTGCCGCTCGCCGAGGGCGTCGAGGTCGCGCCCGGTGCCGTCGTCGGACTGGGCTGGTTCTGCGCCACGGACATCACGCCCGAGGACCGTGTGGAGTTCTCGGACACCTAGGCCGACGCGTACGGGCTGCCCGCGCCGCGCGTCCACTACCGCTACACCGACCGCGATCTCGCCGCCATCGAGGGGCCAGGAAGGCCGTCGCCGAAGCGGGCGCCGCCGTGGGCATCCCGCTGGACGACTCCCCCGTCCTGCTCCCCGCCGGCAGTTCCCTGCACTACCAGGGCACCACCCGCATGGGCCCCGCCGACGACGGCACCAGTGTCTGCGACCGTGACAGCCGGGTGTGGAACGTCCACGGCCTCTGGGTCGCCGGCAACAACGTCATCCCCACCGCCACCGCCTGCAACCCGACCCTGACCTCCGTCGCCGTCGCCGTCCGCGGCGCCCGCGCCCTGGTCGACACCTGGAGGCGACGGCCGATCAGACGGCGGTACCCACTCGCTGACCCGGCCTCCGCGGCTCACCTCGCGATCCCCGCGGGACGCGCCCTCGGTGTCTGTCCAGCCTCGCGGAGATCATGCGCTCAGGGTGGTGTCCGTCCGCCGGGCCCGCCCGGTATCGCGCGCACGGGTGTGCGCTCCCCGTGCGGGGTGCGCGCGTTCGGGCCAGTGTGCGCGCGGGCCCCGATGAGCCATGGCTCACCGAACACCCGGACGTCACTATCGAAAAACACGACAGCCCGCTGTCCAGGACGGGTTCCCGCCGCACGGCGTCCCGCGTGAGCGCTGCCGGCGACCACTCCCCACCGGGTGCGGGAGTGCGCCGTCCCGAGGCCGCTCCGCCGGTGAGTCCGTCCACCCCGAGTACAGGAGACCCTCATGCACCGCCTGACCGCCATTCTGTCCGTCGGCACGCTGACAGCCATGGGCATGGCCGCCACCCTCACACCCGCCCACGCGGCGGACCCGGAGAATCCGATAGTCGTGTGCGAGGACGCCAACAACGAGATCGACGTCGACTTCACCGCCGACACCGCCCACGTCGACACGTCGATCTACCACGGCTGCGTCTCCGCCGACGCCCCCTCGATCGTCTACGGCGAGGTGCAGCCCTCCAACGGCACCGCCACCGGCAGCGCCGCCCTGGCCGGCGTCAGCGTGCCGAACTGGAAGGTGAGGTGGTACAACGCGCAGGACGGGCTGGTGGCCACCACCGAGATCGACATCAACGCCACCTACGTCGGCCCGCTCTCCAACCTCATGGTGGGCACGATGACCTCCACCAGCCCCCTGGTCAGCCTGACCGTCGGCACCGCCAGCCGGGCCTGTCCCACCAGCACCCGGTGCACGTACTACAACACCGCTGCCGCTGGATCGATCCCCATCACCAACCTCTGACCTGAGACCGGCCCACGGCTACGACATCCGCCTGCGTCGCGGAAGCGTCGCCAAGGCGTCGGCCGATCGGGAGAGGGACGGCACGCCACCGGCCGTGTCAGTCGCAAAGACGGTCGGCTTCGCTCGACAACGAAAGAAAAGCGGCCCTCAGCGAGCAGACAGAATCTGCCCGAGGCTTTCTTCACGCCGGAATTCGCCCCCTCACGTGCCTCGCGGGCAGCAACGGACGCGCGTCTTGCGGAAGTCCGGACCCGGCGGGCCTACCGATCAGGTGGTCGGGGCCGGGCGGGGCCATGGCCGGTTCGCTGCACCGTCGGTTGAGTCCGACGGTCATGACGCGCACTCTTAGCTTGTTCTTTTTCTTCCGGCCTCGAACGGTGTCTCGTACTGGGTCGCTCACCTGGGGGTTCGCCGGATATGGGGGCGGCCTTCGTCTGATCATGTGCTCCGACCAAGGTGCACGTGACCACGACGAAGGCCGTGAGGGTGAGTCTGCTGCCTGATGCTGTCCGGAG
>NZ_JBIAZN010000047.1:0-1490 GCF_042899225.1 Streptomyces sp. NPDC000134
CATGATCAGACGAAGGCCGCCCCCATATCCGGCGAACCCCCAGGTGAGCGACCCAGTACGAGACACCGTTCGAGGCCGGAAGAAAAAGAACAAGCCAAGTGCCTGTTTCTGAACTTTCTTCTGGGCTGGTCAGGGTCCGGCGCTCCGGGTGTGAGGGCCTGCCGTTCGGTGAACCGTCACCGTGGCCGGTTGTTGAACGGCTCATCGGTCGGGATGGCCACGAGCCGCCTCATGGTGAGGGTCAGCACAGTGGCGGTCGCTGTTCTGCTTGCGTGCGGTGGAGGGTTGGCGACTGGCGGAGCCGCCCGGGCCGGGTCAGTTGAAGACTGCGGCCACGGCGTCCGAGAGCCGGTTCAGTATGTCCCGCGAGAGTTGCACCGAGCCGGTGAACGAGAGGAAGCCGTGAATGGCTCCCTCGACCGGGAGGTGCTGGACCGGTACGCCGGCGTCGGCCAGCTTGCGGGCGTAGTGGTCGCCCTGGTCGCGCAGGGGGTCGTTCTCGGCGGTGACGATGACGGCGGGAGCAAGTCCGGCCAGTTCGTCGGAGCGTGCCGGCGAGACCCGCGGGTCGGCGCCCTGGTCCGGGGTGCTGAGGTAGGCGCCCCAGAACCACTCGAGGTAGGAACGGGAGAGGACCGGGCCCGTCATGTTCTCGTACATCGAGGGGCTGTCGTCGAACCGGTCGACCGCCGGGTAGGCGAGCACCTGGAGCGTGATGCGAGGTCCCCCGCGGCGCAGGGACTCCTGTGCGAGAACCGCGGCAAGGTTGCCGCCGGCGCTTTCGCCGAACACGGCGATGCGCTCTCCGTCGCCCCCGAAGCCAGGGGCGTTGCCCGCGACCCAGGTCAGCGCGGCGTAGGCGTCGTCGACCGCGGCCGGGAAGCGGTGCTCGGGTGCCAGCCGGTAGTCGACGGAGACCACGATCGTGCCGGAGCAGCTGGCCATGATGCGGGCGATGTTGTCCTGGGTGTCCAGGTCGCCGAAAACCCATCCGCCGCCGTGGAAGAAGAGCGTCACGGGCAGTGGCCCGGCGTCCGGCTCGGTGAAGGGCCGGTAGATACGGACGGGTATGTCGCGGCCGTCGGCAGCGGCCGTGGTATCCCGGACGTTGGCGACCGGTACGGGAGCGCCGGCCAGGGCGCCGAGGGCGCGCCCGAACGCGCGGTTCTCCGCCACCGTCAGGGTTTCGGGAGCCGGTCCGCCTCCTGGGGCCACTTCCTTGAGCAGGGTCTCGATCTGGGGGTCGAGGGGCATGGCACTCACCTGTCTGAAGGGACGGCCACCCGGTATGGAATGACCTTTCCAGGATCATCGGTAGGGCATGATTGGAATGTCAATTCCAACTTGAGTAGCGTGGGCATATGAGCGCACCAGCGAAGACCGGAGAGTCGAAGAGACAGCGGCTTACCAAGGGGGGCCGCGAGACCCGCGAACGCATCATCGCGGCCGCTGCGGAGCTGATGTTCCACCGCGGCGCGGGGGGCACGAGC
>NZ_JBIAZN010000047.1:1587-6227 GCF_042899225.1 Streptomyces sp. NPDC000134
AGAGACAGCGGCTTACCAAGGGGGGCCGCGAGACCCGCGAACGCATCATCGCGGCCGCTGCGGAGCTGATGTTCCACCGCGGCGCGGGGGGCACGAGCATCCCGGACATCCAGGCGGCCGCCGGGGTCAGCGCGTCACAGATCTACCACTACTTCGGCGACAAGCAGGGCCTGGTCCTGGCGGTCATCGACCACCAGACGGACACCCGGCTCGCCCAGCAGCGTCCGCTGCTGGACAACCTGGACAGCATCGAGGCCCTGCGCGAGTGGTGCGACAGGGCAGGGAGCCGGCAGGACGAAAGAGGATGCGAAGGCGGCTGCGAGATCGGCTCGCTCGCCAGCGAACTCGCCGACGACGACCAGTCGGCACGGACCAGACTCGTCTCCGCCTTCGACCGGTGGGAAGGGCCCATCAGGTCGGGACTCGCACGCATGCAGGCACGGGGCGAGCTGAGCGAGCGCGCCGATACCGCCGCGCTCGCCACCGCTCTGCTGGCCGCCATCCAGGGCGGCATGCTGCTGTCCCAGGTCCGCCGGTCGAGCACCGCCTACCGGCAGGCCGTGTCAGCGGTGATCGACCACATCGAGAGCCACCTCGTCCGGTAGCGGCTTGGGGGCGTCAGCTCACCGCTGACACCCTTTGACCCCGGCCGCGCCAGCAGCACGCGGTCGGCCTGGTCCAAGGCGTTGCGGGTCAGACCTCGAGGTAGGCGACGACGACCACGGTCTTCAAGGCCGTGACCCAGTACAGGAGGCGTACGCGTTCGACTTCGTCGGCGTACTCGCGCAGCTGGGGGCCGGCGGCGTCGCCGGGGATCGGCTCGCCGACGTCGGGGTCGACGGAGAGGACGACCAGGGCGCGGTCCAGGGCGTGGATCTCCGCCTCGCTGGTCAGGTTCTCCAGCTGCTTGGCGGCGGAGTCGGAGAACGCGATCCGGGCGCGGCGGGGGCCGTGCTGCGGGGCCATCAGGCGACGGCCGGGCGCTGGGAGGCGAGGCGGGCGAGGTGGGCCTCGCGCAGCTCCTCCCAGGGGGTGCACTGCTCGGGGTCGGGCAGGCCGTTGGCGGCGATGTCCTCCAGGACGGCGGCGAACCGGTCGGCGTCGGCGCGGGTCTTGGCCGCGTACGCGCGGACCGCGTCGGCGGCCGCGGGCTCCAGCTGCCGGGCGGCGGTGTCGGCGGGGGCCGGCTGTTCGCTCATCGAGGGCCTCCAGGGCGCGAACGGGCGTGTGCCACCACGGTATCGGCCGTACGGCGGCCGTGGGGCCGCTCCGCTTCACTCAGGCACAGCGCTCGCGGCCGCGGCCTCTTCGACCTTGTGACACCAGGGCTCTCCGGCGCACTGCCCGCCGAATCCGGGGTTGGCGCAGGTGCACTCCGGTTCGCGCTCCGTCACCTGCGTGATGCGGTAGAGGCCCGGGGTCATCTTGTCGATGCGCAGCTTCTGGACCTTCGCTGTGGCTTCTTGGATCGAGTCGGCGTGGGTGGTGTAGATCAGGGTGGTGGCGCCGGGGTGGGACGGGTCGGTGCACCGTGCCACGACCTGGTACTCGTGCTGCGTCATCGCGCCTCCCGGCTGCTCAGGCGGGCAGGCCGGGGAGGACCTGGCCGTCGGTGGCTCGCGCGCGGGACTTGAGAGTGCCGCCGTGCTCCGGGCACACACCCCACGGCACGGTGCACCGGCTCGGGTCGGTGGCGGTGCTCTGCAGGGCCTGGGCATAGAGCGCCGGCGGTGGCGCTGTCGGTGCTCACCCCGGAGATTCTTCCGCACCCGGCGGCCCGCCCGAGGCCGATCCCGGCGGTTACGTTCCGTACCCGCGCCCGGCGGGGGTGTCACGCTGCTCGGTGTGCGCGAAAACGGGGGTAGGCCCCGTGATTGCGGGCCCGAAGGGCAGCGTGACACCCCAGCGTGACAGTCGGATTGAGGGTGCGTGACACCCCAGCGTGACAGTCAGATGGTCACCGTCGGTGATCAGTGGGCGGGATGAGCGCGGGCGAGGAGCACGGCGAGTTCACCGGCGGCTTCGGGCTCGGAAGTGGCGAGGCGGCCCGCGAACGCCAGCTGGCCCATGTCCGCGCCGGGGACCAGGCGGGCGAGTTCGGCGAGCAGCGCGGCGTGGGCGAGGACCGGTGGGGTGAGAAGGCCGGCGGCTTCCTCGCGGGCGGCGGGGTCGCCGTAGTGGCCGCGGTGCGCGGCCAGGGCGTGGGCGAGCCAGGCGTCGACGTCGGCCTGGACGTACCCGCCGGCTCGCCGCGTGAGTTCGTCCCGGGCGGCTTCGTCCCCGGTGCGCGGCTCGGTCTGCTCCAGCGTGCCGAGCTCGCGCAGCGCCTGGAGCTCATCGGCGCGGGCCGCGACCCGGGCGGCTTCGCGCAGTTCGGCCTCGCGGGCGGCGGCGGCCGCGGCTTCGGCCGCGAGTTCGGCGCGGACGACGTCGTCGGTGTCCGGGTCGTAGACGGTGCCCGCCGGCGCGGCGGCGAGCAGCTGGTCGATGCGCTCCCACTCCGCGAGCTCCGCCGGGCCGCGGACGTCGTCGGCCAGGTCCTCGTGCCGGGAGTCCTGCCGCGCGTCGAACCGGGCGTCCTCGAGGGCGGCCGCGACGGCGTCGGCGTCCATGCCCTTCGCCCGTCGCCGTACGACGCGGCGGCCGATCCGGGCCGGGTCGACCGGCTCGCGGGGCGCGGCGACGCGCGGGGCGAGCGGACGGCGGGCGGAGCGCCGGGGCGGCCAGGGCGTGGGCATCGTCGGCCTCAATTCGTGGTGCGGATTCGGGAGCGGGCCGCCGCCAGAGCGCTGTACGGCGGCCCACCGGATCGTTTTATGCAGGCGCGTAAATCGACCGGGTCAGAAGAGGAACTCGATGGCTTGAACGTGTGTGAAATCCGCGCGCAGGCCATCGGCCCGGGTGCCCCATTCCGTGAAATACGACTCGGTGATGGCCTCCGCGACGATCGGATGCAGATCCTCCTCTGTCGCTCCGGCCTCCTGGAGCTCCAGTATCTGCTTCGCGTAGGTGGGTGAGATCGGGGTGGTGATGGTGCGTATGCGGCCGTCGTCCGAGCTGCCCGAGCACGTGAATCCAAAGTACGCCGTCACCTCCACCATCATCCCGCTGGACGTGGAAGCCTGTTGACGTGCCTGTGCCCTGACCTGCGGTTGCCACTCGGATTCGGTCTCTTCCACCAGGGCGGCCTGGAGGCGCTTCTGCGGGGTCTTCAGCTCCCCGGCGCGGTAGCGCTCGATCGTGCGGGTCGAGGTGCCCACGCGCTCCGCCAGGGCCTTGGCCGACCCCTTCACCCGCGTGAGGAGGAATTTCACCTGTGCATTCGCGGATTTCGGCGCGGGCCGGGTGAACACCTTCCGCTCCGCCCGCGCGAGGGCCTCCAGGACCTTGCCGCGACGTGGGGCCGGCCGCTGCTGCTCGTGATCACTCATGCCTCCAGGAGCTCACGGACCGCCTGTGGACAGAGGACCGGTCCCTGGCCCAAGTCGTCTGCTGCCGGGCGGTGTTCAGAAGAGTGCCGGGCGGGGGAGGGTTTCGGTGACAAAGGGGAGGAACGCCGTGGGGAAGCGAACAGGGGTGCGCAAGGGTGCCCGCCGGTCGGGGAATCCAGCGCGCCGCGAGGCGGAGCGTCTGTTCTCGGGGAACGTACTGGGTGAGCGCATGTACGCGGCTCCCAGCACTGCCGACCGGTCAGCGATGCAGCCGGGAGAGGTCATCCCGGTGAGCGTTCCGGAGTTGCCGGACGGCCTCGTGATCCGGGACGCGGCCCGCGCCGACACGGCCCCGCTGGAGCCGGTGATCCGCCTGGCCGACCCGGACAACCCCGACGGATCCTGGCGGGGGCTGCCCAACGTGATCAAGCAGAGCCTCGATCCGGAGAAGCCCACATACGCGCGGGTGGTGGAAGAGACGTCGTCCGGCGCGCTGGTCGGCGGCATGCTCACGCTGCCGGCGACGTGGGCCCTCACCCACCCCATGCTCATCGGATCGCCCAACGTGCACATCATCGCCGGTCTGGTCGCCTGCCTGGACTCCCTCGCAGTAGTTGAGCAGTGGCGCGGCCAGGGCGTCGCGCGCGCCCTGGTGGCCGAAGCGGAGAAGGCGGCCGGCTCGCACCAGGCCGGGAAGCTGGGCGCGGCCATCCTGTACGCCACGCACGAGCCGGAGCTGACGGACTTCTACGCCGGGCTCGGCTTCACCCTCTCCCCCGACGGCATCGGCATCCCCACCCCGACCGGGCTCATCTGCCACGGCCCGACCAAGGGCTTCCGCTTCTCGGTGAAGCCACTGCGCACCGGCATCCAGATGGAGCCCATGGCCACCCCGTACGGACGGCAGCTGGTCGTCCGCGGCGTCCTGCCCGTCCCTGCGCGCTGACGTCAGCGGCGGGTGACGGCGTAGCCCGCGTCGTTGACGGCGCGGGTCCACACGTCGCGGTCGAACCACTTGGTGATGTTCGGCTGGAGCTCGGTGATGGTGCGCATCCGGGCTTCCCAGTCGTGTCCGGCCGGTCCGCGGCTGCCGTCGCAGCCGGCGCAGCCGTCCTCGCCGTGGATGTGGCCGGCCATCCATGCGTTGACGGCCACGTTGATGATGACCGCGTACAGGTCGCCGCCGGTCTGCGCCAGGGAGTCCGGCAC
>NZ_JBIAZN010000048.1:0-5162 GCF_042899225.1 Streptomyces sp. NPDC000134
CGCGATCTCCCACAACCCGTCCGGAACAATCCAACTCCACGTACCCCGCCCCATACCGAACTCAACGACGCCTCACCACGTAGGACACGGTCTTAACCGGCCGCCAGATTCTGGATGCGCAGATGGTTCTCCAGCGCCCAGCGCACGGTCTTTGGCGGTCGCCCGAGCAGGGTTTGGAGCTGGTCGCTGACGCCGAGGTATCCGCCGCCGCCCACCAGCCGGGTCAGGGTCTTCATGTGCTCCGCGGTGTGGGGAATCTCTGCCATGGCAGGGTCCACGTAGGTCTCGTTCCAGGTTTCGACCTCTTCGGGTACGTAGGTGACTTGGCGTCCCAGCACAGCCCCGAAGTCCTCTGCGAACCCGTGCATGTCCTTAAGTTCCGGACCGTTGAGCTCGTACGACTTCGAGATGTGCGGAGCGGGGTCGGCCAGGATCTTCGTGCACGCCTCCGCCACGTCGTAACCCGCGATGGGCGCGAGCCGGTGGTGGCCGAAGGGCAGGCGCAGTTCACCGTTGCTCAGCGGCTCCAGTGCCAGCCAGGTCATCAGGGGGTTCTCGACGAACATGGCCGCCCGGATGTTGACGGTCGGGAGGCCGGACCACTCCAGCACCTGCTCGGCGATCCAGTGGGCGCGCTGCTGCGGCGACCAGTCCGCGACGAGTCCGCCGAGCCATGCACGTCGTTCCTGCTCCGGTGCGGTCATCTTCTCGAACGTCATGAACGACTGCTCGTACTCGGACATGTTGACGAAGATCTCGATGTCGCCCTGGGTCCGCGCCGCCGCGGCCATGAGGCTGACGGCGTCGGTGTAGTACGGCGTCAGGCTCATGCTGAAGTAGATGCGCCGGACGCCCTTCAGTGCGGCTGTCACGTCGGCGATGGTGAGCAGGTCTCCGACGAAGACCTCGGCGCCGGCCTGGCGGAGTGCCTGCGCGCGGTCGTCGTCCTGCCGCACGAACGCGCGCACGGGGTGGCCTTGGTCAAGCAGCATGTCGACGATCGTTCGACTCACACCGCCGACGTGGCCAGCGGCTCCGGTGATCAGGATGGGATGGCGCTCTGACATCGGTGATTCCCCTATCTGGTTGGGTGGTTAGCTGTATGGAAAGACCACGGAATGCGGCTGGCGATCGTTTTGGGTCGCTTCGGTCGCCTGGGATGTCTATGCCGTCGCTCGGCGCGGTGGCAGGCAAGGGTGTCGGTCGGATTCGGAGAGGTGGCCATGCCCGCAGGAGGGGTCGATGACGGCAAAGCCGCCAGACTCGATGGCCGCCTGCACCCGGGCCTTGGGCCCTTCTCCCGCCGACCCGTGCCCAGCCAGGCGAATTCTGCGCAGTGTCGTGGGGGCGCAGGGCCGTCGACGCGGGCGAGGAGGTCCAGGCGTGCGGCGTTGGTCTCCGCGGAACGCTCCTGCCGCCTCCAGTAACCGCGGCCCGAAAGCACCACCACGTCGTGGAGTTGGGGCGCGACAGCGACCAGCGGGTTGCCCGACCTGGCGGGCCACGGGGAGGCCGGGCAGGAGTTCATCATCAACGACCTGCGGCTGCCGCGGGTCCTCGTCGGCCTTCTGGTTAGCGGCCATTGGTACTTGCGCGGGCTCGACCTCGGTGGCTACGGGCTCTAGCGCAGGGCAGCAGAAGCGGGCTCCGGTGCAGCTGCCGCAGGGTCTTGTGCAGCGGTACCGTTGGATGCGCTTCCTCGCCCAGAGGGTAGGAACACGGCGATGATCGCGCTGGCCGCGACCACGGCGGCACCGACCATAACGGCCGGCTGCGCCGCGTCGACGTACCCGGTGGGCGTGAGTTGGCCGCCGTTGCCAGTGAAGACCGCAGTGAGGACGGCGATCCCGAGCGCGACCCCGATCTCGCGAAGGGTGGAGTTCGCTCCGGACGCCTTCGCGTGGTCGTGCTGGGGCATCCGGGCGAGCACGACGGTCGAGATTGGTCCGAACACAGCACCCATTCCGATTCCCGCGAGTGCGAAGCCCGGCAGCAGCGTGAGGAAGGTCGCGTCGGCGGCCAGCGTTCCCGCCATCCAGAACAGCCCGCCAGCGAGGAGGACCATCCCGCCGGTGATGAGCGCACGCGTGCCGACCCTGGGGGCGAAAATCCCGGCGAGCGGCGCCACGATCATCGGCGCGAGCGTCCACGGCGTCGTCCAGACGCCGGCCTCGAGCGGGCTGCGACCCTGCACGACCTGCAGGAACTGGATGAGGATGAAGACCGCACCGAAGGCCCCGAACGAGAACGTCATCGCAACGATGTTGGCGAGCGTGAAGCTGCGGTCGCGGAAGAGCCGGAGCGGTAGGAGCGGTGCGGACGTGTGTGCCTGCCAGAGGATGAACGCGACCAGCAGCACGGCGCCGCTGATCAGCCCGGAGAGCACCTCGCCACTCGTCCAGCCGGCTTCGTTTCCGCGGACGACGCCGAAAACGAGCCCGAGGACGCCGAGGCCAGCGAGCAGGACGCCGAGGACGTCGGCAGGGACCCGGGCGCCACGGGTGTTCGGCAGCGCGAAGATCGCCAGCGGGACCGCGATGATGCCGACGGGGACGTTGAGCCAGAAGATGGCCTCCCAGCTCCAGTTCTCCACGACGGCGCCACCGACGAGCGGGCCGAGCGCGACGCCTAGACCGGAGATTCCGCTCCAGATGCCGATGCTGACGGCGCGGAGGCGGTCCGGCACGCTTGCGACGAGGAGGGTCAGAGAGAGCGGCATGATCGCGGCGGCGCCGGCGCCTTCGACCGCGCGCCAGACGATGAGTGCCGTCGGGTCGGCGCTCAGCGCGGCGAAGACCGATGAGACGGTGAAGACCGCGATGCCTGCGATGAACAGGTGCCGGCGGCCGAGTCGGTCACCGAGGGCGACGGCGAGAAGGATGAGCGCGGCGAAGGCGAGCGTGTACGCGTTCGTGATCCACTGCAGCTCCTCGACCGAGGCACCGAGGTCGGCGTGCACGGCCGGCAGAGCGCTTGTGACAACGAGGTTGTCGAGCGTGGCCATGAACATCGGGAGGGACGCGGCTACGACAGCGAGCCAGACCGGGACAGAACGCTTCACGTGAACTCCGGTTAGAGGTAATCGTATGATTACTAGCTACGGTAGTTATCCGTTGATACCTTGTCAACATGAGCAATGAACCCACTGACGGCACCACCTCCGGCAGCCGTATGCCTGCCGCAAAGCGGCGCGGACTGATCCTGGACGCAGCCCGCAATCTCTTTGGACGACGTGGCTACCACGGCACCACGACTGACCAGATCGCCGCAGCAGCCGGCATCAGCCAGCCCTACGTTGTGCGGATGTTCGGTACGAAAGAAGCGCTCTTCCTGGAAGTCTTCGCGGACACGTTGGCGACCCTCCTCGACGAGTGGCGCGAAACGCTCGCGGCACTCGCGCCGGAGGACACCGCCGCGCATGCCATTGGTGAGCGCTTCTTCGACCTCGCCGCCAAGCGGGGACTGCACACCGTCCTACTGCAAGGGTTCGTTTCCGGGGCTGAACCAGCGATCGGTGCAGCGGTACGCGACGGTTTCCTGCAGATCTACCGCTTCCTCCGCGACGAAGCAGCATTGCGGGATGAGCAGATTCAGGAGTTCTTCGGTAGCGCGATGACCTTCGCCGTCATGCTGGCGATCGACATGCAGTCGCTGTTCGACCAGGACTCCGACGCCGCGGACCTGCTCCGCGCCACCTTCGGCGCTAGGTGTGGGCAGGTGCTGGAGCTCGTGCGGCAATGATGCCGCGAGTCGTGCTTGAGCCAATCTCAGACGGGTCGCTGCTGGCCAGGCAGCTGCCATGCCGGTTGAACCTCTAACGCCGCCGCGCCCGGATTCGTCGCCGGATACGGCTGCGGCAACCGTTTGCCGAGTCGGCAGACGGGCGTCAACAGGCGCCCTCGGCCGCGTTCATCCGATCTCAGGATGCTCTCAGACTGGCCGGGCACGGGTGCTCCGGCTGTACGGCACCTCGGGCGCTGCCGCACGCTCCTTGGCACACGACCCTGGGAGCGTCGTGTTCGCAGCAACGAGCGCCACCTTCACCAGACCCGGACGTGGACGCCTGCTCGCCGTGACTGCGGGTCTGGCCTTCGCCGGGGTGTCATCGCCGCCCTGCTGGGCGACGCCATCACCTCGGCCAGCGCGGCGAGCTGCACCGCCGTCGGTTCGCCGCTGCCGCGCTCGCGGCCGTGGACGCACCGGCCCCCGACGTACTCGACATCGACTTTGACGGCGGCGCCCCGCACGAGCGCACCCGGTCGCTCGAACCGCGCACCTGGGGTGCGCCGACGTATGGCACCGACCACTCGCTGGCCGAGAGCCCGACCGGCGTGGTGACCGTGTCGACGGCACCGACGACACGGTCTCCGTCGAGTACGACCCGTGGGCCGACCTGCAGCAGGGCTTTGCCGTCGAGTGCGTCTTCCGCACCGAGGCGACGCAACTGGGGCGTAAACGACCTCTCAGCCAGAACCCGGCGTCATGCACAGCAGCTCGGTACCGACGGCCAAGACGACTCCCGAACGCTGTCGAAACCTTCGACGTGCACAGGCGAGCCCGCAACCGTTCAGGCTCGGACTGGGTAGGACGCTTGTCCGGGTGGGCTGCGGTGATGTACTTTATCGCGGTTGTCGTGCCCAGACTGAACAAGCGCATCAGGTGGACAGGATCCGCGGTGTGTCGGGCCTCGTCGTAGATGCGGTCTCCACGCAGCTTGCGGGCGCTGATGCCAACCCGCTCGAAGACGGTCTTCGTCACTTCAGTGCTCATTCTCGGTCCGGCCTCATCTGCTGCGGAGACCTGCTGACCAGCAGGTGAGGGTTACCCGTTCGAGGCCAGCGTCGGTATCGCTCTCGCAACCAGGATGTCGCCAGTTCGGAGGTGAGCTCATCGAGGTAGACGACGTGGTCCAGACGCCCTCGGCGGCGGACGCGCAGCTGACCGCGGGAGCGGTCAAGGTCTTCGAGCAACAGTGCTGGCAGATCGTCGTGGACGAGAGCGTGCACGGCAACCAGACCGACGATGAACTGGCTTCTGACGTCCTCGACCTTACTGAGGATTCCCCTCAGCTTGTTCTTTATCTACCAAGATCTTCCGGGCTTGCCGATGGCCTTCAGGGTCTCGGGGCGTTTGACGGTCTTGCCGACGTCGTAGCGGGGTGC
>NZ_JBIAZN010000049.1:0-4701 GCF_042899225.1 Streptomyces sp. NPDC000134
CTCCCACAACCGGGCCAGCGACACCATCACCGCCCACAACGCGGGCTGCACCACATCCACCCGCTCCAGACCGGACCCCTGCTCCAGTACGTCGATGAGGTCCCAGCCGGTGAAGGATGCGAGGGCCGCCGCGCACGCCCTCAGGTGTTCGGCGAACACCGGTGACGAGCGCATCAACTCCACGCCCATGCCCACCCACTGCGAGCCCTGCCCCGGGAACACGAACACGGTCCTGCCGGGCTCGGTGGACACCGTGCCGGTGACGACGTGCGGTGAGGGGCGGCCGGTGGCCAGCGCGGCCAGGGCGACCCGGTGGTCGACCGGTTCCCGGGCGATCACGACGGCTCGGTGATCGAACGCCGAGCGTGTCACCGCGAGCGACAATCCCACGTCGGTCACCGCGAGTTCGGCGTCCGCCGTCAGGATGTGCTCCAGGCTTGCGGCCTGCGCGGCCAGTGCCGCCGCGCTCTTGCCCGAGACCACCCACGGCACCGGTCCCCCGGTTGTCACGGCCGGGCCCGGCGTCTCCTCGCCGTCCGCGTCCGCGGTTTCCGGGGCCTGCTCCAGTACGACGTGGGCGTTGGTGCCGCTGATGCCGAAGGAGGAGACGGCGGCGCGGCGCGGGCGTCCGGCATCCGGCCAGGGGCGTTCCTCGGTGAGGAGTTCCACCGCGCCCGCCGTCCAGTCGACGTGCGGGGTCGGCTCGTCCACGTGCAGGGTCTTCGGCAGGAGTCCGTGCCGCAGGGCCATCACCATCTTGATGACACCGGCGGCGCCGGAGGCCGCCATGGTGTGGCCGATGTTGGACTTGAGCGAGCCCAGCCACAGCGGCCGGTCCTCGGGCCGGTCCTGGCCGTAGGTGGCGATCAGGGCCTGGGCCTCGATCGGGTCGCCCAGTGTCGTCCCCGTGCCGTGGCCCTCGACCACGTCGACCTCGTCCGGTGCGACCCGGGCGTTGGCCAGGGCCTGGCGGATGACGCGTTCCTGGGAGGGCCCGTTGGGGGCGGTCAGTCCGTTGCTGGCGCCGTCCTGGTTGACCGCCGAGCCACGGACGACGGCGAGGACGGGGTGCCCGTTGCGCCGGGCGTCGGAGAGGCGTTCCAGGAGCAGGACGCCCGCCCCTTCTCCCCAGTTGGTGCCGTCGGCGGCCGCCGCGAACGCCTTGATCCGCCCGTCCGCCGCCAGCCCCCGCTGCCTGCTGAACTCGGTGAACACGCCCGGCGTCGACAGCACCGACACCCCGGCGGCGACCGCGAGGGTGCACTCCCCCTGCCGCAGCGCCTGGGCCGCCTGGTGCAGCGCCACCAGCGACGACGAGCACGCCGTGTCGACGGTGATCGCCGGGCCCTCCAGCCCCAGGAAGTAGGCCAGCCGACCGGAGATCACGCTGGCTATCCTGCCGGTCAGCAGCAGGCCGTCCAGTCCTTCCCCGGCCTCGTGGAGCAGCGGGCCGTACTCCTGGGTCATGGCGCCGACGAACACGCCGGTCGGGCTGCCGCGCAGGGTGGCCGGGTCGATGCCCGCGCGTTCGATCGCCTCCCAGGCGACCTCCAGCAGGAGCCGCTGCTGCGGGTCCATCGCCGTCGCTTCGAGCGGGCTGATCCCGAAGAAGCCGGCGTCGAAGGCGGCCGGGTCGGGGAGGAAGCCGCCCTCGCGGACGTAGGTCTTGCCCGGGAGGCCCGGGTCGGGGTCGTACAGCCCCTCGATGTCCCAGCCCCGGTTCGTCGGGAAGCCGGAGATCGCCTCGCTGCCGGACGCGACCAGGTCCCACAGTTCCTCCGGTGATCCCACGCCCCCGGGGAGCCGGCAGCCGAGACCGATCACGGCGATCGGCTCGTCCGAGGCGGTGGCCGTCGCCGTGGGCCGGGCGGCGGAGGCCGTCTCGCCGAGCAACCGGGCGCGCAGGTGCCGGGCCATGGCGGCCGGTGACGGATGGTCGAAGACGGCGGTCGGTGACAGGCGCAGACCGGTGGCGGTGTTGAGGTGGTTGCGCAGTTCGACCGAGGAGAGCGAGTCGAAGCCGAGCTGTTTGAAGGCGCTGTCGGGCCGGATCGCCTCCGGTGTCGGGTGTCCCAGCACGGTCGCGGCGTGGGCGCGCACCAGCTCGGTCAGCTCGCGCTCCGCCTCGGCCGGGGACATCCCGGCGTACCGGTGCCCGCCCGTGACGGCGCCCGGGGGACCGGCCGCGGCGGTGCGCCGGGCGGCGCGGGGACGCACCAGGGCGCCGAGCACGGCGGGCAGTGCCGCGTTCCCGCCCCGGGCGAGCCGTGCGGTGTCCAGTCGCGCGGGGACGAGCAGCGGCTCGTCGAGGGCGAGGGCCGCGTCGAACAGGGCGAGGCCGTCCCGCGCCCGCAGGGGGGTCAGGCCGGACCGGGCCATCCGGGCGAGGTCCGCCTGGTCCAGGTCTCCCGTCATGTCACCGCGCTGGTCCCAGAGGCCCCAGGCCAGGGAGGTGGCCGGGAGGCCGTGGGCGCGGCGGTGTGCGGCGAGCGCGTCGAGGTAGACGTTGGCCGCCGCGTAGTTGCCCTGTCCGGCGCCGCCGAGCGTGCCCATCACGGAGGAGAACAGGACGAACGCCGTGAGGTCCAGGTCCCGGGTGAGCCGGTGCAGGTGCCATGCCGCGTCGGCCTTGGGCCGCAGCACCGCGTCCAGTTGCTCGGGCGTCAGCGCGGAGACCAGGCCGTCGTCCAGGACGCCCGCCGTGTGCACGACCGCTGTCAGCGGGTGCTCGGCCGGTACCGTCCCCAGCAGGCCGGCCAGTGCCTCCGGGTCGGAGACGTCGCAGGCCAGTACGGTGGCCGTCGCCCCGAGTCCGGCCAGCGACGCCAGGAGTTCCCCGGCGCCCTCGGCTTCCGGTCCGCGACGGCTGGCCAGCAGCAGGTGCCGTACCCCGTGTCCGGTCACCAGGTGCCGGGCGAGCAGCCCGCCCAGGGCGCCGGTGCCGCCGGTGATCAGTACCGTGCCGTCGGGGTTCCCGGCGAGGCGGGCGCGTGCCGACGCGTCGTCGGACGCGTCCCGGGCCGGTGTCGGCGTGTCGTCGGCCGTGGCCCGGACGAGTCGCGGCACCAGGATCTCTCCCCGGCGCAGCGCCGTCTGCGGTTCCCCGCCGGCGAGCGCGGCGGGCAGGGCGCGCAGGGAACGCTCGTCCTCATCGACGTCGACGAGGACGAAACGGTCCGGGTGCTCCGTCTGCGCGGTGCGCAGCAGCCCCCACACCGGCGCGGAGGCGAGCGCCGGCCGCTCGGCGCGGCCGGTCACCACCGCGCCTCGGGTGACGACCACCAGCCGTGTGTCGGCGAACCGCTCGTCGGCGAGCCACGACCGGATCAGGGAGAGCGCCTTGAGCAGCTCGGTGCGGACGGCGTCGGGACCGCCGGAAATGGCGTCCTCGCCGGGCAGGTGGCAGGACAGGACGAGCGCGGGTCGGGCGGGCTCGCGCGCCTCGTACTCCTCGCCGAGCACGCTCAGATCCGGGTACCGCCGTACCCGCGCACCGCCGTCCAGCACGGTGGTCAGGCCGAGTCCGTCGCCGCCCACCAGCGCCCACGAGTCGGCCGGGGACGCCTCGCCGTCCCCGGCCGGCCGGCTCATCCACTCCACGCGGAACAACGCGTCGTGACGCCCGTCCCGCCCGCCGCCCAGCTTCTCGGGGTCGACGGGACGCAGCGCCAGCGAACCGACCGACGCGACCGGCGCGCCCTCGGCGTCGGCGACCTCCACGGCCAGGGCGTCACGCCCCGCCGGGGTGAGCCGCACCCGCACGCTGGTGGCGCCGGTCGCGTACAGCCGTACGTCGGACCAGACGAACGGCAGCCTCGGTGCCTCCGTCGCCCGTCCGGTCCCCGCCCCCGGGTCGTCGGGGAGGAGCCCGGCGTGCAGGGCCGCGTCCAGCAGCGCGGGGTGAACACCGAACGCGGTGGCCTCGGCGTGCCGTTCCCTCGGCAGCACCACCTCGGCGTACACCTCCTCGCCCCGCTTCCACAGGGCCCGTACTCCCTGGAAGGCGGGCCCGTACTGGTAGCCGAGGTCGGCCAGCGCCGGGTACAGGTCGTCGGTGCCCACCGGCTCGGCCCCGGCCGGCGGCCACACCCGGGAATCCCACGAGGACGGCGCCGGACCTCCGGGGGCGAGCACGCCCGTGGCATGGCAGGTCCAGGGCACACCGGTCCCCTCGCCGTCGGGTCGGGAGTGCACGCTCACGGATCGCCGCCCGGCCTCGTCGGGCTCGCCCACCTCCACCCGTGTCTGGACGCCGCCGGTCGCGGACAGTACGAGCGGGGCCCGCAGGGTGAGTTCCTCCAGGTGGTCGCCGTCCACTTCGTCACCCGCGCGGAGCGCCATCTCGACGAAGGCGGTGCCGGGCAGCAGGACGGTGTCGGAGACGGCGTGGTCGACCAGCCAGGGGTGCGTCTGCGTCGACACCCGGCCGGTCAGCACGGTGACGTCCGTACCCGCCAGCTCCACCGCCGCGCCGAGCAGCGGATGCTCGACCGCCGCCTGCCCCGCCGCTGCCGCGTCCCCGGGGCCCCTGGGCGTTTCCATCCAGTAACGCTGGTTCTGGAAGGGGTAGGTGGGCAGGTCGAGATGGGTGGGCCGGGCGGTGGGATAGAAGCCGGCCCAGTCGACGGTGGCGTGGGTGTGGACGGCCGCCAGCGAGGTCAGCACGCGCTGCCAGGTGCCGTCGTCGCGGCGCAGGGTGCC
>NZ_JBIAZN010000050.1:0-4339 GCF_042899225.1 Streptomyces sp. NPDC000134
CTCGCGGCGTACTCGCGCAGTTCAGCGCGGTCCAGAGCAGCCGGGACGACGTAAGCGACCAGGCGTTTGTCCCCGGGCTGGTCCTCGCGTACGACGACGGCGGCCTGGACGACATCGGGGTGAGCGGCCAGCACCGCCTCGACCTCACCCGGCTCGATCCGAAAGCCCCGGACCTTCACCTGCTCATCAGCGCGCCCGGCGAAATGCAACTGCCCGTCCGCCGACCACTTCGCCAGGTCACCGGACCGATACATCCTCTGATCCGGGGCGAAGGGGCAGGCCACAAACCGTTCGGCGGTCAAGTCAGGGCGACCGATGTAACCCCGCGCCAGACCAGGACCAGTGATGTAGACCTCCCCCACGACACCCGGCGGCACCGGTTTGAGGTAGTCGTCCAGGACGAAGACGCCCATGTTGCCGATGGGGGCGCCGATGGCGGGAGGCCGGTCGTCCGGGGCGAGTTCCGGGTCGAGGGGCGCAGGGGTGGCGGTGGTGATGACGGTCGCCTCGGTCGGCCCGTACGTGTTCCACACCGCTGTCCGTCCAGCCCATCGGGCGGCCAGGTCCGCGGTGAGCCGTTCGGCACCCAGCACCCAGTTCGTCACACCGGACACGTCGGCCGGGGTGAGCAGTCCGAGCAGCGAGGGCACCACGCTCGCCACCGATACACCGGAGGCACGGATCATCTCCGCCAGCGCCTGCGGATCACCCCGCTCCTCGTCCGAGGCGATCGCCAGCGTGCCGCCCGCCGCAAGAGTGACCGCCACATCCAACACCGCCGCGTCGAAACCGAACGACGCGAACTGGAGGGTGGTGATTCCCTCGCCCGCGCCGAGCACGGGTCGCATCGCCGCCGCGAGATTGGCGACGCCTCGATGCGCGACGGCCACGCCCTTGGGACGCCCGGTCGAACCCGACGTATAGATCACATACGCCAACTCGTCCGGCCCCACCCGCACCTCGCCCAGCGACTCAGCGGACTCGGACGCGATCGCCTCGGCACACTCATCCAGCAGGACCGTCCGCCCGCCTGCCACCGGCAGGCCCGACACGGACACCACGACGTCCGCACCACAGTCGGCCACCATGAACGCCAGCCGATCGGCGGGATACGCGGGGTCCAGCGGCACATACGCCCCACCCGCCTTCCACACCGCGAGCACCCCGACGACCATCTCCACCCCACGCGGCAGACACAGCCCCACCCGCGACTCCCGCCCGATACCCAGCCGCCGCAGATACCGCGCCAGTCGATTGGCACGGTTCTCCAACTCCCCGTACGACACCGCATCCGCACCACAGCGGAGCGCGACGGTGTCAGGTGAACGCCGCGCACGGGCCCGCACCAGATCGGGCAGCAGGTCATCGGCCACCGCCAGGGCCGTGGCGTTCCACTCCCCCACCACCCGCGCCCGCTCGCCCTCGTCGAGCAGGTCGAGATCGCTGAGCCGGATCTCGGGATCGGCCGCGACCTGCTCCAGCACCCGGACGAACCGATCCGCAAGCTTCCCCGCGGTGTCCTCGTCGAAGAGGTCGACGGCGTACCGGATGCCGCCGCCGAGCCCTGTGGGGGACCCGTCCCGGTCCCGGTGCTCGACCAGGGTGATCGCGAGATCGAACCGAGCCGGCGGCACGTCCAGCGGCGGCATCGGAGTGATCCGCAGGCCGGGCAGATCCCATCGGGGTTCCGGCACGTTCTGCACTGCCAGCATGACCTGGAACAGCGGGTTGCGCGACAGCGACCGGGCCGGGTTCAGCTCCTCCACCAGACGCTCGAACGGCACGTCCTGGTGCGCGTACGCCGCCAGGTCGGCCTCCCGCACCCGGTCCAGCACCTCGGCGAACGTCGGATCACCGCCGAGATCGGTACGCAGCACCAGCGTGTTGGCGAAGAACCCGGCCAGGTCCTCCAACTGCGCCTCGCCCCGGCCCGCGATCGCGGTCCCGATGGGGATGTCCTGTCCTGCTCCCATCTTCGACAGGAGCACCGACAGAGCGGCGTGTACGACCATGAACATCGTCGTCCGGCTGCGTTCGACCAGCTCGGCCAGTCGCGCATGGGTCCGGGCGTCCAGCCCTATCGCCGCTCCACCGCTGATGAACGACGGCACCGCGGGCCGCGGCCGGTCCCTGGGGAGCACTGTCTCGGCGGCGATGCCGTCCAGGGTCTTCTTCCAGTGGGCCAACTGCCGGCTGATGAGGCTGTCCGGGTCGTCCAGTTCGCCGAGCACGTCACGCTGCCACAGCGCGTAGTCCGCGTACTGCACGGGCAGCGGGGCCCAGCCGGGCGCCCGCCCATGGACGCGGGCCGTGTACGCCGTCCCGAGGTCACGCGCTAGCACGCCTACCGACCAGCCGTCCGAGGCGATGTGATGGGCCACGAGCAGCAGTACGTGCTCCGTCGGAGCCAACCGCAGCAGCCACACCCGCCACGGCAGTTCTACCCGCAGATCGAACTCACGCCACGCTCGTTCGGAGAGAGCGTGTCCGAGCCCGTCTTCGCTGGTCTCCTCCACGATCAGCGGCGGCCGCCCGGCCTCCCCGGTCAGGATGCGCTGCCGCGGTACCCCGTCGACGTCGGGGAACACCGTCCGCAGGCTCTCGTGCCGGTCGGCGACATCGCCCACCGCTGCCTCCAGGGAGGCCACGTCCACCTCGCCCGACAACCGCAGCGCCAGCCGGAGGCTGTAGGCCGCACCGACCCCCGGGCCGGCTTCGTCCAGCCGGTTGAGGAACCACATCCGCTGCTGCGCGAACGACAACGGCAGCACCTCTGGACGCGACCGCGCCCGCAACGCCATCCGCGACCGACCCGCCGCACCCTCCAACCGCCGCGCGATCCCGGCCACCGTCGGATCGGCGAACAACTCCCGGATACTCACCTCCGTATCCAGCACCGCCCGGACCCGCGCCAACAACCGCATCCCCAGCAGCGAATCCCCACCGAGTTCGAAGAACGAGTCGTCGGCTCCGACCCGCTCCACACCCAGCACCTCGGCGAACAGACCGCAGAGCACCTCCTCCGCCGGCGTACCCGGGGCACGGCCTCCCTCGACCACCGGATCAGGAGCGGGCAGGGCAGACCGGTCGAGCTTGCCGTTGAGGGTGAGCGGGAGCGCGTCGAGGGCCACGATCGCGGCGGGGACCATGTACTCCGGCAGGACCTTCGCGGCGTGCTCACGCAGTTCAGCGCTGTCCAGCACGGCAGCAGGGGCGACGTAGGCGACCAGCCGCCGATCGCCGGGCCGGTCCTCGCGTACGACCACGGCGGCCTGGCCGACATCAGGGTGAGCGGCCAGCACCGCCTCGACCTCACCCGGCTCGATCCGAAAGCCCCGGACCTTCACCTGCTCATCAGCACGCCCGGCGAAGTGCAACTGCCCGTCCGCCGACCACTTCGCCAGATCACCGGACCGATACATGCGCTGGCTGTGGACGAACGGGCAGGCCAGGAACCGTTCGGCGGTCAGGCCGGGGCGACCGATGTAACCCCGCGCGAGCCCAGGCCCGACGAGATACACCTCGCCCACGACCCCCGGCGGCACCGGCTGGAGGAAGTCGTCCAGGACGAAGACACGCATGTTGCCGATCGGTGCGCCGATAGCCGGCGGGGCATCATCCGGCCGGATTCCCGCATCCAGCGGAGCCCTCGTCACCGTACTGATGACGGTCGCCTCGGTCGGCCCGTACGTGTTCCACACCCGAGCCCGCGCACTCCACCGCGCCGCCAGGTCGGCCGTCAGCCGTTCCGCACCCAACACCCAGTTCTCCACCCCCGGCACCTCGGCCGGGTCCAGCACTCCCAACAGCGAGGGCACCACACTCGCCGTGCTCACACCGCAGGCGCGGATCATCTCGGCCAGCGCCCCAGGGTCCTCCCGCACCTGCTCGGAAGCGATCGCCAGCGTGCCGCCCGCCGCCAGGGTCACGGCGACGTCGAGAACGGCCGCGTCGAAGCTGAAGGACGCGAACTGGAGGGTGGTGACCCCTTCACCCGCACCCAGTACGGGACGCATCGCCGCCACGAGATTGGCGACGCCTCGATGCGCGACGGCCACGCCTTTAGGACGGCCGGTCGAACCCGACGTATAGATCACATACGCCAACTTGTCCGGCCCCACCCGTACCTCGCCCAGCGGCTCAGCGGACTCGGACGCGATCGCCTCGGCACGCTCATCCAGCAGGACCGTCCGCCCGCCTGTCACCAGCAGGCCCGACACGGACACCACGACGTCCGCACCACAGTCGGCCACCATGAACGCCAGCCGGTCAGCGGGATACGCGGGATCGAGCGGCACATACGCCCCACCCGCCTTCCACACCGCGAGCATCCCGACGA
>NZ_JBIAZN010000051.1:0-4290 GCF_042899225.1 Streptomyces sp. NPDC000134
CCGAACGGTCCGTCGCAGCAGCGGGTCATCCGCCAGGCGCTCGCCAGCGCGGGGCTGGCCCCGTCCGAGGTGGACGCGGTCGAAGCACACGGCACGGGGACGACACTCGGCGACCCGATCGAAGCGCAGGCGCTGCTGGCCACCTATGGGCAGGACCGAACCGGCGAGCCCCTGCTGCTGGGTTCGGTGAAGTCGAACATCGGGCATACGCAGGCGGCGGCCGGTGTGGCCGGTGTCATCAAGATGGTCATGGCGATGCGGCACGGTGTGCTGCCGCCGACCCTGCACGTGGACAGTCCGTCGTCACATGTCGACTGGTCGGCGGGCGCGGTCGAACTGCTCACCGACCGCCGGGAGTGGCCGGCCGCGGACCGGCCGCGACGGGCCGGTGTGTCGTCGTTCGGCGTCAGCGGCACCAACGCGCACATCGTCATCGAGCAGGCCCCGGCCGAGGAGTACCGGCCGGCCCCGGTGGACGGCGTGGTGCCGTGGGTGCTGTCCGCGCGGAACGCGGAGGCACTGCGGGACCAGGCACTCCGGCTGCGCGAGCACGTCGCGGGCGGGCCGGACATCGGCGTGCTGGACGTCGGCTATTCGCTGGCGACGACCCGGTCGGCGTTCGCCCACCGGGCGGTGGTCGTGGGCGAGGACCTCACGGGTCTGTTGGACGGGCTGACCGCGCTGGCCGAGGGGCGCACGTCCGCCGGCCTGGTCGCGGACACCGTCGCCACGGGTGGCGTGGGCTTCCTGTTCTCGGGTCAGGGCTCGCAGCGGCTGGGCATGGGCCGCGAACTGGCGGCTCGTTTCCCGGTGTTCGCCGGGGCTCTGGACGAGGCGCTGGCCGCGTTCGATCCGAAGGTGCGCGAGACGCTGTTCGGCGAGGACGCCGACGCGCTGAACGAGACCGGGGTGACGCAGCCGGCGCTGTTCGCGGTCGAGGTGGCGCTGTTCCGTCTCCTTGAGTCGTGGGGTATCCGTCCCGACGTACTGGCCGGGCACTCGATCGGCGAGCTGGCCGCCGCGCACGTGGCGGGCGTGTGGTCGCTGGCGGACGCCGCCAGAGTGGTGTCGGCGCGGGGTGCGCTCATGCAAGCACTGCCGACCGGTGGCGCGATGGCCGCGATCCAGGCGTCCGAAGCCGAGATCGTCGCGGACCTGTCGGAGACGGTGGGCTTCGCGGCGGTGAACGGCCCCACCTCGGTGGTCGTCTCCGGTGTCGCCGCCGACGTCGACGCGGTCGCGGAGCGCTGGCGTGAGGCGGGCCGGAAGGTGTCGCGCCTCAAGGTCAGCCACGCGTTCCACTCGCCCCTGATGGACCCGATGCTGGACGACTTCCGCGCGGTGCTGGAGGACGTGTCCTACGAGGCGCCTTCGGTGCCGATCGTGTCGACGCTCACGGGCGTCCGGGCCACGGCCGAGGAGTTGACCTCCCCGGAGTACTGGGTGCGGCACGTACGGGAGGCGGTCCGTTTCGCCGACGCCGTCCGCACGCTCACGGCCGACGGTGTGAGCACGTTCGTCGAGGTCGGTCCGGGCGGCACGCTGTCCGCCCTGGGCCAGGAGTCCGCCCCCGAGGCGGCCTTCGTACCGGTGCTGCGCGGGGACCGGCCGGAGGACTCCGCGTCGGTCTCGGCCGTGGCACGGGTGTGCGCGCGGGGCGTGGCGGTGGACTGGGAGGCGTTCTTCGCGGGCAGTGGCGCCCGGCGGGTGGACCTGCCGACGTACGCCTTCCAGCACCAGCGCTACTGGCTGGACGCGCCGACCGAGGTCGGTGACGTCACGGCGGCCGGGCTCGGCCCCGCCGAACACCCGTTGCTGGGAGCGGCCACCGCCCTCGGCGGCAGGGACGGGGCGCTGCTCACCGGCCGGCTGTCGGTCCGGACCCACCCGTGGCTGGCCGATCACGCCGTGCTCGGTTCGACACTGCTGCCCGGCACGGCGTTCCTGGAGCTGGCGGTGCGGGCGGGAGACCAGGTCGGCTGTGCCTCGGTGGAGGAGCTGACGCTGGAGGCGCCGCTCGTCCTGTCCGAGGACGACACGGTGCGCCTACAGGTGTGGGTCGGTGCCGAGGACGAGACGGGCAGGCGCGAACTGACCCTCTACTCCAGCTCGGACGACACCGACGACGGCCGGTCGTGGACCCGGCACGCCACAGGTGTGCTGCGCGCCGAAGAGGACCACGGCGGGACGTCACTGACCGAGTGGCCACCGGCCGGCGCCAGGACCGTCGACCTGGACGGCTTCTACGACCGGTTGGCCGACGGCGGTTTCGCCTACGGGCCGGTGTTCCAGGGGTTGCGCTCGGCCTGGCGCAAGGGCGACGAGGTGTTCGCCGAGGTCGCGCTGCCCGAAGGCGTGGACGCGGGCGGCTTCGGCCTGCACCCGGCGCTGCTGGACGCGGCACTGCACGCCACCGGTCTGGCCGGCGGCAAGGACGATGACACCGGTGGCCTCGGCCTGCCGTTCTCCTGGTCGGGTGTACGCCTGCACGCTTCGGGCGCGAACACCCTGCGGGTACGACTGTCGCCCGCGGGGACGGACGCGGTGGCGCTGACGGTGGCCGACGGCTCCGGCGCTCCGGTCGCCACCGTGGACGCGCTGGTGGTGCGCGCGGTGTCACCGGACGCACTGGGAGCGGCACGCCGGATCGAGTCGCTGTACCGACTGGACTGGGTGCCCGCCCCGGCGGCGGCCGGGAGCAACGCTTCGGTGGCCGAGTTCGCGGACTGGAGCGCGGTACGGACGGCGCTGGACGCGGGGGAGACCCTGCCGGACAACGCCGTCGTGCGCTGCGCCGGACCCGAGGACGGGACCGAGGTACGCCAACGGGTGCAAGCGGTTCTGGAACTGGTCCGGGGCTGGCTGGCCGACGAGCGCTGCGCCGCCTCGCGGCTGGTGCTGGTGACCCGTGGCGCGGTGGCGGTCGACGCCGGGCAGGACGTGCCGGACTTGGCGGCGGCCGCGATATGGGGCCTCATGCGGACCGCGCAGTCGGAGAACCCGGACCG
Organism: Streptomyces sp. NPDC000134; assembly: GCF_042899225.1. Lineage (NCBI taxonomy): Bacteria > Bacillati > Actinomycetota > Actinomycetes > Kitasatosporales > Streptomycetaceae > Streptomyces > Streptomyces sp. NPDC000134. Next base: position 3,009 of record NZ_JBIAZN010000051.1, read on the forward strand.
CTTCGTCCTGGTGGACATCGACGACGAAGACGGCTGGACCCCGGCGCTCGCGACCGGGGAACCGCAGCTCGCCGTACGGGACGGGCGGACCTTCGTGGCCCGGCTGGCCCGGGTGCGGCCGGAGGCCGGCACGGAGCCGGTGTTCGGTGCGGACGGTGCGGTGCTGGTGACGGGCGCGAGCGGGATGCTCGGCGGGCTGGTGGCGAGCCACTTGGTGGTGCGGCACGGGGTACGGCGATTGGTGCTGGCGAGTCGTCGTGGCCAGGTGGGCGCGCTGGACGAGGAGTTGACCGGTCTGGGCGCCGAGGTCGCGGTCGTCGCCTGTGATGTGGGTGACCGGGATGCGGTGGCGGCGTTGCTGGCCGAGCACCCCGTCACCGCCGTCGTCCATGTGGCGGGTGTGCTGGACGACGGGACGATCGGTTCGCTGACGCCGGAGCGGATCGATACGGTGTTCCGGCCGAAGGTGGACGCGGCGTGGAACCTGCACGAGCTGACCCGTGACCTGGACCTGTCGGCGTTCGTGCTGTTCTCCTCGGCGGCGGGCACGCTGGGCAATCCTGGGCAGGGCAATTACGCGGCGGCCAACGCGTTCCTGGACGCGCTGGCCCAGCACCGCCGGGCGGCCGGGCTGCCCGCGACCTCCCTCGCATGGGGCCTGTGGTCCGGTGAGGACGGCATGGGTGCCCGGATGGCCGGGACCGGTGCCACGGGTCTGTCCGCCGAGGAGGGGCTCGACCTGTTCGACGCCGCCGTCGGAGGACCGGACCCCGTCGTCGTACCGATGCGGCTCGACCTCCGGTCCCTGCGCGGCGCGGCCGTGGTGCCGCCGGTGTTCAGCGGCCTGGTGCGGACGACGACCCGCAGGTCGGCGGAGACCGGGACCGACCCCGCCGAGGCACTCCGTGACCGGCTAGCGCCGTTGGCCGAGGACGAGCGGGACCGCGTCCTGCTGGACCTGGTCCGCACCCAGGCCGCCGCGGTGCTCGGCCACGCCGGGGCGGCCGCGATCGACCCGGAGGAGGCGTTCACCGAACTCGGCTTCGACTCGCTGATGGCGGTGGAGCTGCGCAACCTGCTGGGCAAGGCCACCGGCCTGCGCCTGCCGGCCACCCTCGTCTTCGACTACCCGACACCGACCGCGCTGGCCGCCGGGCTGAGCGGCGAACTGCTGGGCGTGGTCGAGACGCGGGAGCGGGTGCGGGCGGCGGTGGTGTCGGATGAGCCGATCGCGATCGTGGGGATGGGTTGCCGGTATCCGGGTGGGGTGGGTTCGCCGGAG
>NZ_JBIAZN010000052.1:0-4133 GCF_042899225.1 Streptomyces sp. NPDC000134
CGGGCGGTCCCGGGTGACGGTCTGGGCTACGGCATGCTCCGCCATCTCGCCGGCGCCGAACTCCCGCACCCGCAGATCGGGTTCAACTACCTCGGACGCTTCGGTGGCCGGGACGGCGACTGGCGGATGACCGCCGACAGCTTCGGCAAGGGCAGCGCCGCCCAAGCCCCGGTGATGCACGCCCTGGAAGTCCTCGGCACGGTGCGCGACCTGCCCGCCGGCCCCGAACTGACCCTGACCCTGGCCTGGCCGGAGCGACTCCTCGACGCGGCCGACGCGCAGGCCCTGCTGGACACCTGGGCCGCGATGCTCACCGGCCTGGCGGCCCACCGCGGCGGCGGGCACACCCCGTCCGACTTCCCCCTGGTCACCCTCGACCAGGAGCGCGTCGACGAACTCGAATCGGCGCTCCCCGGACTGGTCGACGTACTCCCGGTGTCACCGCTCCAGGAAGGGTTGCTCTTCCACGCGCTCTTCGACGAACAGGGCGAGGACCTGTACGTCGAGCAGATGGTCGTCGACCTGCACGGCCGGGTCGACGCCCCGGTCATGCGGGCGTCCTGGCAGGCGCTGCTCGACCGGCACCAGACCCTGCGGGTCGGCTTCCGGCAACCGGCCGGCACGGAACAGCCCGTACAGACCGCCGTACGGCACGCCGAACTGCCGTGGCGCGAGGACGACCTGTCCGGCCTGGACGCGGACGCCGCCTGGGCCGAGTCGGAGCGCATCGCGGCCGAGGAACGCGCCCGGCGCTTCGACCTCGCCCGCCCCCCGCTGCTGAAGGTCGCCCTGGTCGACGCCGGACACGGCCGCGTCCGCATGATGGTGACCCTGCACCACCTGCTGCTCGACGGCTGGTCGCTGCCCATCCTGATGCGCGAGCTGTGGGCCTGCTACGCGGCGGGCGGCGACGCCGGCGCACTGCCGGCCGTGGTGCCCTACCGCGACTACGCCACCTGGCTGGCCGGCCGGGACCAGGACGCCGCCCGTGAAGCCTGGCGAGAGGCTCTGGACGGCATCGAGGACCCCACCCTCGTCGCCCCCGCCGACCGCACCCTCCCCGCCTCCGCCGTGCTCGACCGGGTGACCGCGCAGACCGGCGAGGAACTGGCCGCCGCGCTGGGCGAGTCGGCCCGCGCCCAAGGCGTGACCCTGAACACGGTGGTGCAGTTCGCCTGGGCGGTGGTCGTGGGCCAGTTGGCCGGGCGGCGTGACGTCGTCTTCGGTGCCACGGTGGCCGGACGCCCGGCGGAGCTGCCGGGCATGGAGGACATGCTCGGTCTGTTCCTGAACACGGTCCCCGTGCGCGTCACCTTCGACGCGGAGCGCAGTGTCGGCGACGTACTGGCCGCGCTCCAGGCCCAGCAGTCCGCGCTGCTGGAGCACCAGCACCTCGGGCTCACCGAGATCCAGCGGCTCGCCGGACCGGGCGCCACCTTCGACACCCTGATGGCGTTCGAGAACTACCCCGGCGACCCGGCGGTACCGCCGTCCGTCGAGGACCTGGCCCTCGTCGGCACCGAACTGCGCGAGTCGACCAACTTCGCCCTCGCCCTGGGCGTCACCCCGGGCGCCGGGCTCGAACTCCGCCTCGACTTCCGGCCCGACGTGTTCGACCGGCACGAGGTCACCCGGATGAGCCGACGCCTCGTCCGCGTGCTGGAACAGATACGCACCGACCCCGGAATGCGCGTCAGCGACATCGACGTACTGGAACCCGCCGTGCGCTCCCAGGTGGTCGAGCACTTCAACGACACCGGGCGGCCCGTGTCGGCGGGGACGGTGCTGGACCTGTTCCGGGGCTGGGTGGCGCGGACGCCGGATGTGGTGGCGGTGCGTGCGGGTGCGCGGGCGTTGACGTATGCGGAGCTGGACGCGCGGTCGAACGGTCTGGCGCGGCGGTTGGTGGGTGTGGATCGGGTGGGGCTGTGTCTGCCGCGTGGGGTGGACATGGTGGTGGCGTTGCTGGCGGTGTGGAAGGCCGGGGGCGCGTATGTGCCGCTGGACCCGGAGTATCCGGCGGACCGGCTGGCGTACATGATCTCCGACAGTGGTGCGTCGGTGGTGTTGACGGAGTCGACCACCGTGGAGCTGGTTCCGTCCGGCATCGATGTGATGCTGGTTGACGGGCCGGTCGGCGCATCGGCTGAACCGTTGGACACACAGGTGGCACCCGATCAGCTCGCCTATGTCATCTACACCTCGGGTTCGACGGGCCGGCCGAAGGGTGTGGCCGTCGAGCACGGCGGGGTCGCGAACCTCGCCGAGGTGATGCGTCCGGTGCTCGGCGTGGAGCCGGGGACGGTGGCGTTGCAGTTCGCGTCGTTCAGCTTCGACGCGGCGGTGCTGGATGTGGCGGTGACGCTGGGTGGCGGTGGCACCCTGGCCATCGCGTCGAGCGAGGAGCGCACCGAGCCGGGCGCGCTGGTGGAGATGATCCGCCGTGCGGGTGTGCAGGTGGCGAGTGTCGTGCCGTCGCTGCTGGGCGTGCTCGACCCGGCCGACGTACCGGGCGTACGCAACTGGGTGGTGGGCGCGGAGCGGCTGAGCGCCGACCTGGCGGCCCGCTGGCGGGCACGGACGCGGATCTGGAACACGTACGGCCCCACCGAGGCGACCGTCATCTCCACCACCACGCTCCTGCCCGAGGGGATCGGGTCCCAGGACGCGCCCCCGCCCATCGGCGGACCCATCGGCAACACCCGGGTCTATGTCCTGGACGACTTCCTGCGCCCCGTCCCGCCCGGTGTGACGGGCGAGCTGTACGTCACCGGCGCCGGCCTGGCGCGCGGGTACAACAACCGGCCCGACCTGACCGCCGAACGGTTCGTGGCGTGCCCGTTCACCGAGGACGGCCGGATGTACCGGTCCGGTGACCTCGCGCGGTGGACGGCCGACGGGTCGCTGGAGTTCGCCGGCCGGGCGGACGAGCAGGTCAAAATACGCGGCTTCCGGGTCGAGCCCGGTGAGATCGAGTCCGTCCTCGCCTCGCACCCGGAGGTACGGCAGGCCGCCGTCGTCGTCCGCGAGGACCGGCCCGGCGACAAGCGGCTGGTGGGGTACGTCGTCCCCGAGGGGCAGGAGGTCGACCCGCAGGACCTGCGCGAGCACGTGGCCCGTACGTCACCCGAGTACATGGTCCCGGCCGCGATCATGGTCCTCGACGCCCTGCCGCTGACGGTCAACGGCAAGGTCGACCGCAAGGCCCTGCCCGCGCCCGAGACCGCCGCCCACGGGGAGGGACGCGCCCCCGAGACCCCGGCCGAGGCACTGCTGTGCGGACTGTTCGGCGAGGTGCTGGGCCTGGAACGGGTCGGGGTCGACGCGTCGTTCTTCGAACTGGGCGGCGACTCGATCATGTCGATGCTGCTGGTGTCGAACGCCCGCCGGGCGGGACTGGTGATCAGTTCCCGGCAGGTCTTCGAACAGCGCACGCCCGCCCGGCTGGCGACCGTCGCCGTCGCGGCGGACGACATGGTGGCCGGCGTCACCGTCCCGGGCACCGGCGCGATACCGCTGACGCCGGTCATGCGCGAACTGGCGGACCGGGTCGGCCGGAACGGCATCGGCCGGGTCGTGCAGCCCGGGGTGGTCACCGTCCCGGCCGGGCTGGACTACGGCACGTTGGTGGCCGCCCTGCGCGCGGTGGTGGACCACCATGACGTACTGCGGGCCGGACTGGAGTCGGGCGAGCGGTGGCAACTGGTGGTGCCGGAGCCGGGGTCCGTACCGGTGGAGGACTGGGTGCGCCGGGTGGACGTCACCGGCGCCGACCTGACGGCCGCCCTGGACGAGCAACTGGCACGGGCGACCGACCGCATCTCACCGCCCGCCGGGGTGATGCTCCAGGCGGTGTGGCTGGACGCCGGACCCGAGACGGACGGCCGGCTGCTGCTCGTCGTGGACCACCTGGTGGTGGACACGGTGTCCTGGCAGACCCTGCTCCCGGATCTGGCGGAGGCGTACCGGGCGCTGGCGGCGGGGCGGGTGCCGGAGCCGGCGGTGGTGCCGACGTCGTTCCGGCACTGGGCGCGTGAGCTGGAGGCGCAGGCGCGCGGCGAGGAGCGGCTGGCGGAGCTGCCGCGCTGGACGGAGCTGCTGGGCGGTGGTGATCCGCTGCTGACGGTGGTGCC
>NZ_JBIAZN010000053.1:0-2877 GCF_042899225.1 Streptomyces sp. NPDC000134
CCGCTCCACCACCACGGTCCGGCGCTCGTTACCCGTCAGCCCGGACACGTCCACGCGGCGCACCAGATCACCGGCGGGAACCGCTCCCGGCTCGGCGACATCGAGGGTCCACTCCTCGCCCCCGGCCCCGCGCTGCCGCATCCGCAGCGCGCCGTGGTGGTCCAGCAGCGTCTGGAGAGCGGCGACGAGTGCCGGTTCGCGCAGACCTGCCGGGACTTTGGCCACCATCGACTGATGGAACCGCCGCACCGGACCGCCCAGCTCGCGAAGGTGGTGCACGATCGGCGTGAGTCCCACCTCGCCCACCCCGTCCTCGGGGCGTTCGACGACCACCGCACCCGTGGCCCGGGCGACCTCGGCGAGCCCGGCCACGGTCTTGGAGTGGAAGACGTCCTTGGGCGTGATCACCAGACCTGCCTTGCGGGCCCGGGCCACCAGCTGGATGGAGCTGATGCTGTCACCGCCGAGGTCGAAGAAGCTGTCGTCGGCACCGACCGAGTCCAGGTTCAGGACCTCCGCGAACAGCGCGCACAGCACCTCCTCGCGGGCGTTGCGCGCCGCCCGGCCTGACACCTGGGCCCCGAAGTCGGGTGCGGGCAGGGCACTCCGGTCGAGCTTGCCGTTGGCGTTCACCGGCAACGCGTCGAGGTGGACGAACGCCGACGGCACCATGTGGGCCGGCAGTGCGGCGGCGAGGTGGCGGGCCAGTTCCTCCGGGGAGGGGCGGGTACCCGGCGCCGTCAGGACATGGGCGACGAGCCGGTGCTCGCCCGTCGCGCCGGTGTGGGTGGTGACGGCCGCCCGGGTGACGTCCGGATGGCGTGCCAGCACCGACTCGATCTCGCCCAGCTCGATGCGGAACCCGCGGACCTTGACCTGGTGGTCGGCGCGCCCCAGGTAGTGCAGCGTCCCGTGGTCGTCCCACCGCGCCAGGTCACCGGTGCGGTACATCCGCGCCCCGGCCGGGGCGTACGGGTCGGGCAGGAAGTGGCACGCCGTCAGGCCCGGGCGGCCCAGGTAGCCGTCGGCCACCTTCGGCCCCGCCAGGTACAGGTCACCGGTCACCCCACTCGGCACCGGGCGCAGCCGCCCGTCGAGCACGTAGGTCCTCGTGCCGGACAGAGGCCGCCCGATCGGCGGCGCCAGCACCACGTCCGGGTCGCTCTCGTGCCAGCCGGTGGCGTACACGGTCGACTCGGTCGGGCCGTACAGGTTCGACACCCGCACATGCGGAGCGTCGGTCCGCAGCCGGCGCACCACGTGTAACGGCAACGCCTCACCGGCCAGCACCAGCCGCTCGCAGTCCAGGCGTGCCCCGGCTTCCAGCAGCGCCGCCACCACCGACGGCACGCCACTGACCAGCGAGCCCGACCACGGGCGCTCGGCCAGCGCCAGCAGGTCGGGTACGACCTCGATGCGGCCACCCGCCAGCAACGGCGCGAAGATCTCGAAGACCGACACGTCGAACGACAACGACGTCGACGCCAGGACCGATTCCAGTTCCTCGGACCCGAATTCCTCCACCGCCCACGACAGGAACACCGCCATCGCCCGCCGCGGGACGACCACGCCCTTGGGCCGGCCCGTCGACCCCGACGTGTAGATGACGTACGCGGTGGACCCCTCCGGGACCGCGCCGCCCAGCTCCTCGTCCGGCAGCGGCCCGCCCGGCATCGCCGCCAGCTCCCGTACGCACGACGGGTCATCCAGCGCCAGCGTCTCGACCCCGGTGTCCGGCAGCGCGCCGGACACCGACCGGTCGGTGATCACCAGCCGGGGAGCGGCGTCGTCCAGCATGAAGGCGAGCCGGTCCGCCGGGTAGGCCACGTCCAGCGGCACGTACCCGGCACCGGCCTTCAGCACCGCGAACACCGCCACGACCATGTCGGCCGACCGCGGCAGGCCCACCGCCACCAGATCACCCCGGTCGGCGCCCCGCGCCCGCAGGACCCGCGCCAGCCGGTTGGCCCGCGCGTCCAGCTCCGCGAACGTCAGCCGCACCGGCCCGCACACCACCGCCACGGCGTCCGGGGTGGCCGCCACCGCGGCTTCGAACCGCTCGACCACACCGCGCACGGACCCGGTGTGCGCGACGCCGTTCCACCCCTCCAACACCTTGTGCCGCTCACCGTCGGTGAGGACGTCGACGTCACCGGCGAGGAGGCCGGGGCCGGCGTGGGCGAAGGTCCGCAGCAGCCGTGTGCAGCGCTCGGCGAGGAGTGCGACCTCGTCCTCGGTGAACAGGTCCGGGCGGTAGCTGAAGTCCAGCGTCAGCTCGTCACCGGGCAGCGCGATCAGGGCCAGGGGGTAGTGGACGTCGTTGTGGGTGCGCAGACCCGCGACTCGCAGCCCGTGCGCGCCGGACAGGGTGTCCGGATCCAGCGGGTAGTTCTCGAACACGACCAGTGTGTCGAAGAGTTCGCCGCTGATGTCTGTCAGCCGCTGGATGTCGGCCATGCCCAGGTGTTGGTGCGCGGACAGCTCGGCCTGTTCCTGCTGGAGGCGTGCCGTCAGGTCCAGCAGCGGCTCGGACGGCTGGAGCCGTACCCGCACCGGCAGGGTGTTGATGAAGAGCCCGACCATGGTCTCGATGCCGGGCACCTCCGGCGAGCGGCCCGACACCGTCGTCCCGAAGACCACGTCCTCACGGCCCGTCAGGCGGCCCAGCAGCAGCCCCCAGGCCGCCTGCACGACAGTGCTGAGCGTGATGCCGTGACGCCGTGCCTGACGTGTGACGGCCTCGGTCAGCTCACGCGGCACCCGCACGGAGTGGTGGTGCGGGGTGACCGACGCGTGACTGTCGGCGTGGGGGGTGAGGCGGGTGGGTTCGTCGAGGCCGGCGAGGGCTGTGCGCCAGGCGTTCTGGGCGGCGGGGGT
>NZ_JBIAZN010000054.1:0-2553 GCF_042899225.1 Streptomyces sp. NPDC000134
GGGAACGGCGCGACGACATCCACGAGGCTTTCCTCGGCCTCGCCACCTGCCTCATCACCCACCGACACGTCCAACGCCTTGTTAGGACCTCTTAGCCAGGTCCATGTGGAGCGAGTGCTAACCGGTGAGGTTCTGCCTGGCCGTGAAGTACTCGACATGCTCGGCCAGGCTGTTCATCTGGTCGACGGGGACCGTGCGTATCTCCACGCGCTTCGTAACAGGGAGTCGATCGCGCTCCACGCCGGTGAGTTCGAGGAGCGGCTCGTAGTGTGGCCCCATGGGACTGTGAAGTCGGGCGTTTCGGAAGCCCGTCCGGCTAGGCAGCCCAGGCGGAGGCGGCCGACGCCGCCGGTGCCGGCGTTCGGGCAACCCGATCCGATCCGGGTGTCGAGCACGCAGGAACTGGTACTGGTGATGAGGGCCGTGCACGTCTGGGGCGGTGCGCCGTCGCTACGCGAGCTGGAGCGGCGCACTGGAGGGGCGCTGAAGCGCAGCACGATCAGCGACATGCTCCGCGGGGAGTCCCTTCCGGACTATGACCGGTACGTCACGTACCTGCGGGCGTGCGGCATCGACGAGGCCAGCTTGGCGACATGGGTGTTCATCTGGCGCAGGTTGAAGGCGCTGGAGACCCCCGAGGCGGCCCCTTGGCTGCCCGGGGCCACCGCGTCGTAGGACTAGCACCTGTCCTAGCCCAGGAGGGGGCCCGCACCGCTTCGGTGCGGGCCCCCTCGCGCCGGTCCGTGTGATCGCCCGCATCGAGGACCAGGAGGACAAGCCCGCCTCGGCCGATTCCGGCGTGAACGCGCTGCTCACCGGCCTGTCCGGCCGCTTCGGCGGAGAAACCGCAGACCAACGCCCTGATGACGGCACGACGGCACAACGGCAGGACGGCACAACGGCAGCCGTGCCCGAGCAGCCGGCCCCGGCCAAGCCCAGCAAGTACACGCTGCTCCTGGACCAGGACGACGCCCTCACCCTCGACCAGCTCGCCCTCGCCCTGCGCCGCCGCACCGGCCGCGCCGTCGACAAGTCTGAGATCCTGCGCGCCCTGATCCGTCTCGCCGACCAGGACGACCGCGTCATCGACACCGTGGCCCGCGCGCTCGATCGCCGCACCGCCACCTGAGGACGCCGACGGGCACCACACGCCCTGGTTGAGCTACGGCGCGACCAGGGCGTGGGCCTGTCTCGGAGGCTCCCTGGGGACTCCGACCGCCACGTGACGTCAGTCACTTTCTGCCATGCGTTGTCCCAAAAGAGGTCGTTGTGACACCGACGTCATGGGTGTGAGGAAGTTGAGGCCGCCTGCGAGGCGGCCCGGTTCCCGCCTGCCTTTCAGGCAGCCGACCGATCTCCAGGGAGGACCACCATGACCCCGACCCTTCAGCAGCCGACCGATCCCACTGCGCCGACGACGATCCTGTCCACGCGCCGCCTGCGGGTCGCAGCGGCCCTCGTGGCCACCGCCGGCGCCCTTTGCCTCCTCTGCGCCTGTCCGGGCCTCATGGCCCCAGTGAGCGCCCTTGCCGCACTCGCGTCAGCGGTGACCGGGGCTGCGGCTTTACTGCGCCGTGAACGGCCCTGAGGCACCGCGCGAATGAAGACCGACGGTTGTTAATCGGCGGAAGAAGGAGCGGGAGCGGGCCGCGTAATTCGGAATGTCACAGGGCGGCCCCGGGACGGATTCTGTTCCGGGGCCGCTCGGTGTTTATGGCTGGATTCCCGGTGGGGTGTCAACCCTGTTTGGGGCGACCGATGGTATTCGGTTCGGGTGGCTGACGAGCCGTCAGGACGTGTCCGTGCGGCCCGTCCCCGGCCCTGCGCGCGGGTGGCCGGCCTTCCTGGCGGGGCGGCTCGGCGAGCGGTCCGGGAGGGTGTCGGGCACGGCCAGGGCCACGCCCATGACGCGTGTATACGCAGGTCACGGCGCTGCGTCCCCTCGATCCGGGCCCGCGTCCGCACGGCCCGGAGACGGCCGCGCAGCGCTGCGCCCCACCCTTGCCCGGGTGTTGACAGGCCCGTGTACACCCTCCGGAGGGGGTCCCCAAGATCCGCCAACGGTACATGCGCCTACGCACTGATGCAGAGTGATGCAGCCTCCATTCCAGAGTCCATCCCGGCCCGGAGTTTGAAGCACCCTCAGTCACCAAGCCAGTGACGGCACTACGGCGTGCCGTCATGACGGCAAGATCCATCCCGCCCGCGCCGGACCACCCCGCCGCACCCCCTCCCCTGCTGCCAGTCTCACCCCCGCAGCGCAGCGGAGGGGGTGCCCACGAATCCCAGACGCTACACAGACCCGCAGGTGATGCACCGGTTCCTGCCCCACACGGCCGGTGCCGCGCAGCGGTCCGGCCCTGCCCGCGCAGCGGGCCCCGGGCGCGGCACGCGCCCGGCCGACTCCCCTCGGAGCGCAGCGGAGAGGGGAACGTCCGGCGCAGCCGGACGCACCGCCCGCGCTGAGCGGGCGGTGACACTCCGTCACTCTCCCCCGCATCGCGGGGGCGTGCCCCTGCCCTGCGCGAAGCGCAGGGGTACCCGCTCCGCGGG
>NZ_JBIAZN010000055.1:0-2211 GCF_042899225.1 Streptomyces sp. NPDC000134
TATCTGGGGCAGTCGGCTCTGACGGCGAACCGGTTCGTGGCGTGTCCCTTCGGTGCGCCGGGCAGCCGGATGTACCGCACCGGGGATCTGGTGCGGTGGGGCAAGGACGGTCAGGTCGAGTACCTGGGCCGGACCGACTTCCAGGTCAAGATCCGCGGCTTCCGCATCGAACTCGGCGAGGTGGAAGCGGCCCTGACCGCACACCCCGACATCGACAACGCGGTCGCCGTGGTGCGCCAGGACGGCACCGGCGACCAGCGCCTGGTGGCCTACGTGGTGCCGGGCGACGGCAAGGCGGACACCGGCGTGGACACCGCGGCGCTGACGGAACTGGCCCGGCAGACCCTGCCGGAGTACATGGTCCCGTCGGCGATCGTCCCGCTCGCCGCGTTCCCCATGACCACGAGCGGCAAGCTGGACCGCAAGGCACTCCCCGCACCCGACCACGGCGAAGCCGCGGCCACCGGACGAGGGCCGCGCAACCACAACGAGGAAGTGCTCTGCCGGCTGTTCGCCGAGTTGCTCGGCGTCGAAGAGATCGGCATCGACGTCGACTTCTTCGCCCACGGCGGGCACTCACTGCTGGCCACCCGGCTCATCGGCCGCATCCGCAACGAACTCGACGTCGACGTGAAGGTCACGACGGTGTTCCGCAATCCGACCGTCGCCCAGATGGCGGCCCGGATCGAGAAGCTGGCCACGTCGAACCGCCCCCGGCTGCGACAGATCAACGTTTAGGAGTAGCGTCGATGATCCCGTTGTCCTTTGCCCAGCGCCGGATGTGGTTCCTCCACCGTCTGGAAGGTCCGTCCGCGACCTACAACATCCCGTTCGCGCTGCGCCTGGACGGTGCGCTGGACACGACGGCCCTGGCCGCGGCGGTGACGGACGTCGTCACCCGGCACGAGAGCCTGCGCACCCTGGTCGTCGAGAACCCGGACGGTATGCCGGAACAGCGGATTCTGCCCCCGCAGGAGGCGCTCACGCCGTTCACGGTCGTCGACGTGGCCGCCGACGCGGTGGATGCCGCGATGCACCGGGCGGTCGGGGAGAGCTTCGACCTGGAGACCGAACTCCCCCTGCGCACCACCGTCTTCCGCGTCTCCCCCCAGACGCACTTCCTGGCGTTCGTCTTCCATCACATCGCCGCGGACGGGGCGTCGATGGCCCCCTTCCTCCGGGACCTGGTGTCGGCCTACACGGCCCGTCACGGCGGAAGCGCACCGCAGTGGGAACCCCTGCCCGTGCAGTACAAGGACTACACGATGTGGCAGCGGCAACTCCTGGGCGAGGACGGCGACCGGGAGAGCGTCGCCGCGCCCCAACTCGCCTACTGGCGGCGGGAACTGGCCGAAGTACCGCAGCCGGTGCAGTTGCCGCTGGACCGGCCGCGGCCCACGGTGGCCGGCTACCAGGGCGACCACGTCGACTTCCTGCTGGAACCCGAGATGGTCGCCGGGCTCGGCAAACTGGCCGCGGAGCGCGGTGCCACCGCCCCGATGGTGGTCCAGGCCGCCCTGCTGGTGCTGTTGCAGAAACTGGGCGCCGGCGACGACCTGACGATCGGCAGCCCGATCGAGGGCCGCACCGACGAGGACCTCGCCGACCTGATCGGCTTCTTCGTCAACACCTGGGTGCTGCGCGCCGACCTCTCGAAGAACCCCTCGTTCGGCGAGCTGGTCGAGCAGGTCCGCGACAAGGCACTCGCCGCGTACGACAACCAGGACGTGCCGTTCGAACGGCTGGTGGAACTGCTCGACCTGGAACGGTCCACCTCCTACCAGCCGCTGTTCCAGGTGATGCTGGCCTGGCAGTTCGTGTGGCCGGAGATCGAGATGCCCGACCTGCGGGTCTCCCTCGTCCCCGCGGGCACCGACACGGCCAAGTTCGACCTGTTCTTCAACATCGTCCCCGAGGCGTCCGGACGCGCCTACGGACGGCTCGAATACGCGACGGAACTGTTCGACCACACCACGGCCGTCGACATCGTCACCCGGCTCGTCCGCATCCTGGAACAGGCGGTCGCCGAGCCGGGCGTGCGGCTCGGCGACGTCGACGTGCTGTCACCGGGGGAGCGCGACCGGTTCGTCCGAGAGGTCAATGACACGGCGCGTGGGGTGGTCGGGGGGACGTTGCCGGGTGTGTTTGAGGCGCAGGTGGTGCGTGATCCGGGTCGGGTGGCGGTGATCGGTGAGGGTGAGCGGTTGTCGT
>NZ_JBIAZN010000057.1:0-1522 GCF_042899225.1 Streptomyces sp. NPDC000134
GGGCGGCCTTCGTCTGATCATGTGCTCCGACCAAGGTGCACGTGACCACGACGAAGGCCGTGAGGGTGAGTCTGCTGCCTGATGCTGTCCGGAGGGAAGCGTTCGCGGAAGCGTCACGCTTCCGGGCGGAGTTCTACGAGTGTCTGACCGCCCGGCGCGACGAGTTGTTCGAGCTTGCCGATGCCGTGTTGTGTGCGGACGGTGCGGTGAAGTCCCCGGTGGACCTGACGCTGCTGCCCGAGCACCGTCGTGGGCACGGAGCGATGTACGGCGGCCTGAACCAGGGCCGGATCGACATCGGTCGGCTGCGGACCGTGCTGGCCGGGCTTTCGCTACCGCGTTTCGACGGCGGGCGTCTGGTCCTGGCGGTTGATGTGTCGCCGTGGCTGCGTTCGGACGCGCCGTGCTCGGCGGAGCGGTTGTTCTGCCACGTCTACGGCCGTGCGAAGACGGCGTCGCAGTTCATTCCGGGCTGGCCCTACTCCTTCGTCGCGGTGCTGGAGCCGGGCGCCACGTCCTGGACCGCGATCCTGGATGCGGTCCGGCTGGGACCTGCCGACGACGCGACCGCGGTCACCGCCGCCCAGCTCCGAGGAGTGGTTGAGCGGCTCATCGCCGCTGGTCAGTGGCAGTCCGGGGACCCGCATATCGTGATCGTCAGCGACGCCGGCTATGACGTCACCCGTCTGGCGTGGGTCCTGCGTGACCTGCCGGTCGAGCTGGTCGGCCGGGTCCGGTCCGACCGTGTCATGCGGCTGCCGAAGCCGCCCCGCCGGCCGGGGACGAACGGCCGGCCGCCCAAACACGGCCCGGAGTTCCGCTTCACCAAGCCGGAGACCTGGCCCGAGCCCGCGATCACCACGGTCACCGACACGGCGAACTACGGCAAGGCCGAGACCCAGGCGTGGGACCGGGTCCATCCTCGGCTCACGCACCGTTCCTCCTGGCTCGACCACGACGGTGAACTCCCGCTGGTCGAGGGGACGTTGATGCGGTTGAAGGTCGAGCACCTGTCGAAGGGCCGGGAGGCCCCGCCGGTGTGGCTGTGGTCCTCGAAGACCGGCGCCACCCCGGACGATGTGAACCGCTTCTGGCAGGCATTTCTCCGTCGCTTCGATCTGGAGCACACCTTCCGCTTCGCGAAGCAGACCCTCGGCTGGACCACCCCGAAGCTCCGTACTCCCGAGGCGGCGGACCGCTGGACCTGGATCCTGATCGTCGCTCACACCCAACTCCGGCTCGCCCGACCGCTCGCCACGGACCTCCGCCGGCCCTGGGAGAAACCCACCGCCACGGACCGGCTCACCCCGGCCCGGGTCCGCCGGGGGTTCAGGAACATCCGCGCTCACCTCGCCTGCCCGGCACGCGTTCCCAAACCCCGCGGCGCCGGCCCCGGACGCCCGCCCGGCGCCAAGAACAGACACCGGGCACCCCGCTACGACGTCGGCAAGACCGTCAAACGCCCCGAGACCCTGAAGGCCATCGGCAAGCCCGGAAGATCTTGGTAGATAAAGAACAAGCT
>NZ_JBIAZN010000058.1:0-1462 GCF_042899225.1 Streptomyces sp. NPDC000134
CGTTGATGCTCCTATTGCTGTCAAGCGGTTTGCAGCCAGTCGCGGTAGGCGTAGGTGAGGTCGTCGTCTCTGCTGAGACCTCGTTCGAGTCTGGAGATGGTGGTGGGCCAGACTCCGAAGTGCTGGGCGACAGCGGTGAGGGTGATGTTCTTGGCCTGCCGCAAGGGCCGCAGGTCGGCTGTGCCCGGGAGGGTGGCCGTGGTGGTGAGGCAGCGGAACATCTCCCGGGCGATGGCCCGTTTCAGCATCCGGATGATTTCCTTCTTGGTCCGTCCGGCAGCGGTCTGTCGTGCGACGTAGGCCCGGGTGGGGGCGTCGCCGGACATGCGGACCAGGGCGATGCGGTAGAGGGCTGCGTTGGCTGTTCGGTCACCGCCTCGGGAGAGGCGGTGCCGGTTGGTTCTGCCGCTGGAGGCAGGGACCGGGGCGGCTCCGCAGAGGGCTGCGAAGGACGCCTCGGTCCGCATCCGTTCGGGGTTGCCGCCTGCGGTGATCAGCAGTTGTGCGGCGGTGTCGGGGCCGACACCGTAGGCGGCCCGCAAACCCGGGTTGTGGGTGGTGACCTCGGCATCCAGGGCCCGCGTCAGCGTCTCGTGCTCGGCGGTGAGTTCCTTGACTCGGCGGGCGAGGCTCTTCAGTGCGGTCAGGACGGCGACGTGGAGGGCGTCACCGGCCGGCCGCAGCCGGGCCAGGGCCTGGGTGCGGTCGGTTCCCTTGAGCTGCCCGTATTTCGCGCGGATGGCGTCCGGGGCGGTGATGAGGACGTTGCCGATCTGGTTGAGTGCGGCGGTGCGGGCCTTGACGGCGGAGCGGGCCGCGTTGTGCAGGGCACGTATCCCGGCGACCGTGTCGTCCTTGGGGGAGCTGGAGGCTCTGCCGGACAGGGCAGCGCGGGCGGCAGCGTAGGCGTCGATCGGGTCGGACTTGCCGGTGCGGCGGCGTTCGGCCCTGTCGGGGCGGTTGACCTCGACGACCCGGTGCCCGCGGGAGCGGGCGGTGCGGGTGAAGCCGGCCCCGTAGGACGAGGTGCCTTCCACCCCGATCGCGACCACACGTCCGTGGGCGGCCAGGAAGGCCAGGGCCGCTGCGTATCCAGCGGTGGTGGTGGCGAACTCCGCGTCCGCGAGATGGCCGCCGTTGTCGCTGATGACCGCGACGTGGACGGTGTCGGCGTGGGAGTCGACCCCGCCGAACACGTCCCGGTCCACGGTGTCCCCCGCGACCTGTGATGCCATGCTGATACTGCCTTCCCAGCCGAAGGTAGGCGCCGGCCGGGTGG
This sequence comes from Streptomyces sp. NPDC000134, assembly GCF_042899225.1. Lineage (NCBI taxonomy): Bacteria > Bacillati > Actinomycetota > Actinomycetes > Kitasatosporales > Streptomycetaceae > Streptomyces > Streptomyces sp. NPDC000134. The sequence goes on from NZ_JBIAZN010000058.1 coordinate 1,280, forward strand.
CGCAGACAGGACATTGAAGGGGCTTCTGACCAAGCTCCTATCAGGTCATGTTCCGCCCGGCCGGAGCCGTGAGAACGGGTTCCGGCGGCCGGACAGACCAACGCGAAGACAGCCCAGCAGGGCGTCAGTCAGTGCCCGAGTCACGGCCGCCGGAACCCGAGTATCAGCATCAATGTCAGTGCC
>NZ_JBIAZN010000059.1:0-1414 GCF_042899225.1 Streptomyces sp. NPDC000134
CTGAGACCTGATGCCGAGCCGATTGTGGTGAAGTGGATGATCCTATGCTGTCGAGAAAAGCCTCTAGCGAGTTTCATGGCGGCCCGTACCCTAAACCGACTCAGGTGGTCAGGTAGAGAATACCGAGGCGTTCGGGTGAACTATGGTTAAGGAACTCGGCAAAATGCCCCCGTAACTTCGGGAGAAGGGGGGCCATTTCCGGTGATGACACTTGCTGTCTGAGCTGGGGGTGGCCGCAGAGACCAGCGAGAAGCGACTGTTTACTAAAAACACAGGTCCGTGCGAAGCCGTAAGGCGATGTATACGGACTGACGCCTGCCCGGTGCTGGAACGTTAAGGGGACCGGTTAGCTCCATTTCGGTGGGGCGAAGCTGAGAACTTAAGCGCCAGTAAACGGCGGTGGTAACTATAACCATCCTAAGGTAGCGAAATTCCTTGTCGGGTAAGTTCCGACCTGCACGAATGGCGTAACGACTTCTCGACTGTCTCAACCATAGGCCCGGTGAAATTGCACTACGAGTAAAGATGCTCGTTTCGCGCAGCAGGACGGAAAGACCCCGGGACCTTTACTACAGTTTGATATTGGTGTTCGGTTCGGCTTGTGTAGGATAGCTGGGAGACTGTGAAGCTTGGACGCCAGTTCAGGTGGAGTCGTCGTTGAAATACCAGTCTGGTCGTGCTGGATGTCTAACCTGGGTCCGTGATCCGGATCAGGGACAGTGTCTGATGGGTAGTTTAACTGGGGCGGTTGCCTCCTAAAGAGTAACGGAGGCGCCCAAAGGTTCCCTCAGCCTGGTTGGTAATCAGGTGTTGAGTGTAAGTGCACAAGGGAGCTTGACTGTGAGACCGACGGGTCGAGCAGGGACGAAAGTCGGGACTAGTGATCCGGCGGTGGCTTGTGGAAGCGCCGTCGCTCAACGGATAAAAGGTACCCCGGGGATAACAGGCTGATCTTCCCCAAGAGTCCATATCGACGGGATGGTTTGGCACCTCGATGTCGGCTCGTCGCATCCTGGGGCTGGAGTCGGTCCCAAGGGTTGGGCTGTTCGCCCATTAAAGCGGTACGCGAGCTGGGTTTAGAACGTCGTGAGACAGTTCGGTCCCTATCCGCTGTGCGCGTAGGAGTCTTGAGAAGGGCTGTCCCTAGTACGAGAGGACCGGGACGGACGAACCTCTGGTGTGCCAGTTGTTCTGCCAAGGGCATGGCTGGTTGGCTACGTTCGGGAGGGATAACCGCTGAAAGCATCTAAGCGGGAAGCCTGCTTCGAGATGAGGACTCCCACCCCCTTGAGGGGTTAAGGCTCCCAGTAGACGACTGGGTTGATAGGCCAGATATGGAAGCACCGTAAGGTGTGGAGTTGACTGGTACTAATAGGCCGAGGGCTTGTCCTCAGTTGCTCGCGTCCACTGTGTT
>NZ_JBIAZN010000060.1:0-1244 GCF_042899225.1 Streptomyces sp. NPDC000134
CTGGTCGATGTCGTCTTGGGTGAGGGTCACGAAGGGCAGGTCGGAGGGGCTGTGTCCGCCGGTGTCGGGGTTCTGGGCGTGGGTGGCGAGGGTTTCGAGGGCCTTGAACCAGGTGCGGGCCAGGTCCTGGACGTCTTCCTGGGAGAAGACGTCCTCCGCCCAGGACCAGTGGGCGACGAGCCGCTGGCCTTCGGGGCTGTCCTCGGTGAGGGCGTTGAGTTCCAGGGTGTGGGCGAGGGGTAGTTCGGGGTCGGCGCCGCCGGAGAACCCGCCGAACTCGTGGTCCGGTTCCCAGTCGGGCGAGCCCGTGGCGGTGGTGAAGCGGCCGAGGTAGTTGAAGCCGATCTGCGGGCGGCCCGCTCTGGCGAGGGTCCTGGCGGTGGCCGGGTTGAGGTGGCGCAGCAGGCCGTAGCCGATGCCGTGGTCGGGCAGGGCGCGTATCTGTTCCTTCACCCGTTTCAGGGCGGCACCGACCGTCGGGCCTGCCGCCCAGAGGTCGTCCCAGTCCGACAGTTCGGGCTCGAGCCGGACGGGGAACAGGCTGGTGAACCAGCCGACGGTACGGGAGAGGTCGGTGCCGGGTACGACGTCCTCGCGGCCGTGGCCCTCCACGTCGAGCAGGACGGCGGAGCCCGGCAGTCCGCGGCGGCGCCGCCAGTCCTGCACGGCCAGCGCCATCGCCGTCAGCAGCACGTCGTTCACCTGGGCGTGGAACGTCTTGGTGACACCGGTCAGCACCTCGGTCGTCCACGCCTCGGGCAGTGTGAGTGACATGGTGCGGCGCCGGGCGTGGACATCGCGTGCCGGGTCCAGGGCACGCCGGCCCAGCAGCGGGTCCGCACCGGTGAGCACCGCGGACCACAACGGCAGTTCGGCCTCGCGCTCGGGGCCGTGCGCCAGCCCGTGCAGCGCCTTGGCCCACTGGAGCACCGATGTGCCCACCGGCTGGAGGACCGGCTGTCGGCCGTCCGCGTGCGCCGCGTACGCCTGGGCGAGGTCCGGCAGCAGGATGCGCCAGGAGACACCGTCGACGGCGAGGTGGTGGACCACCAGTACCAGATGGCCCGCCTCGTCCGCTCCGGCGTCGCACCACACCGCCTGGAGCATCACTCCGGCCCCGGGGTCGAGCCGGTCCACCGCCTCGGCGGTCCGCTCCACCACCACGGTCCGGCGCTCGTTACCCGTCAGCCCGGACACGTCCACGCGGCGCACCAGATCACCGGCGGGAACCGCTCCCGGCTCGG
>NZ_JBIAZN010000061.1:0-1140 GCF_042899225.1 Streptomyces sp. NPDC000134
CCTAGTCTTCTGAGTCAGGAATTCTATTCAGATAGCCGACGAGGCGTTCAAGGATCGCGTCTGCGGTCTTCGTCCAGACGTAGGGTTTGGGGTCGGTGTTCCATGCGGCGATCCAGGCGCGGATGTCCTTCTCCAGCGCCTGGACGCTCTTGTGGACTCCGCGTCGTATCTGCTTGTTCGTCAGCTCTGCGAACCAGCGTTCCACCAGGTTGAGCCAGGACGATCCGGTGGGCGTGAAGTGCAGGTGGAAGCGGGGATGAGCTACCAGCCAGGTCTTGATCGCCGGGGTCTTGTGGGTGGCGTAGTTGTCCAGCACCAGGTGCACGTCCAGGTCTGCCGGTATCTCCTGGTCGAGTTTGATCAGGAACTTCTTGAACTCCTCGGCCCGGTGCCGGCGGTGCAAGGAGCCGATCACCTTGCCGGTGGCCACCTCGAGAGCGGCGAACAGCGTGGTGGTGCCCGCGCGCACGTAGTCGTGGGTGAGGCGCTGCGGGACGCCGGGCATCATCGGCAGCACCGGCTGGGAGCGGTCCAGAGCCTGGATCTGCGACTTTTCGTCGACGCAGAACACCAGAGCGCGTTCGGGCGGGTCCAGATACAGGCCGACGACGTCGTGGACCTTGTCGACGAAGTACGGGTCCGTGGACAGCTTGAAGGTCTCTGTGCGGTGCGGCTGCAGACCGAAGGCCCGCCAGATCCGTGACACGGTCGACTGCGACAGGCCCATCTCCTGGGCCATGGCCCGCGTCGACCAGTGCGTGGCGTTCTTCGGCGTCGACTCGAGCGTCCGCTTCACCACCGCAGCGACCTGCTCGTCGGTGACCGTCCGGGGGCCGCCCGGCCGCGGCATATCACCCAGGCCGGCGATCCGGTGCTCGACGAACCGCTTCCGCCAGCGGCCCACCGCATGCGGCGTGGAGCCCAACTGCGCGGCCACGTCTTTGTTCGACGCGCCTGTCGCGCAGGCCAGGATGATCCGACACCGCAAAGCCCACGCCTGCGGAGTGGAACGGCGCCGCACCCATCCCTCCAGCGCAGCCCGTTCCGCATCCGACAGGATCAACTCGGCCTTCGGCCGCCCAGTACGTGCCACCAGGCAACCCTACACATCTGAACAGGATTCCTGACTCAGAAGACTAG
>NZ_JBIAZN010000062.1:0-1129 GCF_042899225.1 Streptomyces sp. NPDC000134
CTAGTCTTCTGAGTCAGGAATCCTGCGTAAATAGCTGGCGAGGCGTTCGAGGATCTCGTCCGCGGTTCTGGTCCAGATGTAGGGCTTGGGGTCGGTGTTCCATGTGGCGATCCAGGTGCGGATGTCCTTCTCGAGAGCGTGGACGCTCTTGTGCACGCCGCGTCGTATCTGCTTGTTGGTCAGCTCAGCGAACCACCGCTCCACAAGGTTGAGCCAGGACGAACCGGTGGGCGTGAAGTGCATCTGGAAGCGGGGGTGGGCGATCAGCCAGCTTTTGATGGCCGGCGTCTTGTGGGTGGCGTAGTTGTCGAGGATCAGGTGCACCTGCAGATCTGCCGGGATCTCCTGGTCAAGCTTGATCAGGAACTTCTTGAACTCCTCGGCCCGGTGCCGGCGGTGAAGGGAACCGATCACTTTGCCGGTGGCGACCTCGAGTGCCGCGAACAAGGTGGTGGTGCCGGCGCGGACGTAGTCGTGGGTGACCCGCTGAGGAACGCCGGGCATCATCGGCAGTACCGGCTGGGAGCGGTCCAGGGCCTGGATCTGCGTCTTCTCGTCCACGCAGAACACCAGCGCCCGCTCGGGCGGGTCCATATACAGGCCCACGACATCGTGCACCTTGTCGACGAAGTACGGGTCCGTCGACAGCTTGAAGGTCTGCGAGCGGTGCGGCTGCAGACCGAAGGCACGCCAGATCCGAGAAACGGTCGACTGGGACAGGCCGAGTTCTTTGGCCATCGCTCTCGTCGACCAGTGCGTGGCGTTCCTCGGGGTCGACTCCAGCGTCCGCTTCACCAGTGCGGCGACCTGCTCGTCGCTCACCGAACGAGGGCCGCCGGATCTGGGCAGGTCACCCAGGCCGGCGATCCGATGCTCGACGAACCTCGAGCGCCAGCGGCCCACCGACTGCCCCGTCATGCCCACCAGGGCGCCGACGTCCTTGTTCGACATGCCGTCCGCGCAGGCCAGGATGATCCGGCACCGCACCGCCCACGACTGAGGAGTCGAACGACGCCGCACCCACCCCTCAAGCGCCGCCCGCTCCTCCACCGACAACACCAACTCGGCCTTCGGCCGCCCCGTACGAGCCACGCTCCAAGCCTACAGTTTTTCAAAGAACTCCTGACTC
>NZ_JBIAZN010000063.1:0-1111 GCF_042899225.1 Streptomyces sp. NPDC000134
CCGCCCGCTCCTCCACCGACAACACCAACTCGGCCTTCGGCCGCCCCGTACGAGCCACGCTCCAAGCCTACAGTTTTTCAAAGAACTCCTGACTCGGAAGACTAGGGTCCGTCTTCAAACGGATCTTGCCCAGAGCAGGAGCGACGCGAGACTGACCGCTGCCTCGTATGAGATGGCGGTCTTTTCATATCTGGTCGCAATGCCGCGGAAGCCCTTGAGCCGGTTGAAGCAGCGCTCGACGAGGTTGCGTCGGCGGTAAGTCTCCCGGTCGAACCCCGGCGGTCGACCGCCGAGGCTTCCGCCGCAGACGGTGCCGCCGCTGGTCGGCCTTCTCGGGAATGGTGTGCGCGATGCCGCGTCGCCGCAAGTAGGCGCGGAAACCGCGGGAGCTGTAAGCCTTGTCCGCGATGACCTGGTCGGGTCGGGAGCGTGGCCGGCCGAGGCCGCTGCGGGGCACCCGGATGCGTTCGAGCAGAATGCGTGCGCAGACACTGTCATGGCGCTGGCCCGGCGTGACGAGGAGGGCCAGAGGGCGGCCCTTGCCGTCGCAGGCGAGGTGGACTTTCGTGGTCAGTCCGCCGCGGGACCGGCCGAGGGCGTGATCGTCCGGTTCGTCCTGCCGGCGCATCCCCCTTTTCGGCCGGTGGCGGCGGCGTGCTGGTGGGCGCGGACGATGGTGGAGTCGATCCGCACCAGCCAGTCGATGTCCCCGGCTGCGTCCGCCCGGGCCTGAATCTGCTGCAGGGCCCGGGTGAACACGCCGTCGATCGCGTAGCGGCGGAAGCGGGTGTAGACCGTCTGCCATGGCCCGTAGCGTTCGGGCAGGTCACGCCATGAGATGCCGGTGCGGATCTTGTAGACCATCCCGTTGATGACCTGCCGGTCCTCCACGCGGGGACGTCCCGTCGCGGCCCGCGGTATCAGCGGAGCGAGCAACTCCCACTCTTGATCGGTGAGTTCATGACGACGTACCACGACACCATGATCCACCACCCGGATGATCTTTGAAGACGGACCCTAGTCTTCTGAGTCAGGAATTCTATTCAGATAGCCGACGAGGCGTTCAAGGATCGCGTCTGCGGTCTTCGTCCAGACGTAGGGTTTGGGGTCG
>NZ_JBIAZN010000064.1:0-1105 GCF_042899225.1 Streptomyces sp. NPDC000134
GGCCTGAGCTGGTACTTCTCCGAGTCGAGGTATTCCTCGCTGCCTTCGCGCAGCGGGGTGTTCTCGCACAGTTCGTAGCCGCTGTAGATGCCCCAGGTGGGGGAGAGGGTGGCGGCGAGGACCGCGCGGGCCTCGAAGGCGGGCCGGCCGCCGTGCTGGAGGTAGGCGTGCAGGATGTCGGGGGTGTTGACGAAGAAGTTCGGCCGCATGTAGGCGGCCGTCTCACCGGACAGTTCGGTCAGGTATTCGGTGAGTTCTTCCTTGGTGTTGCGCCAGGTGAAGTAGGTGTAGGACTGCTGGAAGCCGATCTGGGCGAGGGTGCGCATCATCGCGGGGCGGGTGAACGCCTCGGCGAGGAAGATGACGTCGGGGTCGGTGGCGTTGATATCGGCGATGACCCGTTCCCAGAAGACGACGGGTTTGGTGTGGGGGTTGTCGACGCGGAAGATGCGCACCCCGTGGGCCATCCAGTGCCGCAGGACGCGCAGGGTCTCGGTGACCAGGCCGTCCATGTCGGCGTCGAAGGCGATGGGGTAGATGTCCTGGTACTTCTTGGGCGGGTTCTCGGCGTAGGCGATGGTGCCGTCGGCGCGGTGGTGGAACCACTCGGGGTGCTTGTCGACCCAGGGGTGGTCGGGGGAGCACTGGAGGGCGAAGTCCAGGGCGATCTCCAGGCCCAGGTCGCGGGCCTGGGCGACGAAGTGGTCGAAGTCGTCGAGGGTGCCCAGGTCGGGGTGGACGGCGTCGTGGCCGCCCTCGGGGGAGCCGATGGCCCAGGGCACGCCGACGTCGCCGGGGCCGGCGGTGAGGGTGTTGTTGGGGCCTTTGCGGTGGGTGGTGCCGATGGGGTGGATGGGGGGGAGGTAGACGACGTCGAAGCCCATGGCGGCGATGGCGGGCAGGCGTCCGGCGGCGGTGCGGAAGGTGCCGTGGGGGTGTTCGGGGGTGCCCTCGGAGCGGGGGAAGAACTCGTACCAGGCGCCGTACAGGGCGCGTTCGCGTTCCACCAGCAGCGGCAGCGGCTCGGAGGCGGTGACCAGTTCCCGCAGCGGGTACCGGGCCAGCACCGCGTCCACCTCCGGGGTCAGCGCCGCCGCCAGCCGGG
>NZ_JBIAZN010000065.1:0-1048 GCF_042899225.1 Streptomyces sp. NPDC000134
TCTCGTGACTGCGTGCCTTTTGAAGAATGAGCCTGCGAGTTTGCGGTGTGTTGCGAGGTTAACCCGGGTGGGGTAGCCGTAGCGAAAGCGAGTCCGAACAGGGCGATTCAGTAGCACGCTCAAGACCCGAAGCGGAGTGATCTAGCCATGGGCAGGTTGAAGCGGAGGTAAGACTTCGTGGAGGACCGAACCCACCAGGGTTGAAAACCTGGGGGATGACCTGTGGTTAGGGGTGAAAGGCCAATCAAACTCCGTGATAGCTGGTTCTCCCCGAAATGCATTTAGGTGCAGCGTCGTGTGTTTCTTGCCGGAGGTAGAGCACTGGATAGGCGATGGGCCCTACCGGGTTACTGACCTTAGCCAAACTCCGAATGCCGGTAAGTGAGAGCGCGGCAGTGAGACTGTGGGGGATAAGCTCCATGGTCGAGAGGGAAACAGCCCAGAGCATCGACTAAGGCCCCTAAGCGTACGCTAAGTGGGAAAGGATGTGGAGTCGCAGAGACAACCAGGAGGTTGGCTTAGAAGCAGCCACCCTTGAAAGAGTGCGTAATAGCTCACTGGTCTAGTGATTCCGCGCCGACAATGTAGCGGGGCTCAAGCGTACCGCCGAAGTCGTGTCATTGCAGCAATACTCCCAACGGAGGCTGTGATGGGTAGGGGAGCGTCGTCTGCCGGGTGAAGCAGCCGCGTAAGCGAGTTGTGGACGGTTGACGAGTGAGAATGCAGGCATGAGTAGCGATACACACGTGGGAAACGTGTGCGCCGATTGACTAAGGGTTCCTGGGTCAAGCTGATCTGCCCAGGGTAAGTCGGGACCTAAGGCGAGGCCGACAGGCGTAGTCGATGGATAACCGGTTGATATTCCGGTACCCGCTGTGAAGCGTCAAACATCGAGCATCGTGATGCTAAGGCCGTGAAGCCGTTCCGGACCCTTCGGGGAAAGGAAAGTGGTGGAGCCGCCGGACCAAGCGGTTAGTAGGTGAGTGATGGGGTGACGCAGGAAGGTAGTCCATCCCGGGCGGTGGTTGTCCCGGGGTAAGGGTGTAGG